>CAIYYI010000383.1 GCA_903930345.1 uncultured Verrucomicrobiota bacterium
CGCTTGAAGGTTCTCTGCGGCGTGCCCAAGCGTTCATAGAACAGCTTAAAGAGGGGGTCGAGAAAGTCATCCGTCACTTTGATGTCGGGCCCCCAGGGGTCGGGTTTGTTGATGAGGCGCAAGGCGTTGACGAGTTCGCCGACGCAAGCATCCAGAATGGCGACCCGGGTTTTGCGTTCGGCTCCTTCAATCAGGTCGTCGCTGCGAAGTCCCATCTGGACAAAGGCGCGCAAGCTGGAGGGCGTGACGAGGTAGTTTTCAATTTCACGCCGCGCCCACATGCACTCGGTGAGTTGCGAGCCGGTTTGCAGCTCTTTTTCAAGCCGGTCAAACAGGGCGAAGCCGACGAGGTCGGATTTGGCCTCGCGCAAGCCCTGGTAATGTTGGCGGGCTTCCTGCGGTTGGTTTGCACCCAGGTAGATCACCGGCACAGAGTCATGAAGAATCTCTGCGGCAGGATGTCCGATGCGAGCGGCGAGACGACGAAGGATGGCAAGGTCGGTCGAACCTTCGAGATAGAGCATCCAGCCTTTTTGTTCAGCGAGGTAGTAGTCGGCCATGCGGATGCTGTCGAGCGCCTTCTTCACCTGACTGCGGGAACGGGTGTCAATGCGGTGGGGTTTGCCCACGAAGGCCATGACCACGTCACGCCCGGCGGCCTCCTGAAGCACGATTTCAGAATGGCTGGCCGCGATGATCTGCGAGCGTTGCTGGGCGGCAATGTCGGTGAGGAGATTATAGACATCGCGCTGGCGGAGGATTTCCAAGTGAGCGTCCGGCTCATCCAGCAGCAGGATGGCACCCGGATTGGCGAGCATGTAGCTGAGCAAGAGAAGAACCTGCTGGCATCCTCGTCCGGAGGATGACAGGTCGAGTTCAACGCCCGACTTCTCGCGATAGCCAAGGGAAAGTTCGGCGCGCTCCCTGATGTAGATCGGTTCGAGCAGGGTGATATGGAAGAGGCTGCGGATATGCTCGACGAGTGCCTTCCACGCGGTTTTATCCCCGCGGGAGGAGAGTTGCCAGCACAGGTTCCGGAGGACCTCAGCCGTGCGGCCCTCCCCGATGAGCACGCTGATTTCACCACTCTCCTTGCGGTGTTCCCGCTCGGTGAGTCCGGACATCGGCGGAAGGAAGACGATGGAGTGCCGCCGAGCACCCTCCGGCACTTTCCCATCTGGAGCGTCCTTCAACCGGCAATAAAACGATTCCTCGTTCGCGTAGTAAAACTCCATCGCGCAAGTCCACGGTTTGTCTTCGTGGACGCCCTCGGCCGTCAGCGTGATATGGATTTTCTCAGTTCTCTGCTTTCCGTCTTCCGTCTTGGTGTCCTGAGTATGAAGATCGTTCCAGAGCAGCCGCGCACTCGGGATGGGAATGGGATACAAATCCCGGCGGTTGATGGTGACACCCTTGCGCTCGCTGGCAGCACTGTCGTCACGCTTTTCCGCCCAACGCCGCCAGCCGACATCCCACAGCGTCACAGCCTGCAAGGCGGATGTTTTGCCGGAGTTGTTCGGCCCGATGAGCACCACGGCGTTGCCGAGTTCCAGCGTGGCAGATTCGAGTCGCTTGAAATTGGAGATGGTGAACCGTGTGATCATAAGTGGTATCCCGTAAGATCGGCAGCCAGTGAGGCAAACGACTTTCGAGCCTGAAGCCGATGGCGGCGCAATCTTTGGTTCTTATCCGTGTGCATCTGCGTTTATCTGTGATTTACCCCGCCTTGTTTTTTCATACCTCAGGGCAAGTCGGAGACCATGAACCGGTACCGGCCCGAACCGACCTCCAAGACCGCTTCCCCCGCCCCGCGTGAAACCAGTCGCAGGCCGACCGACTGCTCCAGCGCCTGGCCACCCTCGGTGATCACCGCCTGGGCGCTCGCCGGCAGGTGAATGAGGGCCTGAACATTGGGCGGAACCACCACCAGCAGCTCAAACCGCCGACCGTCACGCCGCCACTCCGTCCGCACCGGGCCGTTAGGGGATTGGTAGGAGGCCTTGACCCAAAAGATCGGGGGCTGATCCGGGTTGCTGCCCGGCGTGGGGGGACGGGGGCGGATCACCAACCGCTGAAACCCGGGGCCGTCGGTCTCCATCCCGGCCAGGGAGTTGAACATCCACTCGCAGACCGCGCCAAACGAGTAGTGGGCAAAAGAGTTCATGGCCGCGTTCTGGTCGCCACCCGAGCCGTTGAAGCCGTGGTCGCGCGTGAAGCTGTCCCAGCGCTCCCAGATGGTGGTGGCGCCGTTCTCCACCTCGAAGCCCCAGGAGGGAAACTTGCGGCTCTGGAGGAGCCGGGCCGCCAGGTCGTGCTGACCGCCAGCCGTCAGCGCCGGGAGCAGCGGCTTGGTGCCGAGAAAGCCGGTGGCCATGCGGTAACCGTTCTGCGCAATTTTCTCCGCCAACCGCCGGGCGGCGGCCGGAACCTCAGCCTCCGGCAGCAGGCCAAAAGAGATGGCCAGGGCGTAAGCCGTCTGGGTATCGACCTTGAGAAGGCCATTGCCCAGCAGGTAATCCAGCGCGAACTGGCGGGCGACTTCCTGCTCCAACCGCGCATACATCGTCGCATCCTCAGATCGGCCCAAAGCACGCGCCATGCGGGCCATCAGGCCGGCATCCCATTTGAAATAGGCCGCGTCAATGAACTCCAGCGGGGTCTGCTCCTTGACGTTCAGCCAGTCACCCCAGGTGTTGGCGTCCGCCAGCTTGCGACCGCGCCGGTCCGGGGAAACCTTCTGGCGCCAGTCCATGAAACGGGTCATGGAGGGCCACATGCGCTCCAGCAGGCGGGTATCGCCGTACACCTGCCACACCGTATGGGGCACGATGATGCCAGCGTCAGTCCAGGCGGTGGCATAGGCCTTGCCGTGCTGGAACGGCCAGGGGGCGTAGTCCGGGTAGGCCCCGCTGGGCAATTGCGCCTCCACGACCTCGGTGAGCCATTTGCTGTAAAAGGCCGCCACGTCGGCATTCCAAGTGGCCGTCCGGGCGTAAATCTGCGCGTCGCCCATCCAACCCAGGCGCTCGTCGCGCTGCGGACAATCCGTGGGCAGCTCCAGGAAGTTGGCCCGCTGGGTCCAGACGATGTTATGGAACAGGCGGTTCACCATGGGATCGGAGCACTCAAAATTGCTGGCGAGCGGGGTGTCTGAATGCAGGACCAGGCCGGTGATGGCGTCCAGCCCCGGCTGGGTGGGCAAGCCCGTCAGCTCCACATACTGGAAGCCGTGGAAGGTGAACGCCGGGGTCCAGGTCTCACCCTGGGCCTGGCCGCTGCACGTGTAAAAGTCCGTGGCGCGGGCCTTGCGCAAATTCTCGGTCATCAGCCGCCCATCCGGGTGAACCATCTCCCCGTAACGGAGCTGAAGGCGCGTGCCGGCCGGGGCCTTGACTTTCAACCTCACGGTGCCGGCAAAGTTCTGGCCCAGGTTGAAGATCCACTTACCGGGGGCCGGGGAGGTGATGCCCACCGGCTTGATCTCCTGAATGGCCCGCACCGGAGGACCGGGATAGGCCTGCAGGCGGGCCGGCCGCACAAAGCCCAGCTCCACCTCCCGGCTGCCGCCACCGTCAAAAAACTTCGCTTTGGTTGAACCGTTGGCCGCCGCCGGGATGGCATTGGCCCACGCACGGTCATCGAAGCGCGCCCGATTCCAGCCGGGCATCTCCAAACGCGCATCATACGCCTCGCCCATCAGCAGATCCGCCTCCCGGATCGGCCCCTCACCGGTGACCTTCCAGGTGGGATCCGTGGCCGTGACCTGCCGTGAGCCATCCGCAAACTCGATCTCCAACTGGGCCATCACGGACGGGGTTTTGCCGTAGATATAACGTCCCACATGATTGGGGCCGTAGCCCACCAGCAAGCCGTAGCCGACATAGCCGCTGTACCAGCCATCCGCCACCACCAGTCCCAGGGCATTCTGGCCGGTCCCCACCAGGCGGGTCACATCATACGCCTGGTAATAGAGGCGCTGGTGATAATCCGGCCAGCCCGGCGTGAACCAGGCATCGCCCACCCGCGCCCCGTTCAGGTGGGCCTCGTAGAGGCCCAGGGCGGTGGCGTAGAGCGTGGCCCGCTTGACCGGCTTGGCCACCGCGAACTCGGTGCGGTAGTGCCGCGCAGGCGGCAGAAAAAGGCTGCTGCGGTTGGTGTGCAGCGGAACCGAGTCGCGATAACTGATGAACTGCGCCTGCCAGTCCAGGGGCTGCAGCAACCCCATCGCCCACCGCGCCACCGGGCTGGCGACCGGCCCCTGCCCCGCCTGATCCCAGACCCGCACCTGCCAGTGACAAACCTGACGGGAGACCAGCGGACGCCCCCGGTAAACCACCTGCGCGGTCTGGTTGGTGGCAACCCTGCCGCTGTCCCACAAATCGCCCTGCCCCGCCGCCAGCAGCTCCGGGGTGCTGGCCACCAGCACGCGGTAGGCAGACTGTGCCACCCTCCGCCCCTGGCCCACCAAATGCCAGCCCAGGCGAGGCGCCGGTTCGTCCAGCCCCACCGGATTCGCCAAATATTCGCAACGCAGTTCCACCGGTTGAAGCGAACCGGTCCGGGAAACCTCCGGGGTGCGACAGCCCCAGAGCAGCAGCAGACCGGCGGTGACCAGGCCAAAGACGGGCAGGAGTTTTTTCATTGGGTGCGGGTGAAAGCAGGGTGTCAGATCAAGGGCGCCCGCGCTCCATCCAGAGCGGGGCGGTGGCGAACCAGAGCAACGAGGCCCCCAGCAGCCAGTGGTTGAGCTGGCCGTGGGGGAGCCTGCCCGTGAAGAACAATAGCGCCCCCAGCAGCGCGGCCAAGAGGGCGGACCAAGAGAGGATTTTGGCGAATGTTGACATGGGGTGAGTTCAATTCCGGGACGTGGACCGGCGCTGGACAACGAAGCTCAGGCCCAGATACAGCAGGGCCGCCACAAACCAGCCAGGCAGGCTGACAAAGAAAATCTGAACGCCGCCCTTGAGCACCAGCACGGTGCAGACTGCCAGGGTGATGAACCAGGCCAGGCCGGCGGCCCAATTGACCGACAACCCCGCCACCTCGGCAAAATACGGGCGCAACCCCACCCGGCGCAGCACCCAGAAATCGACGAATATCACCGCGCCCATCGGCATCAGGATCATCCCCCACAGCGCCACGAAATCCAGTAGCTTCATGGTGACGGCGGGAAATATGGCCGTGAGGGTGGCCACCGCGCCCGTGACGAGGGTCACCCGGAAGCGGGAACTGGAGGGCACCATGGCCTGGAACGCCAGACCGGCACGGTAGAGCGTGGGGTTGGCCGTGGTCCACCCCGCCACGATCACACACAGCAGGCCCGCCAGACCGCAGGCCCGGTAGGCCAGCGGCCCTGGCAGCACATCCGTGTTGGCCGGGTTCTCATGCAGTTGCACAGCGTAGAGGATGGAGGCGGCGATCCAGGCCATGAAGTGGCCGATGTACATGCCGGAGGCCGAGGCCAGGCCGTACCAGGACTTGCGGGCAAAGCGGAACAGGGTGAGATCCGCCATGCCGATGTGCCAGGCCATGTTGCAGAACCAGGCGAAGAAGAGCACGTGCCAGAAGGTGAACTTCACCTGGCCCGCGAGTGGTTCGCCTCCCTTCCAGATGATGGTTTTCGCCGCCGGCCAGAACTCACCCGGCGAATGCACCCCCAACTGCCCCAGACCCACCAGGCCAAAGCAGAGGAAGATCACGATCATCCAGGGCGCGGCCAGGTTGGCAAATCGCGACACCACCTGGTAGCCACAGGCCGCCACGACGGAAAAGAGGCTCCCCACCACCAGCACCGCCACCACCCAGCCCACGCTGTTAGGCAGGTAATCCGTGAGGCCCGGCATCCGGAAATTGAAACCCACCCCGATCGCCGTGGCCGACACCGTGATCATCGCCCCAGCCAGCAGGCTGAACATGATCCCATTGGCCAGGTTGTACAAGGTGACCAGGCGGCGGCCGCAGATTTTCTCCAACTGGCAGTACAGCGTCAGCCGCACCCGGGTGGCAATCGGTGCGGTGAAGAACGTCCAGCTCAAAACCGCGAGCAGGTTACCCAACAGCAGCCCGCCCAGGAGTTCCACCGCCGAGACGCCCGAAGCCACAAACAGCGGCCCGATCATCAGCTCCGTCCCGGCCACGTGCTCGCCCGCAAACTGGCCAAGGTAGCTTTTGAGGCCCAACTGCGCGTGCACAGGCACCGGCTCGCGCTCAAATTCGTTCACCGGCTCCGGGGCCGTGGGCTGACTCATAGGCGTTCTCCATCAGGGATTGCGCCGCCAGCCAACTCCTGCTCGACGGCGTGGTTGCGTTCATGGTACCGCACGGCCAAAAAGATGAACAGGATGCCCACCGCCACCATCAGCCCGGCGTAAAGGTAGAAGGTCGCCGCCCCGTGGAGCTTGAAAACCTTGTCATTCAGATTGGTCAGCGCCGCCACCAGGAAATTGCCGATAGCCGTGGTCAGCAACCAGAAACTCATGATGGTGCTCCGCATGTGCTTGGGCGCCTGCGAAAACGCGAACTCCAGGCCGGTGGCCGAGAAGAGCACCTCGCCCGCCGTCAGCAGCACGTAGGGCAGCACCTGCCAGAGGATGCTCTTGGATTGCCCCCCGTCCATCTGCGCCTGAATCCAGCCGCAGGCGGCAAAGGACACCGCCGCCAGCAGCATGCCCACCGACATGCGCCGCAGCGGTGAGACCCGCAAGCCCAGCCGGCTCAGGAGCGGATAGAGCCACATCGTGAAGACCGGGATCATGATCATCACCAGCAGCGGATTCAACGATTGCATGCGCTCGCTGTTCAGGGTGAACGAATACAGCGTGCCCTCCCCCGCGGTCAGCAGCAATCCGAGGAAGGGGGAGCACCAGGCTTTCACCAGGGCCGGAACGTGAAAGCTGAACAGCACCTCCGGGCGCATGTTATCCCCTTGCAACACCCAGGTGGAATTGGTCTGGTCAAACAGCGCCCAGAACACCGGCAGCGGGATGAACAGCACCAGGATGCCCGCCACGGCCCGCGCGCCCGCCACCTCCTCCACCGTGAAACGCGACCGGGCCGCCTCCGTCCAGTGCTGCCCCGGTTGGCGGCTCCGCCGGTTGCACCAGGCGTGCCACCAGATCTTCGTCACCCCGGCGCGCCCCTGCTGGCGGCTGGGGGGCACATGCACGTAGTACTTGCGGCCCAGCCAGAACACCAGTGTCGCCACACCCATGGCGATCCCCGGCACGCCGAAAGCCCAACTGTAGCCGTGGTTCTCCCGGATGGTCGGAATCAGCCCAAAGGCAAAAAAGGAGCCGAAATTGATCGACCAATAAAACAGGCCATAGACCCGCGCCAGCAGGTGGGTGCGCCCGGCCCCAAACTGGTCGCCGACAAACGCCGAGACACAGGGTTTGATGCCCCCCGACCCCACCGCAATCAGGAACAACCCCGCATACAATCCCATCCGGCTCCCCTCCGACACCGCCAGCACACCATGGCCCAGACAGTAAAACAGGGAGATGATGAGGATGGTCCGGTAGCGCCCCAGCCACCGATCCGCCAGCCACGCGCCCATCAGCGGCAGGAAATAGACCGCCGCCTTGAAAAGATGCGAGATCTCCGTTGCATCCGCCCGGCTCATGACCAGCATTTTGGTCATGTACAGGGTCAGGATGGCGTTCATGCCATAAAAGCTGAAACGCTCGCAGGCTTCGTTGCCGACGATAAAATAAGTCTGCGGGGGAAGTTTGTCCTGCCGCGCAACGGCGGCGGGAGCCGGGGAGGTGGTGGCTGGGGTGGACATGCGGGAAGACAGGAGGGAAGCATCCGACAGGGACCGCGCCACACCGGCAGCGCGGCCCCCGACCGGAGAACATCAGTTCTTGCGGGTGGAGAACTTGTGCACAGTGGTTTGGGTATAGACCATGCCCGGCTTCAGGATGGTGGAGGGGAAGTTGGCGTGGTTGACGGAATCCGGGAAATGCTGCGTCTCCAGGCAGAAGCCATGGTGCTTCTCATATACCACGCTCTTCTTGCCCTTCAGCGTGCCATCCAGGAAGTTGCCGGAATAGAACTGGACGCCGGGCTCGGTGGAGTAAACCTCCATCACCCGGCCGGAGGCGGCCTCGTAGGCGGAGGCCACCAAATCCAGCTTCACGCCGCCACCCGCGAGAACAAAGTTGTGATCATATCCGGTCGGGCCGTCGCCGATCTTCACCTGCTCACTGCGCGCCCCGATCAGAGTGGCCTTGCGGAAGTCCAGCGGAGTGCCCTCCACCGATTTGATTTCGCCCGTGGGGATCAGGGTGTCATCCACCGGGGTGAAATGGTTCGCATTGAGCATCAGCTCGTGCCTGAGAATGTTGCCGTTCTCCGCGCCACCGAGGTTGAAGTAGGTGTGGTTGCAGAGGTTCACCGGGGTGTCTTTGTCGGTGGTGGCCTTGTAATCCAGCCGCAGCTCGTTGTTGTCTGTGAGGGTATAGACCACGCTCACGGTCAGGGTGCCAGGATAGCCTTCCTCGCCATCCGGGCTCACGTGGGTGAACCGCACCGCCACGCCATCCCGGGCCGCCACCGGCTCGGCCTGCCAGACGGCCTTGTCAAAGCCCTTCAGCCCGCCGTGCAGGGTGTTGACGCCGTTGTTAAGCGCCAGGGTGTGTTCCTTGCCGTTGAGGGTGAACTTGCCCTTGGCGATCCGGTTACCCACCCGACCCACAATCGCCCCGAAGTACGGGTGCCCCTTCAGGTATCCGTCCAGATTGTCAAAGCCCAGCACCACATCGCCCAGTTTTCCGGTGCGATCAGGCACCAGCAGTTCGGTAACGATCGCGCCGTAGGTCATGATCTTGGCCGTCACCCCCTTGGAGTTGGTCAGGACGTAAAGATCAACACTCTTGCCTTCCGGAGTCTTGCCGAAAGCGCTTTTTTGCACAGTTCCTTGATTCATAGGTTTGTTCAGTTCGATGGGATAATCGTTGAATTTGCTGGTGGCACAGCCCGCCAGCCCGAGCGCCAGCAGAAGGGGGAAAAGTCCGGTCGCATTCAATGTCTTCATATGTTTGGCGTATGCCGGAGCGGTTGTACTGTTTTCCCGCCCCACCCGCAAGCAATCGCTGTCGCAAATTGGCAGGTTTGAAATCACCCGTTGGGACGCCCCCCCAGCCCCCATCCGCCAGGGAAACCAAAAAGCAGCGGGGGCGAACCGGGCCTTTCAGCCCGGTCGCCCCCGACATCCTTCACCAGAGTCCTATTTCGCAGCCGGTACGCGGATCACCGTAAACGAGTTGCCGGGGAACGTGTGCGTGATGGTCCCCGCCGTCACCGGCAGCTCCACCTTCACCGGCGCAACCTTGGTCGGTTGTTCGAGGGAATTTTCCGCCATGGGATCCGAGCTGGTCAGCACCTGCGCCGGGGCTTTGGTTCCCTTCAGTTGCGCTCCGGCGATCCTCACCGCCGCTTCCTGCGCCCCGGCGGCGGCGTTGACGACCTTGATGATGATGTCCCCGGTGGCCAGGTCCCGGCTGCCGGTGGCAAACAGGGACTTGGAGGTCCCGAAATTGACGTCATGGATCAACTTGCCATCCAGGAAACACTTGAGCGTCTGGCCGCGGCACTCCATCCGGATGTCGTACCAACGGCCGGTCTCGATGCGCCCCGCCACCCGGTGCCCAAGCTCGGTCTTGGAGCCGCCCTCGGACACCTCCACGCCGTGCTGGTGGTTGCCCCAGCCGCCCAGGTTCCACCACACGTAGGTGTTGTTGTTCATCACCTGCGCCAGCACGAGGAAGCCCTCGGCCCCGCTGAGCTTACGCGCCTTGAGGGTCAGGGTGTAATCCGACCAGTCCGGGCCGCTGACGTAAGTCTTGACGTTCTCATTGGTGGCGGTCTGCCGGTAGGCACCCTCCTGCACGACCCACTTGCCGCCGGCGGCCTTCCACTCCTTGCCGCCCGCCGCGAAGTCCGAGGCGTACAGCACCTGGCCATTCTTCTCCACCTTGATGTCCTTGTACTCGGCCTGGGTCAGCCACGTGCCGACCCCCACCCCGCCCTTGCGCGGCGGGTGCTCCACCGGCGCGGTGGCCAGCACCCTGGTCGGCAGCACCACATCCCCACGGTTCTGGGCGAACAACTGCTGCACATAATAGCTGGGAATGCCATAGGCCTGGGTGTTGTCAAAGTTGATCAGGTCCGGGTTCCACCGGCGGTGGTTCAGGTGCACGAACAGCGGCGCGTAGGAGGACATGGTCACCACATCCGAGTTGCGCTCCATGCCAATCATGAAAGCCGCCTCGCCAATCGCCCCGCGCAGGCTGCCATGGCCCGTATTCTGGGTCACCGCATATTCGCCCACGTACACCTGATAGCGCTGGCGGTCATAGCTGTCATACTTGTCCTCCTGCCGGATGAAGAACTCCGGCGTGCTGTAGTAGTGCTCGTCCACCGTGGTGACCGGCGCGCTGGTTGGCACTCCGCTCCAATCATTGGCGATCAGCGTGATCTCCGGATAGCGGGCCTTGATGGCCTTGTACATCAGCGCGTAGCGTTCGGCATAGGCGGGACCGCCATTTTCATTGCCGATTTCCAGAAGCTTCATGTTGAACGGGGCCGGATGGCCGTTCTTGACACGCAGAGCGCCGTACGGGCTGCTGGCCGGTCCGTTGGCGTACTCAATGGCATCCAAGGCATCCTGCACGAACGGCCCCATCTGATCCATCGGCACATTCTCCTTGTGCGACATGCCGCAGTTGATGACGAACAGCGGCTCGGCCGCGAGATCCTCGCACATTTGCAGGTACTCATGATAGCCGATGCCGTGCGTGGCCCAGTACTGCCAGATGTTCCATTGCGTGCGCCGCTCGGCCAGATCCCCCACCGTCTCCTTCCAGCGGTAGGCCTCCCGCATGGTGTCGCCCTCCACCCAGCACCCGCCGGGAAACCGCACAAACGCCGGCTTCAACCCCACCAGCATTTCGGCCAAGTCCGGCCGCAATCCGTTGGGGCGGTTCTTCCACGTCTTGCGCGGGAAGAGCGAGACCATGTCAAACCAGACCGTCCCGGGCGTCGTCACCCCGAGCACCAGGCGCGACTTGGCGTCCGTGGCACCCGCCTTCAGCGTCACTTTGATCTGCTGCCAGGTCCGCTTGACACCGCCCACCGTCTCAGTGGCGTACACCTTGCCCTCGGCGCTCTCCAGGGTGACGGTAAGTCTGCCCTTGAAATCCTCGCCGCCCCGCACACCGAAGGTCAGATCGTAAAGCTCCCCCGCCTGCACCGGCACGCCCCAATAGCCCTCGTTGGCCACGCCGACCAGTTCGCCCGCCGCCACCTGTCTGGCCTCCAGCTTCAGGGATCGCCGGTTGCGGGTTCGCACCAGATCCGCCGCCATTGGATTCTCCAGACTCACGCTCATTTCCCCCTGCGCCGCCCCCTTGTTGACCAGGGACCAATGGCCGGGCTTGTCCCCATCCTCAAACGATCGGTTGCGCACCAGCTCGGCATAAATGCCACCATCGGCCGAAAGGTTGATGTCCTCAAAGAAAAGGCCCCACAGTAGCGGGCTGATTTTGTGCGCGGGCTGATCCGCCTGGATTGTGATTTGGGCAGGCTGTGCGAGGCCGGGCTGCGCCAGCCAAAGCGCAACCGCCAGCGAACTGGCGGCCCCAAGAAGGTGGGAAACAGGTTTGGTCATATATACTTTGGTATGTTAATTAATGAATAGTGACGTCCAGACACTGGCCGCCATTCAATCTTTTTCGGATCGCTGCATTTTTTCCAAAAAAAACCGGGGCCAAACGCCTCTCTGCGCCTGGCCCCGGGTGAATCCGTTCCGCCCTGCCTCCGCCTCAACTGCGGAAGTACAGGTAGGCGCCAATGATGAACACCAGCACCACAATCGAGGCGACCAGGTCCACGGCGTGCCAACTGGCGCTCGTCTTGGCGCGGTCGGCGTCCGTGGCGGTGCCGTAAGTCAGGCCCTGGATCTTCGTGTAATCCGGAGCGGCTGTCGCGTAGCTCACCCCGACCATGACGATGGCGGAGATGATGGTGATCAGGATGCTGAAGTACTGGAAGTTGATGTTGTTGACGATCCAGAGGAAGGAGCCGGTCTCATAGACAAACTTGGGATCGAGGGTTCCGGGAGTATCCACGACCATGCGGAATACCCCCACCACAAAACCGACCACCATGGCCCAGAAGCAGCCCTGGGCGTTGAGGCGTTTCCAGAAGACGCCGAAGAAGAAGACGACGAAGATCGGCGGCGCCAGATAACCCTGGATGGCCTGGAGATAATTATAAAGGCCGTGCGCGCCCTTGATGACCGGGATCCACGCCATGGCGATGACCACCATGACACCCGTGGCGATGCGGCCCATGCGCACCAGCTCATGCTGGGTGGCCTTGGGGCGCAGCTTCTCGTAGATGTCCACCGTGAAGAGGGTGGAGCAGGCGTTGAACACGCCGGCCAGCGAACCCATCAGTGCCGAGAGCAGACCGGCCACCACCAAGCCGCGCAGGCCGGGTGGCAGGAGGTGCTGCACCAGGAGCGGGAAGGCGCCCTGAGCGGCGTTGGGATCAGCGTTGGGGCCGTAAAAGATTTCCTGCAACGCCGGCACCTTGCCGCTCTTGGCCAGGGCAAAGCAGATCAGACCGGGGATGATGAACAGGTACACCGGGAAGAGTTTCAGGAACGCCGCAAAAATGCTGCCGCGGCGGGCGATGGTCTCATTCGGGGCCCCGAGGGCACGCTGCACAATGTACTGGTCGGTACACCAGTACCACAGGCCGATGACCGGGGCGCAGATCGCCATGCCGAGCCACGGGAAGTTGGTGTTGAAGTACCAGGCGATGCGGGTCGGCTCCTTCACCGGGGCCCAGGTGCCCTCCATGCCGGCTGGGATCAGCGGCTTCCAGAGATTGAACATCTCGGTCCCGCAAATGCGGCGCAGCTCGCTCCAGCCGCCCAGCTTGTCCAGTCCGTACAGGGTCAGCGTGGCCGAGCCGATGATGAGGATCACCACCTGCACCGCGTCATTGTAGGCCACGGCGCGCATGCCGCCGATGATCGTGTAAAGACCGGTCAGCACAATCACCAGGATCGAGCCGATCCAGAAGGAGTCCAAATGGCAGAAGCCCAGGTTTAGGTGCAGCTCCGGCAGCAAGGTGCCGAACACCACGCCGCCCGCGAAGATGCCGACGGCGATCTTGGAGACCACGAAAGTGATCAGGGAGACGATCGACAGCACGTAGCGGGATTTGGTGCAGAAGCGCCGCTCAAGGAACTCAGGCATGGTGAAAACCAGGGAGCGGGCATAAAACGGCACGAACACCCAAGCCAGCACCAGCAGACACCAGGCGTGCAGCTCATAGTGCGCCAGGGCCACCCCGTCCTTGGCACCGGACCCTGCCAGCCCCACGATGTGTTCCGAGCCGATGTTGGACGCGAAGATGGATGCGCCCACGATCCACCAGCTCAGGTTGCGGCCCGCGAGGAAGTAATCCGTCGTAGTGTCCTTGTTCTTCCGCACGACCCACCAGGCCACGCCCAGCAGGAGACCGAAGTAGATGGCGATCATCGCCCAGTCGATGCCGACAAGCGAGGTTCCCGAACCTGCTGCCGCCAGAATTGGATTTGTCATAGTTGTCATGGTTCTGTGCCGTGGTTGAAGGGGCCGGGTGGCGCGCCCGCGTCACCCGCTCCGTTCACTTCACGCTGAAGCGGTAGATGATGGTGTTCTTGTATTCCTGGCCGGGCTTGAGGACCACAGTCGGAAAGCTGGGTTTGTTCGGGGAGTCCGGATAGTGCTGCGGCTCCATGCAGAAGCCGTTGCGGAACTGGTACACCCAGCCGCCTTTGCCGGTCAACTTGCCATCCAGAAAGTTGCCGGAATAGAACTGGAGCCCGGGCTCGGTGGAAAGCACCTCCAGCACGCGTCCAGTGGTTGGCTCATGCACGCGCGCCATGACCTCCAGCTTGCCCGCCGGCTTGTTGATGACCCAGTTGTGGTCGTAGCCGCCGCCGAACTTGA
>CAIYYI010000384.1 GCA_903930345.1 uncultured Verrucomicrobiota bacterium
CGCCGGCCTCCCAGGCATTGGTCAGCAGGTTGGTCAGAAGCTGTTGAATCTGGCTGCCAGCAGCGGAAATGACCGGCCCGGGAATGGGCCATTCGCTCTCAATACTGAGGTTTTTTGGCAGGGTGACGCGGAGCAGACTGAGGCCCATCAAGCAGGCTTTAGAAAGATCGAGCGGCCCGAGTTCGCACCGGGCCTGGCCGAGGTAGGTGAGCATGGAGGTGCTCACTTCCGCAGCCTGGCGGGCGGACTGCACGGCCACGGCCAGATCCTCCCTGGCGGCCGCATTTTCCGGCAGGTCCTCCTGGACAAACTCCAAACTCATCAACACCGATTGGAGCTTGTTGTTGAATTGGTGGGCGATGGCTCCCGCCATCCGCCCCAAGCTTTCGGACTTTTGGAGCTGCCGGTTTTGGGCTTCCAGCCTTTCCTGCTCCGCTGCCGCCTGCTTGCGCGCGGTCAAATCGGTGTTGGTACCGGAGATCCGCACGGCTTGGCCGTGGTCATCACGCAGAATGAAGCCGCGGGTAAGGATGGGCAGATAGTGGCCAGCCTGGTGCAACACGCGGACCTCGACTTCAAAGGAGGGCTCCGCATTGATGGCCTGGCTGACGATATGGCTGGCGCGATCCAAATCCTCCGGATGCACCAACCGACGCCAGAGGTCGGGGGTCGCCTCGAGTTCGTTATCCTTTAGGCCCAGCATGTTCCACCAAGCCGAGGAGTAATGGATGTGGTCGGCCGCCAAATCCCAGTCCCAGACGGCTTCGCGGGTCGCCTTCATGGCCAGCACCAGGCGCTGCTCACTTTGCCGCAGGGCTTCCTCCGCCTGTTTGCGCTCGGTGATATCAAGGTGTGTGCCACAGACCCGCAAGGGCTTGCCCTGCCCGTTGCGCTCAATCACGCGCCCCTTGTCCAGCACCCAGATCCACTCTCCCGATTGATGACGGAGGCGGTGTTCCGACTCATAGGCGTCGGTTTCCCCCGCCAGATGGGCGTTCAGAACCTTCATCACCTGGGGAAAGTCTTCTGGGTGGGTTAAAGCTTCCCAGGTTCGGATATGAGATTCCACCTGATCCAAGGTGTACCCGAGCATCGCTGCCCAGCGCTGATTGAATGTCACCGTACCGCTTGGCACATGCCAGTCCCAAGTCCCCAGGTCGGCTCCGAGCAGGGCCAGTTCCAGCCGTTCTGCACTCTCCCGCAGCGCGGTTTCCGCCTGCCTCCGATCCGTGATGTCGTGGATCAGCGCAAACACCATCCGTTTACCCTGCCAGGTGTAGGGTCCGCCCACAATTTCGACTGGGAAGACCGTGCCATCCTGCTTGCGATGGTAGCGCAATGGGATAAAGGTTGTGCCTTCATGGGCCGCTGGGACGCTGGCCGCTTCAGAGGCTTGGCGCCCGGCGCTGAAATCGTGAACGGTCATGCCGGATACGATTTGCTCCCGGCGGTAACCGTACAGGCGGGCATAAGCATCGTTCACCTCCAGCAAACGGAGGGTTTCCTGGTCGTAGATGCAGATGGCATAAAGCTCGTTGTCAAAAATGACCCGGTGCTTTTCCTCGCTCTGGTTCAGCTCCCGGGTCAGCTGCCGGGCCATCTGCCGGGCCTTGAAGCGGGTGTTCATCACGGAATAAAACAACCCGCCGAGGAGCAGGCTAATGCTCGTCCCGCAGACCAGCATGAGCCAAACCCTGCCGTAAGCATTCCCCGATAATTGACTGGCGGACCGGGTGAAGAGCAGCGTCCAGTGGCGGCCGGCGGAAACCACCCCGCTCTGCAAGGTGAACCGTGGGTCAGCCCCGGGTTTCAGCCCCAGGCCGGATTGGCTATTGTAAAGCAGCGTTTCGGAGGAAACCCGGGC
This sequence comes from uncultured Verrucomicrobiota bacterium, assembly GCA_903930345.1. Lineage (GTDB taxonomy): Bacteria > Verrucomicrobiota > Verrucomicrobiia > Limisphaerales > CAIYYI01 > CAIYYI01. The sequence continues at coordinate 1,865 of CAIYYI010000384.1, forward strand.
GCTGTCATAGACTTCCAGGCGGATTCGTTTCTGGCCGTCCCATTCCCATCCCCCAAGGATGCCTTGCATGAGGTCCTTCATCCGGTAGGGGCTATAGACCCAGCCCAGGAGCGCCTCGCGCCGCTGGGCAAGGGTTTCAGTGAGCCAACCCTGGCGGTATACGGGCACGTACATCAAGGTGCCGGCCTGAACATCCTTATCGGTCTCCTGCACCAGGGTGACCATTCCCGAGAGGGCGGCAGCATCCTCGTCGCGTGCCCGTTCCATCGCCTCCCGGCGCACCGGTTCGCTGAACATGTCGTAGCCGAAGGCGCGGAGGTTGCGGTTGGTGAACGGCTCGAGGTAAATGATGGCGGAATATATCTCCCGCTCCCCCCTGGGCCGCACCTCGTAGGCGGGGAAACCATCCGCTCGAATTTCCCGGATATGCTGTTCCAACCCCTGGCGGGGAATCTGGAGGGCGAAGCCAATGCCCTGAATACCGGGAAGCTGCACATCCATCTTCTGACGCTCAGTGAAGCGGTGCCATTCCTGACGGTCCACGCCATCGGATTGCTCGAAAAAGCCCGCGCTGCTCCTCAATATCTGCTCATGAGCCTTGAGGCGATCCGCAATCTTGCCCTGAATCTCGTGGCAAACAAAGCCGAACTCCCGCATGGCATCCCCATCCGCATCGAGCTTGGCATCACCGGTAACCAGAGCGGTGAGGAACAGGCCGGCCAGCAGGATGACCCAAGCCGGCCAAACTCTGCGTTGGAGCAAACGCTGCGTCGGGCATCCGCAGTCCCCGGGTAGCTGCCCCTTATTCTCACTCTCAGAATGGTGCATAAGAAAACGCGCAGGTGTTTTTACTGCAATGCAATTGATGCCATGTGCTTATTGCTCATCATAGCGCACCGCGTTTTCGGCGCCATACCAATGGCGCAAAATGATGCGAGCGTGGCCATAATTGCGGCGAGCGTTACGGGCCTCGTCAATGCGGACCAACTGAACGCGGAACTCGGAACGCGGAACTCGGAACGCGGAACTC
>CAIYYI010000385.1 GCA_903930345.1 uncultured Verrucomicrobiota bacterium
GTAAATCCGCTTCACCACCCCAGCCATCTTGTAGGTGACTATGCCGGCCACAATCATGACGTCCGATTGGCGGGGGGAAAAACGCATGACCTCCGAACCGAAGCGGGAGATATCATAGCGGCTGGCTCCGGCGGCCATCAGTTCAATGGCACAGCAAGCCAACCCCATGGGCATGGGCCACATGGAATTTTTTCGAAACCAGTTAAGCGCGGCGTCCAGTCGCGTGACAATGACGTCGCCCTCAATCTTTGAGTTGTATCCGAATTCCGCTTGTTGCGTCATGAGAACAGGCTAGGGCTGCGAGCCTTAGTGAAAACAGGCTAATCTGCACAAGAAGATGGCGCAACCCAAATCCTCACCCAAATCCTTCCTTGATCGACCGTCGAAAACTCCGTCAGGCTCAGTGGGCGGCAGCCGGAAGCCCTCGTTCCACGCGCAGGGAATTCATGAAACGGAGAAATTCAATCTGGTACGTGGTCCAATCCCGGATGCCAACATACCCAATCTCCAACTTGCCCCCCCCGGGAACATTGAGCACACCAAGGCGACCATGCATTTGCCGGCCTTGCGGATCGCCGAAACGGTACCCGATCACCTCCCCCCTCATGCCGCCGCCGAAAAAATTCTCTGCCGCCGCCATGGTCGCCTGGGGAAAACGGGGCAATATCAAGCGCTTCATTTCCTCCACCGCTCCGGAATCGCTGATCATCCGACCGTTGGCAAACCCGTTCAGAAGCACCCGCAGGGTCAGGGTGGCAGACAAATCAGGGGAAACGAAACTGACGCTCTGCTTATCCGCATCCGTCGAAATCCGCCAGTTTTGGGGTGGGGAAAAACACACCCGGTTAGTATCCACCAAAAGCAGATGCTGTAGCACGGGCGTGCCATACTCCGGGCATTTGGTCTCCGACGTGATGACTTTGAACAGGTTGGTTTCCGACGCCAAGGCCGTCAGCACAGCGAAAACGATGATCAGACCAGCTAGGGTTGACTTCATAGGCACAGGTTAATCAGTTGGGTCGGCGTGGAGCCGCCAACGCCCACTGCCCGCGAATGAGCGTGCTTAAGGAGGGGGTGCCGGGAGGCAACCTGCGGGCATCCATGAAATTGACGTCGAATGCCCAATTGCGGGCGGGCGGGTCATAGACGTTGCTCATGCCCCAGGGATGGGTGGCGTACTGACTGGGGAACATCACCACCATGGAGCCATTGTAGGTGAATGTCTGCTTGCCGGCACTCGGATTCCAATCCTCCAGAAACCTGGGGAAATTTTCCGCCCCACCACTGTAGGTCATAAAATTGGTGGTTGGGACAATCCCGGACAGGATGGCCGTGTTGACCGTGGTGGCGGAGGCCACACGCGAGGCCACCGCGTTGAAACTATTGGCATCCGTCCATGAGCCGGAGAGGATCGTGATGGCGTCCGCCACCACGGAGGCTGGAACGGTATTGGCGGTGTTGGTGGTGCCCAAGGCGGCAGCCGGAGCATTGTAGTGCCCTTTGATGTACATCGGCCTGGCCGTGGCCACCGTCAACCCGTTGGTGGGCAACGTCTGGCCATTGACCATTCGAACCGCAGACAGCTCGGAATTGGTGAGCACCGTCCATTTTCGAGCATCCTCCACATAGAGCATGTTGACGGGGCGTCCCAAGGTGGCGGTCAAGGCGGTGTTCGTCCGCAAAACGCCCACGTTAATATCAACTGATTCCACCGTTTTACCCTCCCGATTGTCCATGAACCGGTTGGTCACGGAAACAAAACTAGTCAGTTGGTTGGAAGGGACGTTGATCGTGAAATTGTTGTAAAGACCACTTTTCCCGGTGATAAACAGGTTCGTGTAATAGGAGAGGTTCGTGGAGTACGCAATATTGGTGGAGGCAACCGTCCAGACTTTGCCCACTTTGTTGCTGGTGTAGGTGATGTTGGTGGAAATCAGGGAGTTCGTGAAACGCTGATCGTACACCTTGACCACCAAATCCGCCTTGTTGTAGTAACGCTGCTTGCCCATGGCGGAATTGACATCCTCGCCACTGGGGGGCGGTTCCAGAATGGCGCGCACAGCCGTGGGTGAATTGTTGGTGCCAATCGGCAGGGTCAAACTGCCGACTTTGGCGTCCGATTCGCCGCGATAGGTCGCCGACCCGCTCGGAGCCGCCCGGGAATCACCGGGGGCCCGGCCAAAACGGATGTCCCCAACCGCCGTCACATCAGTGAAGAACGTCAAAACATTGTCCGGACAGACATAGAGCTGGCCGTTGGAGTGAACGCGACCGGTGACATTGAACGGCTGGCCACAGCTAATCTCCATGTCCATGCCGTAAAAAATGGCGAATTGAAACACCGGGATGGTGGCCACCTGAACCGTCTGGGCCACCGCAGCGGTCAGATTATGGCGGGAAGCACGGTAACGGGCATTGGCGGTCACCTGATACGTCGCCGCCAAACCATACAGGCCACGGTATTGGGATTCCAAGGCTGAATACCCCCACGCCGCCGAATTTGAGACGCTGATTTGCCCGTTGGCCCCCGTGGCATCACCAAACACAAAGTTGCTCCAGTAGGGATCCTCATCAGCCTCCGGAACCAAGGCCCGATATTCAGCCAGGTTGTTGTAAACCGAGGACTGATCCCCCTGGCGGAAATCATACATGATGCGGCCCACCACCTTTTCCGTGGCCGCCTCGGCGGCGTACATTGTCTCGTAATACTGGTTGTTGCGGTCGGTCAGTCGGGCGGTGTTGGAGGTCCACTGCATGGCCCCCGCTAGCACCAAGGCCGCCAGACCGGTGAAAAACATGGTGATCACCAAGGCATAACCACGCGCACGACGGGATGGTGGAGAAAACGTTTTCATGGGTTTACTCCAGGGTGCGACGCGTGATCTTGGTGCGCAGTTGATAATAGTCAAAAAAGGAACCGGGCTGGCCCACCGTCACCACCGGGTATTGAATTTGAAAGAATTGCAGCGTCAGGCCGATCACCCGATTGTTGCGGTTGTTGGTCAGAACGTTGCCAAAACTATCCTCAGCCGTAAACACCATGCGGTTAGTGATGAACTCCGCGACGATCTCCCGCATGGTGGTGCCGTTGGTTGTGCGCATGAGCTTGCTCGAGGCCGGATCCATGAAATATCGGACGAACAGATTTGTGGCGGTGCCGGGATAAATCTGCACCGCCGAGCCAATCTGGTTGGTGCCCAGGCCGATCTCCTGAAAGGAGGTCAAACTGCCCAGCCCCACTTTGACAATCTTGGCGGTGCGCACTTCCGCCACCAAATTGTTCAGGGCCTCGCGCGCCATGGCGTTGGCCCCCAGCTTGGCCTTGGTCATTTCATAAAGCTTCAGCCCGGAGATGTGCGCGTAAATCACCCCGGCCATCACCACCATCATGACCGACATGCTGATCATCAGCTCGGACAGGGTGAAACCCGAGCGTTTCCCCCCGGCAACAACGCGGCGCAAAACAAGAAAAGAGAAACGCATAAATCAGGAATCCGGGGAACGAAAAGTGACGATCCGGTTGGTGAACCAGCGTCGATTCATGAAGTTCCAAACGCATTCAACGCCAATCTGTTTCAACGGAGGGGTCATCTGCACGGTGGTAATTGACGTATAGAGCACCGCCCGAACCACATTGGTGCCGGTGATGGGCACATCCAGGATGTTGGTTTCGGGGGGGAAATTCGCACTCACAACCTCATCCACGGTCGGGATCGCGCCCTGATCCCATTTGGCGGAGCGAACCTGCTCCAGTTTTTGCTGGGTCAAAGACTGCGCCGCCAGCGAATACCCGGTCCATTCTGCCCGGGTGGAAGTGCCAACGTAGCCATAGATAATTCCGCCAATGACCAGGGTCGAGATGGCCATGGCGATGATGACTTCAATCAGCGAGAAGGCCTGGCAGCTTTTGCGAGATAGCGACCATTTACTTGCCATGCCAGTATTCATACCTTGCATCCGTAAAAATAGGTCCATATGGACGTGTCCGTCAAGACCCATTTCGAAGCAAAGCAGATCCCTTGCCATTCCCAATTTTGTTGGAAAAACACCAGAATTAACCTCAAGTGCGGAGGCTGTCGCTGAAAACCAAATTCAGAAAATCGAACCGTTCAGACTGCTCGTGCCTGTCTTTCTGACTGCCCGATGGCACTTTTTGGCACCTTTCGGCCCTTTCTGGCATCTTTTGGCACCCTGTTTCGTGGCGGCGCAGGGAACACATAGGAAAAAGCTGAAATCTGGAAAGCTGAAAACAGAAATGAGGATTGTGGATTGCGGATTTTAAAACAGGAATCCCCACCGGGTTTTGGTTTGGGGCAAACAACCTCCCGGATCGCCGACGCAGTACCACCAAGAACAATGTCAAAGAACGGCCGCGTGGTTCTGATAAAAGTTTACTAAAACTTTACTTTTTCTTTACCGGTTCGGAGTTTTTCTTAACCCGTCCCCGCCCCACTCGCCTTCCCCCGATATTCCAAGGGGAACTCACGAGGCAAACAGTAGGCTGACCGCGCCGGTTTTTCAAACTTTTTTCGTTTCCACTCTGGACGGCATAGCTGAAGACAAACGCTGCTTATATCTCCTAAATAAATATTCGTATGCCATTGAATATCAACAGTGCGCAGTTCAACAGAATCAGCGTTCTTTTTGCAAATGAAGGCATTGAAGGTCTGACCCGGCGCACGCGCAGCTTGAGCGGTAAAGCCATAGCAGGAACGACTAGCACCGCAGAGCGCGTTGAAATGCCCCAAGAGGAGGGCTTGAAGTAGGAACAGCAGTCCGCCAGGTTTAACTCCCATCAAACCCTGCGATTTCGCCACTCCACAAAGTGGTCTTGAGTTCGCTATGGCGCGTTCAGCCCAATTGAGACTGCATGAGAGCAGATTCATCACGTCCGCGTACAGGATTCCGGCCAGATTGTGTCAGCCAGCCGTACCGCGTTGATGATGGCAGGCTGCCACCAAGGCCCTCCGATTTGGCGTTTTGCGGCTCGTTCGGTGTTTGATTATTTTCCGAACGTCCGCTCTTGGGCCTCTCGGCTGTGAACCTAGTTTTCATAGTAGTGTTGGATGCTCAATTATTTGTCAGAGCACAATACGCTACAAGCAGGGGTTTTCCAGTGGGGTGTATACCTACCTGGATGGTGCAGGATACCCGTGGTCGCTGTGCTCCACGTTCACCCGAACGGCTTTGACGGTTGCGGCCCCGTCCTCGGTCTGGGATTCAAGCATCAGTGCCATGCTACACTTGGTTCAACCAAGTCCGCGCCTCAGCCCAGTTGGTGTGATCGAAGTATTGGATTTTTGCCATTGTGAACGGCTTGCAGAATGTAGCCATGCCGTGCTCCCACTTCTTGTCCCCAACCATTGCCAATCGCTCGATGTCGGAGAAGTGTTTGAGGTCAAATTTGATATCCTCCCACAGAGCGCTGGCTTCCCATCCGTGGAAACCAATCATGTCAAATAGCACGCGCACTTTTCCGTGCTGCTGGACGAGTCGCTCGAATTCGGGCACAAAGCGCTCATAATCCGCTTTGGTCAGCTTTCCGCTGACATGAACGATGAGCACTTTCCCGCCGTTATCCTCATTGAGTTGAATTGGCATATGATATTCCCTGCTTTTTTGATAAATTCATTACGGGCCGCGCAACCGCCTCGTGAGGGCCTTGCATCCGGCTATGCGTTCTTGGCTCTATCCCTCAAATTAATTATACCCTGATCTGCACATCCGCCATGGGGTAAAACCCTACCCTGCGTCAAAAAGCCACACTCCCAGCGGCAGGGAAAGAACCAACTCAACCGACACCAACTCAACCGGGTCTTGCCATAAAACCAAGATTACGGCAGGGTGTCTGCCCATGATCGACATCAAATGCATGGCAGTCTTGACAGCGCTGAGCGATGTCAACCGCCTGCGCATCGCCTGGCTGTTGCTTAAAGAGCATCTCGGGGTCCATGGAATCACCCTTCGGCCAATAGGCGCATTTATTCAATGAAGGCAACACCGGACAAGGCGCGCTACATCATGATCGGGGGGTTCCTGGGCGCCGGAAAAACCACGGCGGTGGGCAAATTGGCGCGTCACCTGGCCGGCCAGGGGCTGCGCGTGGGACTCATCACCAATGATCAGGGTAGAAACCTGGTGGACACCGCCAACCTGCGCTCCCAGGGTTTCGCGACGGAGGAGATTCCCGGCGGCTGCTTCTGCTGCCGGTTCAATTCCCTGGTGGAAGCCGCCACCAAACTGACGGCGGAGAGCCGTCCCGACGTGTTCATCGCCGAGCCGGTGGGCAGTTGCACGGACCTGGTGGCCACGGTGACGTATCCGCTCCGGCGGCTCTATGGCGACCAATTCAAGGTGGCGCCGGTGAGCGTGCTGGTTGATCCGGTGCGCGCACTGCGCGTCTTCGGGGTGGAGACCGGCGGCAGCTTTTCGGAGAAGGTACTCTACATCTACCTCAAACAGGTGGAAGAAGCCGACCTGGTCATCATCAGCAAATGCGACCTGCTGGAGGAAGCCCGGTTGGAGGCCTTGAAAAAAGCCATCGCCGCGAAGTTTCCGGGGAAGGAGGTGCTCACCGTATCCGCCCGCCAGGGGCAGAACCTGGAGGCCTGGTTTGCCCGGCTCACCCGCGAGGAGCAGTCGGCAGGCAAGGCGATGGAGGTGGATTATCAGGTTTACGCCGATGGCGAGGCGCTGCTGGGCTGGCTCAATTGCACGGTGCAACTGGTGGCCAAGCAGGCGTTCGATGCGGATGGGTTTCTGAAGCGGCTGGCCAGCGGGGTGCAGCAACGCCTGCAAACCCGGCAGGCAGAAATCGCGCACCTGAAGATGACCCTGAGCCCGGAAGCCTGCCTGCTGGGAGAGATCGCGGTAGTAAACCTGGTGCGCAACGACTTTGTCCCAGAGCTATCGTTGCATCTGGAGAGTCCGGTGACCGGAGGGCAGCTCATCATCAACCTGCGGGCAGAGGCCGCCCCCGACCTGCTCGGCGCGGTGGTGCGGGAGGCGTTGGCGGCGACGGCGAAAGAATATCCCACCCTGCAAGCCACCCTGGACCATTTGGAGCATTTCCGCCCCGGCAAACCGAGCCCCACCCATCGCTTCGCAACCGAAAAGTAGCTTGACCGTCACGCTGCTGACCATTTTATCCGAATCCTTTACCGGGGATCCCCCGGCACCGGGCTCAATTCCCCAAGCGGTTCGGAATGGCTGTTTTGGGGTCGATCTCGTTCCACGATTTCACCAGAAAGAACCGGTTGGGGCCGACGCGCGCCAGATTCTCATCATAATGGAAGTTGAAGTGCCCGCTCATTTTGACAGTGCCCGTGACGCTGGCCCCGACAAAATCCTGGGCATTGTTACCCCCACCCCCCAAGACAAAATCAGCCTGTGGGGCATAGATGGCGCCGACAAAACCGCCGTTGCCAGCCAACTCCAGGGTGCGATTGGAGGGCAGGCCAAAATAGTAAAAGTTCGTCGCATTGCCGCCCTGGTTGATCACCCCCTGCCCTTTGATGGATGCCGATTCCCCAGCCATATACAGCCGCAAGCTCGCTCCTGGTTGGATTTCAATGCGATCATGGACACCCGTCAGGCGGATATTGCCCCGAACCACAAGGGTGGCCTGCACGTTGCTTTTCACCACCAGACTCCCGGTGAGATCCCCCTCCAACCGATAACCTCCACTAAAGGTGAGGGACAGGGGATTGCCGGGTGCCACCTCATAACCGCCGGTGAAGGGCAGTTGCACCTCGGAAAAACTCACGTTCATGTCATCGGTGACGTAGCCAGGCTGAATACCGCGCCGGCCATTGGTTTGCCACTCGCGGGAGCCAATGCTGCCATTGGGCCCCAGGCTCACCGAACCACCCGGTCCCGTGGCGACACGCCCCCAGATGTTGGCGTTGCCAGCGGACAGCGAATTCACCAGACCGGAGTTGGTGGCCACATCGCCCTGATCGCGCGCCTTATCGCCATCATAACGCCCGTTGGTGCTCGCGTTGGGATCAGCTGAATCAAAACTGTCCGTCCGCACATTATTCCCGCTGAGATCAATCTGCCCCCGTGCCACCATGGCCTTGGCAAAGAGGCCGCTGGTGCGGGTGGTGACCCGGACGGAGCGGGTGATTTCCGGAGCGGCAGAGGTGGACAAACAGGGCCACAGGCAGCAGCCCAGCAGCGCACCGCCAAAGGTGGTTTTTTTGAAATAGTCTGCGGCACGCATGGAGGTTAATCGTGTTCTACTCCGGGCAGGGCCGCCTCGCTGATCCCCAGGCGGGTCAAGGTGCCGCCCTCATTCCCAATCTCATTCCAGGAGGTGATCATGAACCGGCTGCGCGGGCCGGTGCGGGCCAGATCCTCATCGTAATGGAAGTTGAAATGCCCCAGCATACGCACCGAACCGGTGATGGTGGCCCCCACAAAATCCTCGACGGAACTGCTTCCTCCGCCCCGCAGACCCAACGCTGCGTTGGGGGCGTAAATGACGCCGCAAAAGGCACCGTTGCCGCGAATATCGAGAGACGTGTTGGAATCGAGCCCGTAGTACATGAAATTGGCGGCGTTGCCGCTGCGATTCACCACACCCTGACCGGCGATGCTGGTGCTGGCACCCGTCATATAGAGCTTCAAACTGCCACCGGAACCAATGGTGATGCCGTCGTTGTTGCCGGACATGCGAATGCTGTTGACCACGAACAGATTGGCGTCGCCCCGGACATACACCGACCCGCTCAGGTCATCCAGCACGTAATTGTAGCTGTCCAGGATGTAATCGAAGCGGGTGGAAGTGACCGTGATGTTGGTGGAACTGCGGGTGGAATAGGTATAGGCCTGGGGGGTGTAATAGGTGTAGGACTTCGTGTAGTAAGAGTAATTATTGGGAACGTTGCAGGTATAGATTTTGATCGTGTAGTTAAAAGAGGAGATGGCCGCATAGTCATGGTACCAACCACGGTTGGCTGGGGTGCCGGTACTGACATAACGGTTGGTGATGGCCCCGGAATAGCTACCGGGTGAGGGCGGAACAAAGGAGGGGGCCAGCGAAGGCGGCCCGGCCGGCATGGGGGTAAAGGGGTAGCGGACGCTGCAGGCAGAGATATTGGTGGTAATGATTCCCGAAGGAGCGGGACTGGGATAAAAAACCGTATTGGTGGCTATGGAATTGGTGGTCACCGCGCCAAAGGAGAAACCGGGATGAACCGTTGAGGTCACGGCGATGGTATTGGTGGTGATGGTGCCGACGGGGAGCGGCGAAGGCAGCGTGGGTGAGATCACCAGCACCGCGTTGGTGACCACGATCCCAAAAGCAGCGCGATCAGGATAATTGGCAGAAGTCACCAGCCCGACATTGGTGATCACCCCCCCGGGAGGCGGGGGGCTGGGATAGGTCACCGTGGTCACGGTCGTGGTGCCATAGGTGACATTGGTCAGACTTACGGTTCCGCCCGATGGCGCGAAGCCCCCGCTGAACGGGACTGAAATCGCGGGGAAACTCATGTTCATGTCATCGGAAAAGTACCCGGCTTGAATCCCGGTGTGGCCAGAGTTCAACCAAGCCATGCTCCCAATGCTGCCATTGGCCCCCACCCGTACCCGGCCGCCGGGCCCGGTGCCCACCTTGCCGTAAATGTTGGCGTTGCCCGCGTCAAAGATATCCAGCTCGCTGGAATTGGTGGCCACATCCCCGTTGTCCTTGCGCTTGGTGCCATCGTAAATGCCGTTGGAACTGAAATTGGGATCGGCGGAATCAAAACTGTCGGAGGTGACATTGTTCCCGTTGAAATCAATGGAGCCCTTGGAAACCATGCCCTTGGCAAACAACGCGCCACCGTTGGTGTTCACGCGCACGGTGCGTTTGACCTCCTTGCGCCGCTGGGAGGTGGAGTATTGCGAGTGGCCCGCCTGGGCAAACATCAGTCCGTCGTTCCTGGAAAACAACAACGGGGCCGGCTGGTAGGCCGAGCATTCCACCACGGGTTGCGCCCCCGGCACGATCACCGCGATATAACGCCCATCCCCCAGGTTGCGCCGCTTGACCGCCACGCCGCTTTCCGAGGTCCAGCCATCCACAAACAGGTTGGTGGTTCCGTTTTTGTTCAAATGCGCGAGCGCCTCCTCAATGCCGGCCTCAATCAGGGGAACGGCGGAATTCCACGATTGGCTGCGGAACGTGGAACGGTTTTGCGCGCTGATCAGGGTCAGGTAGCTGGCCAGGGTGAAACCGATCAACCCCACGATCACCAGCGTCATGGCGAGGATGCTGCCTTGGGGGGCGGAAAGTTTGATTTTCATGGGATCAATCCTGTTGTTTGCGAATCACCACCCGGGCCGTCTGCACACTTTCCGTGTTCAAGCGGCTGCCCAGGATGCGGCGGGAGCAGGTCCAGCTCACATCCACCGCCTTGCACAGGGCGGAATTGGTGGTGGAAACCAGGTCATAGGACCCGGGGATAAAGTTGCGCTGGTACATCCGGAAAACCAACTCGTCGCACTCCCGCAGGAGCACCTTCGTGACATCCCCCTTGATGCGGGAGAGTGTTTTGGCTGTGGTGTTGTACTCAAACACCAACTCGCCCCCGTCATAATCCGTGAAGGTGAGCCGGTTGGTGGCAAAGGAATCCAGGAACGTCGCCTGGCGAATATCGGAGGTCATGATGTCCAAGGCCGCGCGGCTGGCGTTGTCCAAATCCACATAATTGGCCATGGTGGCAAAGCTGCGGCCTGTGTAGAGGGAAAGGGAGGCAATGGCCATCATGACAATGGAGCCCACGCCCATGGTCACCAGCAGCTCCACCAGGGTGAA
>CAIYYI010000386.1 GCA_903930345.1 uncultured Verrucomicrobiota bacterium
AGTCTCGACCGGGCCACGGTGCGCAAGTATCTCCTTGGGATTGCCGCAAAACCACCCACCCCGCACACCGGGTCACTGCCTGAGTTGGAGGCAAAACCACCCACCCCCCCGCACACCGGCTCCCCGCCACCTTACAGCCCGCCCAGTGTCTGTGATCGGTGGGGCGAGCAGATCGACAAGGGCTGGCGGGCGGGTTTATCCCTGCAGCGGATCTATCAGGATCTGGTGGCCGAGCATGCGTTTGCGGGCAGCTATTACGCGGTGTGGCGGTTTGTTCGCCGTCGGCACGGAGCGGCAGTCGAGCTGCCGTTCCGGCGCATGGAGGTGGCCCCGGGCCAGGAGCTGCAGGTGGATTACGGCCAGGGGGCGTGGGTGGTGGCGGAGGGCAAACGCCGCAAAACCCATTTGTTTCGCTGTGTGCTGAGCCATTCGCGCAAGGGCTACAGCGAGGCGGCGTGGCGGCAGACCGCCGAGAGTTTCATCCGCTCCCTCGAGAATGCCTTCCGGCATTTCGGCGGGGTGAGCGCCACGGTGGTGATCGACAACTTGAAGGCCGGGGTCATCCTGGCCGACTGGTTCGATCCCGAGCTCAACCCCAAGCTGGATGACTTTGCCCGCCACTACGGCACGGCCATCCTGCCCACCAAACCGGTCACGCCACGGCACAAAGGGAAGGTGGAATCGGGGGTGAAGTACGCGCAGAACAACGCGGTCAAGGGCCGGAGCTTCGCCAGCCTGGCGGAGCAGAACCTCTTTCTGGCCGAGTGGGAGCGCACGGTGGCCGACACCCGCATCCACGGCACCACCCGCCAGCAGGTGGGCAAGCGCTTTGAGGAGGTGGAAAAGGCCGCGTTGCGCCCGCTGCCGGCGATGGTCTTCCCGGCCTTCACCGAGGCGCAGCGCTCCGTCCATCGCGATGGGTATGTGGAGTTCCAGCGGGCCTATTACTCGGTGCCGCCCGAATACATGGGCCGCCAGGTGTGGGTGCGCCACGAAACCCGGCTGGTGCGCATCTACAACCTGCGGCGCGAGCAGATCGCCCTGCATGCGGACGCCGAGCCGGGGAAGTTCACCACCGACGTCGCCCATCTCCACAGCCACAAACGCCATATCATCGAGCGGGGCGTGGAGCATCTGCTCGACCGGTGCCGCCTGCTTGGGCCGCTGGCGGGCACCTGGGCCGAGGGCGTCCACCAAGCCCGCGGCCCCCAGGGCCTGCGCGTCATGCTCGGCCTGCTGAACCTGGCCGGAAAACATCCGGTGGCCGCCTTGGAAAAGGCGGCGGCCACCGCCACCCATCACGGGGCCTGGCGGCTGCGCGACCTCAAGCGCCTGCTCGACCAGCCCGTCAACGTGATGCAGCTCGATTTCCTCGAAGTCCATCCCTTGATCCGCTCCCTTGATGCCTACCGCATTGCGCCGACGGAAAACCCTTAACCCACAAAAACAGAACATGTCCCAACTCCAAACCACCCTGCGCCAACTCCGCCTCTCCGGCCTGGCGCAAACCCTCGACGTGCGCCTGCAGGAGGCGTCCGCCAACCGCCTTGGCCCCGCTGAGTTCCTCGAGCTCCTCCTCCAGGACGAGGTGAACGTGCGCCACCAGCGCAAGCTGGCCCGGCGCACCAAAGCCGCCGATTTCCGCTCCCTCAAAACGCTGGCGGACTTCGACTGGCAGTTCAACCCCACCATCCGCCGCTCGCAGCTCTTTGAGCTGGCCGCCGGACACTACCTGCGCGAGGGCAAAGACATCCTGTTTCTGGGGCCGCCGGGGGTCAGCAAAACCCATCTGGCCCAGGCCCTGGGCTACGAGGCCATCAAACAGGGCAAGGAGGTCCTCTACCGCTCGATCTTCGACCTGGTGCGCGACTTCCTCCAGGACGAAGCGTTCAAGCAGCAGGACAAAACCCTCCGCCGCTATTTGAAGCCCGACCTGGTCATCATTGATGACATGGGCCTCAAAGCCCTGCCCAAGCAATCCGGGGAATACCTCCTGGAAGTGATCATGCGCCGACACGAAAACCGCTCCACCATCATGACCAGCAACCGCCCCTTGGAGGACTGGGGCAATCTCCTTTGTGACGTGCCGACCACCGGGG
>CAIYYI010000387.1 GCA_903930345.1 uncultured Verrucomicrobiota bacterium
GGCCCCCTGGACCCAACGCGCATAAATACACCCATGACGTCCTTATCCAGCATCTTCAGTTCGGATCCTTTTCCTTAAGTCAATGGCAGTGGAGTAGAGGGGAGATGGGAGCAAGGAGCAACGCGCCAAGCCCCCTGCAACCCCGGCCTGTCAGGCTGGCTGCTTCCGCTCGCGCCAATTCGGACGCGCTTCCGCTGGCGCGGATGCTGCGGTCTGCTTCAGTCAATATGATTGTGATGGGGCCACATGTTGCGCTAAACTCACATTGTGAAACAAATCTGGACAAGGCACCCGGGCGGTCCGACGGCCGCTATGCACAGGGCGGTGGAGCTACTTTTCGGCACCGCCTTGGCTGCGACGTGTGACGGTATGCGGTCGCATAGGAGCCATGCCCCGCCCATTGGCGCTGTCGCTGGATTTCTACCTGAGGATCGCATGAAGAACAACCGGCCGGCCGAGTTCATCCGGCGCGGAACAAACACTATGCGCTTCGCACGAACTCTCCTTGGCGCCATCACGTTGTTGGCTGCCCTCGCCCCGGTGCTCGCCGGTGAGATCGCACAGCCTAAGGCCACTGCGATTCACCTCCTGGATTTGCAAGGCCTCTCCACCGATGAGAAGGTCGCCACCTACGCCTTGGCCGGACTGCTGAACCGTTCCCAGCCGCAGGTGTTCCTGCGCGGCGGCAAAGAGATTCGCTGGTCCAGCCTGATGCTGGAACCGGAGGGGCCGAAGCGCGGCGAGAACTGGGATCCCGCAACGAAAAGCACGCTGCGCCACCGTTTCGGGGAAACCGCCTGCACCGAGGATTTGTGGATCGAGCACTTCACCGTCACGGGCCGCTTCCGCTTCGAAAAGAAGACGCTGCCGGAGCTGCTCCGCGCATCGCCCTCGGTGAAGGGCTGGATTCTCTATGACAATCTGCGGGACGATTGTTGCCCAGCCACCACGCTGGCGGGGTTGGAAGACGCCATCCCCGTGACCGCCCCGCTTCGCGCCCGCCTCGAAGCGCAAGGCGTGAAGCTGCCGGTGGCCTTTGATTACACGGCGGTGCGCGCGGGTTTCGGGACCAACACCAGCCGCCGCCTCCAGGGGCACCGCTGGGCCATCGAGAAGCTCCTGTCCCGCTGCGCCCGCACGGGCGTGGTGTCGCGCGACCGCACGTACGGACTGGATGCGCACGACACGGTGGTGGACATTGACCAGGCAGTGCAGAAACGCTGGTTCGTCTATGACCTCGACCACACGGCCAAGGACAACCGCATCAAGGCGACCGACCAGGATCCGCCGGACAAGGAACTGATCGACCGCATCCTTGCGCACCCCGAACCCTTCGGCCCCGTCTTCGGCTGGGGGCGACCGAATGAGGAAGCCTTCGCCCGCTCCGTGGGGCGCAACCGCCAGGCCGTGATTTGCTCCGGCGTGCTGAACAATTCCTTCTTTGCCGCCCTGCCCGCCACACGCACCGTGTGGAAACAGAAACGTCCTTCGCTTGCCCCCGCACAAGTTACCCCCGAGCCGAAGATCTACGTGGCCCTCATGGTCAACGAAGGCGACTCCGTCAAGGAAGTCATCAGCCTCCAAGGCATGGGCGGCTGGACGCAACCGCAGCGCGGCACGGTGCCGATCAACTGGGGCATGGACCCGTTGCTCTGCGGCACGCATCCAGCCCTGATGGATTACTACTACGACACCATGACGACGAACGATTACTTCTTCGCCGCGCCGTCGGGCTGGGGCTACATCCACCCCGCCTATCTGCCCAAGGAATTTCTCACGCCCTACGCCGCGAAGGTGCGCGCGGGCGGGGCCACGGCCGACCTTCATTATATTGATATCTGGTGGACCGGATCCATTGATCGCCAGGCGTTCCTCAAGGCCGCCGGCATGTCCGGCCTGACCGAATGGAGCGGGGAGCAGTCCGTGCGCTACGCCGATGGCGGGGTGCCCATCATCCGCAGCCAGCACTACTACACGTTCAAGGAAGGGCCGGAGGCGTTTGCCAACACGCTGGTGGCTGACATGAAAGACGTTCAACCACCTTGGTTCATCGTCGTCTATGGCGCGATGGATCACGCCACGCCCCATCGCTTCGCGGAACTGGCGCGGCGCCTGCCCCCGGACCGTTTCAAGGTGGTGCTCCTCGATGAACTTTTTGCCGCCGCCGCGCAAAGCCGGGCCGCGATGGAACACCGCGTCTGGAAGCCCGGCCCCAACGCGCCCAAGGGCGTGAGACCGTGAGAAGGAACGGTTCCCAACCGCTATTGAACCCATGAAGACCGCGCTCGTCATCACCGAACCCGGATTACCCCAGCAATGATGAAAGCAACCCTATTATTCCTCTTCATTTCCGCCTGCTTGGCATCTGCCGCCGTGGCGGAAGGCAGCGAGCGGCGGCAGGCCTGGATCGTTGATCTGGGCGGCATCCATGATACCAAGGAAATCTACCTGGCCACCGCGCTCCAAGGCATCGTCAACCGCGACCA
>CAIYYI010000388.1 GCA_903930345.1 uncultured Verrucomicrobiota bacterium
GATGGCGGAGTTGGAGAAGGCGGCTGTGAAATGGCTCAAGCCTTATCCCCATGCCAGTTACCGGGAGAATGTGGAGGTGTTCCTGGTCGCCATCGCCGTGGCCATGGGCATCCGGACCTTTTTCCTTCAGCCGTTCAAGATTCCCACGGGTTCCATGCAGCCCACCCTTTACGGCATCACGCATGAGAATCTGAAGAACCGGCCGGACGTGGCCATTCCCACCGGTTGGCGGAATTTCAAGGAAAGCTGGTTCAACGGCAACTCCTACTACCATGTGGTGGCGGAAAACAGCGGGGAGCTGAACACCATTCGGGAGATGCAGCGTTTTCTCCTGTTCAATCTGCGGCAGACTTTCAACATTGGCAGCCAGACCTACACGGTCTGGTTTCCGCCGGACCAGCTTTTCACCGGCCTGGCCCGTGCCGGGGTGCGCGAGGGGCAGACCTTTCAAAAGGGGGAGGATGTCATTCGCCTGCGGGTGAAGAGCGGCGATCATCTGTTCGTGGACCGCATGACCTACAATTTCCGCCGGCCCACCCGGGGGGAGATCATCGTGTTTGAGACCCGGGGCATCGAGGCCCTGCCGCAGGACCAATTTTACATCAAGCGTTTGGTGGCTCTGGGCGATGAGAAGGTCCGCCTGGGGGATGACCATCGGCTCATCATCAATGAGGTGCCGCTGAACGCCGCCACCCGCCGTTTTGAATCGGTGTACACCTTCGACCCGGAGCGGCCGCGCGAGGGTGAGTATTTCGGGCATGTCAATGACACGGTCGCGCTGAAGTTCAACCGCATGGGACTCTCGCCCCGTTTTCCTGACGAGAAAACGGTGTTTCCCGTGCGCCACAACCACTACCTGACCATGGGGGACAACACCATGAACAGTTATGACTCCCGTGGTTGGGGGGATTTTTCGCGCAACAACGTCATCGGCAAATCGGCGTTTGTTTACTGGCCCATCAGCACCCGTTTCGGCTGGGGCTACCGCTAAAATTTTACGGTCTGTCCTGACCAATATCACCCTGCCGGGCAGTTCCTATTTGTATTTGGATACCACGGTTCCCGCCGGCAGCCGCTTCTACCGGGCTGTGGTGCAATAAGGTGCTCCGCGTTCTGGCGTGTTTTGGCAAACAATCCATTGCTGAAAGCGCCTCTGAATAGGAATCAAAAGCTGTGAAAAATCATTGATAACAGGATTGCAGTTTGATTCCAAAGCCCGTATGTACGGGGCATCTTACGTGCTCCTGTGCCATGCATTCATTAAACCATAGAGGTTCCGGTCCGGCCGGATTCCAGCGTCTTCTCCTGGTGGGATTCGGCCTGTGCGCCGGTTTTCTCCTTTCCTGGTCGCCTGCCATCCAGGCCGCACCGGTGGATTTGCCCTCGTTGCAGCCCGCGTCCGACTGGTCTGCCCAGTGGATAGGGGTGGCGGGCGGTGCTCCCAGCCCTCGCAACCAGTGGCTGGCCTATCGCCAGACGTTCCGGCTTTCTGCCATCCCCAAAAGCGCGGTGGCCCGCATTGCCTGCGACAGCAAATACTGGCTCTGGATCAATGGCCAATTGGCTGTCTTTGAGGGGCAGTTGAAACGTGGTCCCACCCCCACCGCCTCCTACTTTGATACCGTCGATCTGCGCCCGTTTCTCAAGCCGGGCGACAATTCTGTGGCCGTTTTGATGTGGCACTTTGGCCGGCATGGTTTTTCGCATAACAACAGCGGTCGGTCGGGCCTCGTCTTTGAGCTGGCGGCGGACGGGCAGATCTTCCGCAGCGACAAAACCTGGAAGGCCCGGGTTCACCCGGCCTTTGGCTCCACCGGCAAACCGCACCCCAATTTCCGGCTGCCCGAAGCCAACCTTTATTTTGATGCCGGAAAAGAGCTGGCTGGCTGGCAGCAACCCGGTTATTCCGATCAGGATTGGCCTTCCGCCGGGGAATTGGGCGTGCCGCCCACGGCTCCCTGGGGGGCTCTCTACCCGCGCCCGGTTCCACAGTGGCGCCACTCCGGCCTCCAAGATTACGTGAATGCCCAATCCCTGCCTAGCCAATCCACCGGGCAGGTGGTCATCGCCCGGCTTCCTTACAACGCGCAGGTCACCCCGTATTTCAAAGTCGTCGCTCCCGCCGGGTTGAAGATCAGCGTGCAGACCGATAATTACCTGGGCGGTGGCACCGAAAGCGTCCGCGCCGAGTATCTGACCCGCGCGGGAGAACAGGAGTTTGAGATCCTGACGTGGATGAATGGCCACGATGTCCGCTATCAGATTCCCGCCGGGGTGCGCATCCTGGCGCTCAAGTATCGCGAATCCGGGTACGACGCTGATTTCGTGGGCCGTTTCCAATGTGATGATCCGGCGGTCAACACGCTCTGGCAGAAAGCGCAGCGCACGCTCTACATCACCATGCGCGACACCTACATGGATTGCCCCGACCGCGAGCGCAGCCAATGGTGGGGCGATGCCGTCAACGAACTCGGTGAATCGTTTTATGTGTTTGATTACGCGCGCGGCCCCTTGCTGACGCGCAAAGCCATGCTGGAACTGGCGCGCTGGCAAAAGCCCAGCGGCTCGCTCTTTTCCCCCGTGCCTGCCGGGGTGCCCGATCCGGCCCGCGACAAAACCTGGAACGAGGGGGTCTGGGACAAGGAGCTGCCCCCGCAAATGTTGGCGAGTGTGAGCTGGTACGGCTTCTGGACTTACCACTTCTATTCGGGCGACCGGGAGACCCTGGTTGCCGTCTATCCGGCGGTCAAACGCTACCTGGCCCTGTGGAAGTTCAATGCCGATGGCCTGGTGGAACACCGCAAGGGCGATTGGGATTGGACCGATTGGGGTAACAACATTGACCATACCGTCAGCGACAGCGCCTGGCTGTATCTGGCCCTCAAGGGGGCGGTGGAGATGGCCCGGGTGGCGGGTGCGCCGGAGGATGTTCCCGGGTATCGCCAACAGATGAAATCCATCGAGGATAATTTCAATCGCGTTTTCTGGAACGGCAAGGCGTATCGCTCAGCGGGGCACAAGGGCGTCACCGATGATCGGGTGCAGGCGCTGGCTGTGGTGTCCGGACTGGCCACCCCGGATTTTTATCCCGCCATCAGGGAAGTGTTCAAACAGAGCCGGGAGGCCAGTCCCTACATGGAGAAGTATGTGCTCGAAGCCCTCTTCCAAATGGGTGCGGGCAGTCAGGCCATCAGCCGGATGAAGGCGCGTTTTGCCGCCCAGATTGACAGTCCCCTCACCACCCTGTGGGAAGGGTGGGGGATCGGGTCCCAGGGTTACGGCGGCGGCACCTACAATCATGCCTGGTCGGGCGGCGCGCTGACGGTCCTCTGCCAGTACGCGGCCGGCATTCGCCCCACGGCGGCGGGTTGGCAGACGTTCCAGATCCAACCCCAGCCCGGCACCCTGCAAAAGATCGCCATCACCGTGCCCGTGCCGCGCGGCGTCATCACTCTGGATTGGCGGCGGCAGGGCGGGGCAATGAGTGCCGATCTGAGCATCCCCGACGGTATGCAGGGTGAGTTTTTGCTGCCCCGGATGGAGGGCGTCACCTGGCATCAGACCAGCGTGAACGGCAAAACTGTGCCGCCGGACCGGCCCATTCCGCTCCGCAGCGGCACGTATCGCATCACGGCTGAATAACCTCTGGCACCGGTTCCAGGAGGATCGGAAGGGGGCCGGGCACCGCCTCAAACCGGATCATGTCATCGGTCACCTTCAGGCAGTTGGTCTGGCTGCCTTGGATGATCCGCGTCTGTTTCCAGCCGGGGGCGGTTCGGGTGATGAGTGTCAGCGGCAGGCGGTAGAGTTGCGGGTCGGAGGTGCAGGCCAGTTCCAGCCGGATGCCCTGCGCGCTGGCCGCCAGCACCCGCACGGTGGCGGTGTCCCTCTCGGTCTCGTACTGGTGGGCGGAGATGTGATCCGTGATCCACAGGTCGCCTTGGTCGTGCCGTTGCTTCAGCCCGTCCAGCAGGGCAAAAAGAATCGCCTGTTTGAGGGCCCAGAAATCCTGATACCCCCAATTGGGTTGCAGACGTTCCACCCCGTGGATGATCAGGTATTCCAGGCCGCGCTGCGCGATGGCCCGGTCGGCCAGGGTCAGCATTTCCGCCGCGGTCTTGAGATGGTACACCGCCCCGTGATTGACGAAGGTGGGGCGGCTGATCAGGTGGTGTTGTTTCAAGAGCGCGTTCAGGGTCTCCTCGGAGATTTTCCATGCCTCCCTGGCCACCCCGGGCTGTCCGTAGGAGATCAGCCGTGGCTGCGGGCCGGGCACCATCCGGAGGATGGCCCGATTGCATTCGCCGATCTCCCATTCGGCATGGGCCTGGTTGGTCGCCCCCTTGTGGGTCATAGTGTGGTTGCCGTAAACCATCCCTTGCCGCCACACCCGGTCCTCCCATTCGCGCGCAAACTTCTGGTATTCGCCCTTGCCCGGGTTCACATAAAACGTTGCCGTCAGGCCGCGTCGGGCCAGCTCTGGCACCGCCACCTGCCAGTGGCTGGGCCAGCCATCATCGAACATCAGGAGAAAGGCCGCCTTTTGATCCCCCTGCCAGCGGGCGATGAGGGTGCTGCCAACCGTGGGCAGGGCCTCCGCCGCTGCGGGGTGGGACCAAATGACACCGCCCAAGAGGCTGATGGTGCCTGCCAACGCCGCGAACAACCGTGACCAGAATGGTTTCATACCAGTGAATTATAAAAAATCAAACCACTTCCCGGTCCTGGTGAAGTGCGGTTTGGCTGCGCATGAAGGGGTCTTGTTCCTGATTTGCCGGGCGTCGGTTGATCGGCTGCTGATTGACCGCAGGCCAGCAGACAGGCTGGCACTGCGGTCAACCATTCATTAGAACAACATTCCCATGCATACGAAAAACGCCATTTCGGTGCAATCCTAAACTCCATTTTCCTGGTCGGACGTCGGACAACCATGTGGTCCGGGTGTCCCCACCCGGCGTTTCTTGAGCGGGCGAAATGGTTTGCTTCAATTGGGGATTAATGATACTTTCGCATCGTAGGTCTGTGTCGTTTTGAATCTTTCAGGTGTGCTCCTGATCAGCGCGAAAACCTGACTGGTTTTTTTGTGATGAATGGCTATTGTCTCAGTTGCTGGTGTAGGTTTGTTCTGTGTGCCTTGTGGTGCATGGCGATCTCGGCTCATGGCCAGACCACCATCAGCAACTGGGTGGTGACAACAACGGCGGCGGACACCGATGCCAACGGCGGAGCCTATGTGGCGCCCGGGGTGGGTGGGCTCAATGGGACAACCCATTTGATCCGGTTTGGACAAACCCCGGGGGTGGAGCGTCACTTGGGCGGTTTTACTCCCGCCTACCAAGCCCCGACGGCGGTCGCCTACCCGCCGCTGTCAGTGAAATTCCGCCGCAACAACAATCCCAACGCCCAAGGCTATCGGCAGTTGCTGTGGTATGAGACCACCAACAGTGCGGCGTCAGGCACCAACATTTACGTGGTCTCAGCCCGGGGCACGACCATGGAGGACGTTTTTGCCAGCGACACCATCAACCGGGGGTCCGACAACATGTTCAACAACACGGGGGATGGCAGCGGCAATAACAACAACATAGAGCGGGTGGACTATGTGGTGGCCACCAACGCGGCGTTTGTTCCGGTGACGGATGCCCAGTTGACCGGGGCCGGTTTTGTGGTTCTGGACCGTGGCGGCAATGACAGTTTTGGCATGGCGGCGGTGCTGAATATCGATGTGTCGGGCCGGCCGACGCAGTACGGGCCGATCCTGTATGTGGACGGTTCGGCGGGATGGGGCGGACAGGCGGTTTGGACCAACTGCACCTTGGTGGCGCGCAAGGATTTCACCAACGAACCGACCTTCCCACCGTACACCAACTTGGAGCTGAATGCCTCCACGTTCACGACTCCGCAGCAGGTGCATGGTTTGTTTTTCTCGCTGTCGGCGCTCCAGGTTCCCCGCAACCAGATTGTCTATGGCTACTCGCTCTTTGCCGGTGATACCGCACTGTTGAGTCCCACCTCGGCGCAGTTGCTCGCCTGGACGAATCAAACCTACTTCCCCACCAACACGACCGGGGCAGATGGGGGACTTGACCTGGTGGCTGGCGGGTTCGCCATTTTCAACCGCGATGGTCCCTATTCCAACTCGGTGGCCATCACCATCGGCCATGTGGTGGGCCGGGTCTATTGGGATACCAATGCCAGCGGCCAGTTTAACAGCGGCGTGGATCCGGGGTTCAGCAATGTGACCGTCAAGATCACTGACAGCCTGGGTGGGATCGCCTATGTCACCACCGACGGCAGCGGCTATTTCACGCACACGGCCCCTTCGGGTGAAGTCATCATCGAGGTGGTGACGTCCACCTTGTCCTCAGCCGGTTCTGGCAACTCCTGGTTGCTGACCACCAATACCTACGGCAACGGGGCCAACCCGGCCAGCGTCACGGTGTTGCCCGGCGGCACCACCACCAATGACACCGGCTACGTCAAGTTCCAGACCAGCCAATTGGGAACACTGACCGGAACGGTCTATCGTGATCTCAACGGCAATGCCACTTACAACACCACCGATTTGGAATTGATGGGCATACAGGTCCGGGTCACCGATAGCCGGGGTGGCATCCACGACTTGATCACGGACACCAACGGATCCTACAGCGTGCAGGTTCCCGCCGGTTCAACCACGGTGGATGTGGTGGACTCGACGCTGCCCCTGGGTGTGTCGTGGGCACTCGTCTCCAATAGCAACAACCAGGGGACCGATCCCCGGACGGTGACGGTGACGGCGGGTGGCACGGCCACGGTTTACACAGGCTATACCACCACGGGCGGCGTGGCCAACATCGTGGGCTGTGTCTATTGGGATACGAGCGCGAACGGGCGGTTGGGCGCGGGGGAGCCTCGGTTTACCAACACTCAGGTGGTGATTACCGACGCCCAGGGTAACGTCTATTATGAGGCGACGGATACCAACGGTGTGTTCGGTCGCACGGTGGTGACCGGGGTCGTCTCTGTGGCGGTGATCGAAGCCACCCTGCCGGCGTTGTCCACGGGCACAAATTGGACTTTGACCGCCAACAATCGGGGACAGGGGACCAATCCCAACTCGACCAATGTCGTCAACAATGCCACGGCCTCGATCTTCTTCGGTTACGTGAGGATTCTCACCAGCCAGATGGGGATTGTGGAGGGGGTCATTTATCGGGATGTCAATTCGAACGGCACATTCAACGCCGGCACCGACGTGCCGCTCAGCGGGGTACAAGTCAAAGTTACCTCCGCCAGCGGCAGCATTTATTACGTTGATACCGATGCCAATGGTTTTTACAGCAAACAGGTGATCAGCGGCACGACCATCGTGGATGTGCAAAATGCCACGCTGCCTTCGTCCACTACGTGGCTGCTGACGACCAATGCCTTCAACGAAGGCACCGATCCCAAGACGGTCACGGTCAGCGTTGGGGGGCGCACCGTTGACAACGTTGGCTACGTTTCCGCCAACACCACCCTTGGCAGCGTGAGCGGCCAGGTTTACCAGGACTACAATTTCAACGGAACGTACGAGGCATCCGTGGATCAACCACTGGTGAATGTCCTGATGGAGATCACCGACACCAATGGGGTGATGCAGACGGTGTTGACCGATGGGAACGGCTTTTTCAGCCAGCCGGTGGTGGCGGGGATCACGACGGTCCGGGTGGCCACCAACACTGTGGCCACCAATCTCTCCCTCACGTTCGACACGTACGGGGAGGGGGTTAACCCCGCCTACGTCACAGTCCCCTCCAGTGGCTCCGCCAGCCACAATTTCGGCTTTGCTGATTCCGCCGCCACCCTGGCCTTCCTGGCCTCCATCGAAGCCTGGGCCGCGTCGGGAGGCGTGACCGTTGGCTGGAAAACCGCCGCTGAGGTCGGTTCCGTCAGCTTTGATCTTTTCCGGTTGGATCAGGGGAACTGGCGGCGTGTGAATGCCGACTTGATTCCCGCCGCCAATGCGTTACTGGGGGCCGCCTACCAGATTTTTGACCCGGGCGCACCTCAGTCGGGAACCCTGGTCTATCGCCTGGTTGAATGGAATGAGCGGGGAAAAGCACATTCGCTTGGACCCTATACCCTGACGGTGCGGTCGGATATCCCACCGCCGGCACCCCGCTTGGCCGCCTCAGTTGCGTCGGCTGCCCTTGCGGCGGAGACCAATCCTGTGTCCACCGAGTTGCGTCGCACCGTTGGCGCGGCGGGCATGGTGACCTGGGCGGATTTGGGCGGAGGCCTTCGGGTGAAGCTTAACACGCGGTCCGCCGGTCGGCAGCGTTTGGACGCCGAGTCGCTGGCCGCGTTGCTGGTGCAGCCTGTGGCCGAGGTGCGTGGCTGGATTCTCCAGGGTCAGCTAAGTTTATCCTCTGGCGGGCAGGCCGTGCAGTGGGTGGCCGCGCCGGACGGGGCGGCGTTGTGGTTCCAGGCGGAACAATTCAAAGACAACTTCACGGAGGAGAACGTCTATTGGCTCACCGCCCAGACCAACGGTTGGGTGCTTCAGGCCGATGGCCGGGCCCCGGCTCCCGCCGGGGAGATGACCGGTCGCGCCACGGTGGAGTTGGAGCAGGATATCCTGGCTGTCACCACCCAGGCGAATGATCCCGAGGAGGACTATTGGATGTGGCAGCGGCTGCGGGCCAGCTCCAAATTCCTCAACACGGCGGTGTTTACGGTGACGCTCGACGGAGCCGGGGCAGCCCTGCCCGGTGGACTCACCGTGCAGCTTTGGGGCGGCAGCCAGGGGCAGCATGGCGTGACGGCCGAGTTGAACGGCACGGATTTGGGCCAGCGGGAATGGGAGGGATTGGCGCGCGCCACCATGGAATGGCCGGTGCCGGCGGGGCTGCTGCGGTCCGGTGCCAACACGCTCCGGCTTAAAGCCATCAACCTGCCTGGGGCTTCCGGCAGCCAGTGGTATGTCAACCGCCTTGCCCTCAGTTATGCCCGGCGCTTTGAGGCGGTGGGTGGCCGGTTGGAGTTCTATGCCGAATCGAATGCCACTGTCACGGTGACTGGTTTTGCCCAGCCGGAAGTCGTGGTGTGGGAGATTACGGATCCGCGCCACCCGGTCATCGTCACCAATCTGGCTGTGAGCGCCAACGCGGGCCTCTATGCGGTCAGCTTTGTGCCCTCCAATCCGGCTGGCCGTTACGCGGCCTTTTTGCCGGATAGCATTGGGGCGGTCAGCGCCGCCGGGCTTTCCGCGTCGGCCGGTCTCGCCAGTCCCACCAACCAGGCCGCGCTGATCATCCTGGCTCCCGCCGCCTGGGCGGTGGCTGCCGGAGAGCTGGCCCAATATCGCCAGGCGCAGGGGCTTGCCTGCCGGGTGGTGACGGTCGAACAGGTTTATGATGAGTTCAACGACGGCCGGCCCTCGCCGCGTGCCCTGCAAGCTTTCCTGACCGCTGCCTTCGGGCAATGGGGTCACCGGCCGACTTATGTGCTGCTGGCTGGCAACGGCACTTACGACTACCGCAACCTGCTCCATAAAAATGACAACTGGGTGCCGCCCGCCATGGTCCCCACCGCCTTCGGGCTTTTCTGCTCGGACAGCGTCTATGGCGATATCAATGGCGACGGCATTCCGGAAATGGCGGTGGGTCGGCTGCCTGCCAGCACGGTGGCGGAGTTGCAGTCGGCCATCGCCAAAATCATCGCCTATGAGGTCCAGCCGGTGCCAGCCCAGCCGCGGGCGTTGCTGATCGCCGACGGGGACGATGCGGCCAGCTATTTTCCCCAGTCGCTGGCGGCCGTGGAGGCGGCCCTTCCGGAAGCCTTCAGTAGGCAATGGCTCATCCCTTCGGCGGAGACGGGCCTGCCGGAGGCCCGTGCGGCGATTCAGAATGAATTCAATGTCGGGGTGGACTTGGTGAGCTATCTGGGTCACGGGGCGGTGTACCGACTGGGTTCCTCCGGCTACCTGACGGCGGGAGATGTGCCCGATTTGATGGACAACGCCCGCCAGCCGGTGGTCGTGGCCTCGACTTGTCTGGCGGGTCAGTATGCGGTGCCCGCCTTTAATTCCCTGGCCGAGGAGTTGGTGTTGCGTCCCGCCGCCGGCGCCATCGCGGTGATCGCCCCGTCCGGCCTCGCCTACGGCGGGGATGGCAGCCAGCTCAATCGGCGGTTGGTGCAGGCGCTCCAGGCCAACAACCGGTTGCGGCTGGGCGACTTGGTGCGCGGGGCCATGATCACCTATGTCCGGCTGGGCCAGCGCGTCACCCCGGCGGCCATTTTCAACCTCATCGGCGATCCTTCCCTGCTCTATAATCTGCCCAAAGGCGCCCCCGCGCCCAGTCTGCCACCCACCGTGGTTTTGGTGGGCCCGGCCAATCCCACCCTGAGCGCTCCGGTTGAATTTGCCCTGGCCACCACCGTGTTCGACCTTGATGGCTCCATTCAAAAGGTGGAGTTGTATGATGGGAGCACCAGGATTGGCGAGGCGGCGACGGGGTCGTTTGGCATCCGCCTGACCGGCGTGGCACCGGGTCGGCACGATTACGTGGCGGTGGCCACGGATGATGCTGGGCTGGTCACCACTTCCGCGGTGTGGCGCGTGGAGGTGACGGTGGAGAACCTGCCGCCCCAAGTCGCTTTGGGCCTGCAGGGGGACAGCACGTTGGATGCGCCCGCCCGAATCCTCCTGCAGGCTGAGGCTGTCGATCCCGATGGCCGCATCGCCAAAGTTGAATTTTTCCAGGGTCAGACCAGCTTGGGCAGTGTCACCGGGCCCCCCTATACACTGGCGGTCTCCGGTTTGCCGGTCGGGCTGCACGCCTTCAGCGCGGTCGCCACCGATGCCGGTCAGGCCACCTCACTGCCGGCCGCGCTGGTGGTGCCTGTGCAGCCGTTCCGGATTGTCTCGGTGGCTCTGGCGGAGGGTGGTGGAATCACCTTCCAATGGGCCGGTGGAGTGCCGCCTTTTGTGGTGGAAAAAATCTCCGGTTGGAGTCCGGATGCCGTTTGGGAAACCGTGGTGACCCTTGATGATGGTCAGAACGTCACGCTGCCAGCGGAGGTTTTTGGCGCGGGGCTGTACCGAGTGCGCAGCCAGTGAACCCGCAATCAGAAGGGGCTCTACCGAGCCGCCCCCAGTGCCAAAGGTTGCGCCCCCTGATGAAAACCTCCATCGCCAGCTAAATTTGGGGCGCATTACCAGGTTTCGGGTCCGATTGACTCCTCTTGCAGCCGTGTGGCGGTCATCGCTCCCTTGGTTTCGCATCCATTCGCGCGGTTGAAAATCCGGTCCGCTGTCCGCAGGGTTCGGACTTGACCGGCAGGCGATCCTCCGCCACTTTGCGATTCATGAAAATGGGAAACCGTTATGCGGTCTGGATCCTGGCCGTCTGGTCGGGATTGTCCGCCGTCCTGGCCGGGGCGGCGGAACCGGAAAAGTCGGTGGTGCAAATCTTCACGTTCAGCCAGCCGCCGGTCTGGGAGGCTCCCTGGCGTTCCGAGCCGGTCCGGCGCAGCGGTGGCACCGGCTTTGTCATCAAGGGCAAGCGTATCATGACCAATGCGCATGTGGTGAGCTGGGCACGGCAAATCCTAGTGAAACGGTATCAGGATCCGCGCCCGTGCATGGCCCGCGTGGTTTTCATCGGGCATGATTGCGATCTCGCCCTGCTGGAGGTGGACGATGCCGGTTTTTTTGACGGCATGGAACCGCTTGATTTCGGTGAGCTGGCCAAGGTACGTTCCACGGTGGTGACCATGGGGTATCCGGCGGGCGGGGAGCAAATCTCCTATACGCGTGGGGTGGTGTCCCGCATTGAGCTGCAAAATTACACCCACATTGGCAATCGCGCCTTGTTGGGGGTGCAGACTGACGCCGCCATCAACCCCGGCAACAGTGGCGGCCCGGTCATTCAGGACGACTTGGTGGTCGGCGTGGCGTTCCAGGGGATGCCCGGCCTGGAGAATACCGGCTTCTTCATTCCCACCCCGGTCATTCAGCATTTTCTGAAGGATATTGCGGATGGCACCTACCATGGGTATCCCTCCGCCGGGATTCGCGTGGTGCCGTTGCAGAATCCCGCCCATCGTCGGGCCCTGCGGCTGGAAGGCAACACCGAAGGTGCCCGGGTGGACAGCCTGTTTCCGATTCCCTCCACCGAGAAGGCCCTCCAGAACGATGATGTGTTGCTGCAGGTGGGCACGTACCGGGTGGGCAGTGATAGCACCATCCTTTACCACGGTAACCGCCTGCACTTGGCGGCCGCGCTGCAGGATATGCAGCACGGCGAGAGCATCCACCTGAAGATCTGGCGCGACGGCGTGGAAAAGGAGGTGGATTTGCAGCAGTTCGTCTATGATGGAGACAAGACCACCGGCAATCAATACGATGATACGCCGCGCTATTTCATCCATGGCGGTCTGGTGTTTGCCCCGCTTAGTCTTGATTACCTCAAAACCCTGGGCCGCAACTGGTCGGATGCCGCCAGTGCCGAGGTGGTCTATGAGCTGTTCTACCGCCGGTACGAAACCCCGGCGCTGGCCCGGCGGGAGCCGATTGTGCTGGTGTCGGTGCTGCCGCACTCGGCCAACGCCAATTTCGGGGTCAAAGGACGGGCTTTGGTGGACAAGATTAACGGGGTGCGCATCAACCGACTGGAGGACGTCATCAAGGCCTTCCAAAGTCCACCCGGGGCGCAGCATGTGCTGGAGTTTGCCCCGCACAATTCGCTGGAGTGCCTGGCGGTGGAGGACGCGCAAAAAGCCGGGCCCGAAATATTGAAAACGTACAATATTCCCCAGGACCGCCACCTTTGATTCACCCTGAAATTCTTGTTGAACATGAAACAGTTCTTTAGTTCCTTTGCGAGCGGTTGGTTCGCGCGCATGGCCTTCGTGCTGCTTGCCTGTGGTTGGCTCACCCCGGTTTCGGCCGCCACCCGGAACGCTTTTGCCTGGGAAAAATCAGTCGTCAACATCGAGATCAACCGCAAACAGTACGATTATTTCCAGCCGTGGACCCAGCGGCAGCGGACCTTGGGGAAATCCTGCGTGGTGATCGCCCCCAAAGAAATCCTGACCACGGCGGAAGAGCTTTCCGACCTGGCCCTGGTGCGCGCCCAGCGGGATGGCCGGGGCAAGTGGTGGAATGCCAAGCTGGTGTGGATTGACTATCACGCCAACCTCGCGCTGCTGACCGTGGAGGACGAGGCTTTCTGGACCGGCCTCAAACCGGTCACGCTGATGAAAGGTGCGCCCGACAAGGACAAGTTGCAGGCGGTACGCTGGCGCAACGGCAATTTGGAGGTGCGCAAGGTGGAGTTGAACCAGTTTGTGGTGGAGGAGGCCCGGTTGAGCAGCATTTCCCATGTGCAACTGGAGTTGGATTCCACCGGGAACAACCTCGGTTGGCCTGAGTGTGTGATCCAGGAGAACCGCATGGCGGCGCTTACCTGCGGTCCGGTTGGCACCACCATGCGGGCCATTCCTGCCACCCTCATCCAGGCGGTGCTCCAGGCCCGCACCAAACCACGCTGGCAGGGGCTTGGTTCCTTTCCGTTCCTCTGGCAGCAGACGGAAAACACCGCCACGCTCAGCTTTCTGAAACTGCCTGGTGAACCGCGCGGGGTGGTGGTGATCGATGCCCCGGCGACCAAGGGGGAAGGGGATAACCTGCGCCAGCATGACATCATTTTGCAGGTGGATGGCTTCAACGTCGATATGCAGGGGTTCTATGCCGATCCCGATTATGGGCGTCTTCTGATTGAAAACCTGGCCAATCGCACCAAGTTTGCCGGGGAAAAGCTGGTGATCAAAGTTTGGCGGGAGGGACGGGAGCAAAGTATCAACTACCAACTGCCGCGCATCACCTACTCAAAAAAACTGGTGCCGGCCCAGGTTTTTGATGTGGAACCGCAATACTTGGTGGTGGGCGGACTGATTTTCCAGCCGTTGACGGAGCCATATCTGCGGGGTTTCGGGGCGGAATGGCGGCGGGTGGCCCCGTTTCGCCTCACCTACTATACGCAGGAGAGCGTCAAACCTGGCCGGACCGGTCTGGTGGTGCTTTCCGGGGTTTTGCCGGATCTTTATAACCTGGGTTATCAGGATGCGCGCAATCTGGTGTTGGACAAGGTGAACGGGCGAAAAATCAATACCCTGCTTGATTTGCGCGAGGCGTTGCGCAAGCCGGAGGGGCGTTTTCACACCCTCGAATATGAGCAAAGCGACTCCTTGCGGCGCATGGTGGTGGACGCGGAGGAGGAAACGGCGGCCACCCGGCGGGTTTTGCAACGGTATGGCATCCCCCAGGCGTCCAATATTAGCCCGCTTAGCCAGCCCTGAGGGCGGATTTCGGGATAAATGATGGAAAAAGTGATCAGAGTGGCAAAAATGCCGAACAAGGTTATTGACACACCGGGGCACTTTGCTACATTCACCCCTCCTTTATTGGTGATGTTGTGGATTTTTGAATGAAAACGTATTTGCCGAAAGTCAATCTGGACCAGCGGAAGTGGCATGTAATCGATGCCAACGGCGCGGTGTTAGGCCGCCTCGCCGTGCAAGTTGCTAACATCCTGCGGGGTAAGGACAAGCCTGTTTACACAGCCCATCTTGATGCCGGCGACTTTGTCGTGGTCATCAATGCCGAAAAAGTTGTTTTGACCGGCAAAAAAGAAACGGCCAAGGAATACATGAGCTATTCCGGGTGGAAGGGCGGCGAGAAGTATGTCTCCGTCGAGAATGTGCGTCAGCGCTTTCCGGAACGGCTGATCATGCATGCCGTCAAGGGGATGATTCCCAAGAATCGCCTGGGCAGCGTGTTGCTGACCAAGCTGAAAGTCTATAAGGGCCCGTTGCACCCCCATGCCGCCCAGCAACCCGCGACCACCAAGGCCGCCAACTGATCGCTTTAAACCTTAATTCCACCAGTACCCATGGTTGACTCGAACACTCAAGAATTTCTCGGTACCGGCCGTCGCAAAACCTCCGTCGCGCGGGTGCGCATCGCGTTGGGCTCGGGCCGGATCCAGATCAATAACCGTCCTTTGGAGAATTATTTCCCCACGGACGACCTCCGCAGCATTGCCACCCGTCCTTTGTCCGCCACCGCCACTGCCACCAAGTATGATGTGCGCGTGAACGTGCAGGGCGGCGGACCCACGGGTCAGGCTGGCGCGGTCCGTCACGGTATCGCCCGCGCCCTCCTCCAGGTGGACGTCGCGTTCCGTCCTTTGCTCAAATCCGAAGGCCTGCTCACGCGCGATTCCCGCATGAAGGAGCGCAAGAAGTACGGTCAGCCGGGTGCCCGCAAACGTTTCCAGTTCAGCAAGCGTTGATCCGGGTTATCTTTTCAGCAAGCCCCGCTGGCCACGTGCCGGCGGGGTTTTGCATTTACACCCTGGCCAGTTGGCCCTTTTATTCCCATTGCCCTATGAAAAAGAAAGCTGCCATTGTTGGTGCCTCCGGTTACTCCGGCGAGGAACTTGTGCATCTGCTGCTCAACCACCCCGGCGTGGATCTGGTGGCGGTGACCTCCCGCCAGAGTGCGGGGCAGACGCTGGCCCAGGTCTATCCCAAGTTTGCCGGGCACCCGGTCTCCCGATCCCTCCGGTTCACCGAGCCCGACTCCGCCGCCCTGGCCCGCCAGGCGGAGGTAGTTTTTCTTGCCTTGCCGCATGGCGTGGCCGCGCAGTATGCGGTGCCGCTGCTGAAGGCCGGTTGCCGTGTCATTGACCTGAGCGCGGATTTCCGGCTGCGCAGCCCCGCGATTTACCAGGAATTCTACGGCCACGAACATCCGGCCCCCGCGCTGCTGAGCACGGCGGTGTACGGGTTGCCGGAGGTCTATCGCGCCGCGATCAAGGATGCTGCTCTGGTGGCCTCCCCGGGGTGCTATCCCACCAGCATCCTGCTGCCTGTCATTCCGTTGCTCAAGGCCGGGCTGATCCAGCCGGAGGGGGTGATCGCCAATTCCCTGAGTGGCGTCAGCGGTGCGGGGCGCAAGGCCGAGGTGGATTACCTTTTCTGCGAGTGCAACGAGAGCGTGCGGGCGTACGGCGTGCCGAAGCACCGGCACCTCTCGGAAATCGAGGAGCAGCTTTCCCTCGCCGCCGGTGCGCGGGTGGTGATCCAGTTCACCCCGCACCTGATCCCGGTCAATCGCGGCATCCTCACCACGCTCTGCCTCCGGCCCGGGGCGGCGGTGCGCGATGCGGCATCCGCCGCCGCCCTGGCCGCGCAGGTGACAGCTTGCTACCAGCAGGCGTATGCCGAGGAGCCGTTCGTCCGGCTCTTGGAAGGCAAGGCCCTGCCCGACACCAAGAATGTCGTGGGGACCAACAATATCGAGATCGCCTGGCGCGTGGATGCCCGCACGGGCCACCTGATGGTGGTCAGTGCCGAGGACAACGTGGTGAAGGGCGCCGGCGGCCAGGCGGTGCAGAGCATGAATATTTTGTGTGGTTTTCCTGAGACCATGGGATTGTTGTAAACGTCACTCTTATTGATCAACATGAAAGCGAAGCTGAAGGCGGTATCCGGCTCCATTGTGGCCCCCCAGGGGTTCTTGGCGTCCGGTGTGTTCTGCGACATCAAGCGGCTGGGCACGGGCAAGGGCTCCAACAGAGGCCCGAAGCGCGATCTGGCGCTGCTGGTCTCGGAGGTGCCGGCCACGGTGGCCGGGATGTTCACCACCAACCAGGTGTGTGCCGCCCCGGTCAAGGTGTGCGCCGCCCGCGTGAAGGGCGGGGTGGCGCAGGCCATCGTGATCAATTCCGGCAACGCCAACGCCTGCACCGGTCGTCAGGGTATCAAGGACGCCGAGGCGATGACCGCCCAGGTGGCCAAGGCCCTGCGCCTGCCCGTTGGGCACGTTCTGGTCGGCAGCACCGGCCGGATCGGTGTCACCATGCCCATGGCCAATGTGCGCCAGGGCATCACCCAGGCGCTCGGATTGCTGAATGATGAGGCGGTGTCCGCCGATCACGCCACGGAGGCGATCATGACCAGCGACACCCAGCCCAAGCAGGTGGCGGTGGAGTTCAGGCTCGGGGATCGGACGGTCCGGGTGGGCGGCATCTGCAAGGGTGCCGGCATGATCCAGCCCGGCATGTCCGCCACCGGTGCGCGGCCCGCCGCCGTTCCGGCCGGATTGCATGCCACCATGCTCGGATTCATCACCACGGATGCCGCCGTGGAGGCCGCCATCCTGCAAAAGCTGTTGCAGGAGGCGGTGGCGAACAGCTTCAACCGCATCACGGTGGATGGTGACATGAGCACCAACGACACCGTCCTGGTGCTGGCCAACGGCATGGCGGGCAACCCGCTGATCACCGCTTCGGCCGCGCGCAAGTCTGACCGGGGTTTGTTGCAGGCCGCGCTGAACCACGTCTGCCTGGAGCTGGCGAAGCGGATTGTGCGGGATGGCGAGGGGGTGACCCGGTTTGTCACCGTGCGGGTCGGCGGGGCGAAGTCGTTTGCGGATGCGGACGCGGTCTCCCGTGCCGTGGCCAACAGCGCGCTGGTGAAGACCAGTTGGTTCGGCGGCGACCCCAACTGGGGCCGCATCATTGATGCCATCGGTTACAGTGCCGCCAGCGTTGTCGAGGAGAAGATCGACATCGGCTACAGCGCGCCCGGCAGCCGGAAGATCCTGTTTTCCCTGCGGCGGGGCCAGCCCACCAAGGCCACCTTCAAGGCCCTCTGTGCGGCCGTGGCCCCCCGGGAGTTTGATCTGCACATCAACCTGAACCTCGGCCGGGCCTCGGCCCTGATGTACGCGGCTGACCTCACCGAGGAGTACGTGGATTTCAACAAGGGCGACGTGAGTGATCCGACCACACTCGGGGGTTGAGTCACCGACCCGGATGAACCGCACCATTTATCCCCTATGAAAACGCTCATCACCAAAGCCACCACCCTGCTCGAGGCATTGCCGTATATCCAGCGCTTCAGCGGCGCCACCTTTGTGGTCAAGTACGGCGGGAGTTTCATGGACTCCCCCGACCTGTCCATCCGCAGCGGGGTGGCGCGCGACATTGTGTTTCTGGAGGCGGTCGAGATCAATCCCGTGGTGGTGCATGGTGGCGGCAAGGCCATCACCCGGGCCATGGAGAAGGCCGGTCTCAAGGCCCGGTTCATCCAGGGCCAGCGGGTGACGGATGACGCCACCGTGCGCATTGTGGACGACGTGCTCTCCCGGGAGATCAACCCCGAAGTGGTCGCCATGATCAAATCCCACGGTGGGGCGGCGCAGGGCTTTGCCGGCCCGGATATTTTCCGGTGCAAAAAAATGCACGTCCGGGGTCCGGCGGGCGAGGATCTGGACATCGGGTATGTCGGGGAGGTGGTGGAGGTGAACACCGCCCCGTTGATCGCCTGCATTGAGCGGGGGATCACGCCGGTCATCAGCCCGACGGCGCTGGGATCCGACGGCCATGTTTACAACTGCAACGCGGACGTAGCCGCCGCCCAGGTCGCGGTGGCGCTGAAGGCCAGACGGCTGGTTTTCATGAGCGATGTGCCCGGCCTGATGCGCGATCCCAAGGATCCCGCCACCGTCATCTCGCACCTGCAAATCAGCGAGGTGCAGGATCTCAAGGCCGCCGGCATCATCGACAAGGGCATGATTCCCAAGGTTGATAGCGCCGTCACCGCCATCCGGGCCGGGGTGGACAAGGTCTCTTTCATCGACGGCC
>CAIYYI010000389.1 GCA_903930345.1 uncultured Verrucomicrobiota bacterium
GCCTTTATGTGCATACATTCCCGGACAAGGCTCAACCGTACGATCCCGCCTTCAAGGAAGCCATCAAGATGTTGAAGGGCAACGACACCATTCTTTGGATGACCCTGCGGGAGGTCAAGGACAAGCAGCGAAATTATGATGCCGAGGCCGTCAAAATTGTGCAGGACATTGCCGGGCAGGCAGCTGAACAAGGCTTGAAGGTGGCCGTATATCCACACGCCGGTTTTTATATTGCCACTGCCAGTAATGCAGTGCGGATGGTCAAACTGGTGAACCGGCTCAACGTGGGTGCCAGCATCAACCTGTGCCACGAATTCGTGACGAATCATGGCGGCCAGATTGATGAAACCCTCAAACAGGGTGCCCCTATTTCATTGTTGGCTTCCATCAATGGCATGGAGGTGGCCAAGAAAAACTACTTTGGACGGCTGGATCAGGGCGATTTCGACCTGGTGGGTTATCTCAAAAAACTGCGCTCCGCCGGGTATCATGGCCCGATCGGCTGGCAGGGATTCAAGGTTGAAGGTGATCCTCGGGAAAACCTGCGATTGACGATGGAGGCCTGGAAACGCCTGGTAAAGGAACAATGACCCTCGAAAAAAATACTCGGCAGGTTCGCGGAAATCCAGCCAAAGATTCGTTTCACGAGCCAAAACCGCTAGCCACATTTAGTATAAATATGAAAAACGCCAGACTTACCCGCCGGGACTTTCTGCGAACCACCGCCGCCACGGCGACCGCCTTTGCTGCCCCGATCATCGTGCCTTCATCCGTGCTGGGAGCGGACGGCGCGATTGCGCCCAGCAACCGCATCACCGTGGGCTTCATCGGCACCGGACGCCAATGCACCTACGCCAACATCCCCGGCTTCCTGAAAGAGCCGGACGCCCAGTGCGTCGCGGTCTGCGACGTTGATTCCTGGCGCATGGAGAACGCGCGCAAGACGATCGAGGACGGCTACGCCAAGGCGAAACCTGCCGGTGCGTTCAAGGGCTGCGCCACGTTCCGCGACTGGCGCGAGTTGCTCGCGCGGAAGGAAATTGACGCCGTGATGATCTCCACCCCGGACCATTGGCACGTGCCGATGGCCATCACCGCGCTGAGGGCCGGCAAGGACGTGGCCTGCGAGAAGCCGCTCACGCGCAACATTGCCGAGGGAAGGTTGCTCTGCGACGTGGTGACGAAGACAAAGCGCGTGTTCCGCACGGACAGCGAGTTCCGGTCGAACCGCACCATGCACCGCGCCGCGCAACTGGTCCGCAACGGGAAGATCTGAAAACTCCAGCGCATCTTCACCACGACGCCCAAGGATCCGACGTTGCCGGCCCAGCCCGATATGCCGGTGCCGGAGGAACTCGATTACGAGATGTGGCAGGGACCGTCCGTCCGTCGTCCTTTCACGGTGCAGCGCGTGCATCCGCGCCACGAGGCGAAGGGCCGGCCCGGCTGGCTGTGCATCAGCGACTACGCCGACGGCATGATGGCCAACTGGGGAGCCCACCTGAACGACATCGCCTTGTGGGGTGCTGATCTCGACCACACCGGGCCGGTGAGCATCGAGGGCACAGGCAAATTCCCGCCGAAAGGCAA
>CAIYYI010000390.1 GCA_903930345.1 uncultured Verrucomicrobiota bacterium
AATCGATAATGTAGTCCTGACTACAAAACTTAAAACCTGAAAACCGCTATGAATGCCCATGACACACACACTTGCCGCCCGGCACCCAGCGCGATCCCATCCGCCCTGCCCGAACGCAGTCCGCAGCCAAACTTGTCTGGTTCCTTGCGCTCCACCATTCCCAGCTCTTCGCCGGACCACCGGTCCACTGAAGCACCGAAACACTGTCGTTCCTGTCTCCGTGGCTTCGTGTCGGAAATCCGCCCCGGTCCCCTCTCCGCGTCTCCGCGTGAGTCCCCTGTCGCACCGGGCCGCCGTCCGGCCGCTTTCAGCTCGGTTTGCACCCAGCTCCGTTTTGGTGTATTTCGCTTATTTCGTGGTCAATTGCCTTCCGCCTGTGGCACGTTCCCTTGCACCGCAGCCTTTCAGCTTTTGTCCCAGTCCCATTAGACTTTTCGCCAAAAACCCGAAAAAACTGGCTAAAAAAGCACAAGAAAGTACAATAAAGTCTAATTCGCCACCCCGAATCAAGGTCCACGCCATGAATCCATCCTCTATCCGGCCCCGTTCCGACTTACGCCGTGGATCAGCAGGGACGCCAGGTGGGGTACCCGGCCTATAATGGAGACGGCTCGGCGGAGTACCGGAATTGCGGACCTCACGGAGTTGGGTCCACCCCTCAGACAGGCTGAAGCCTGTACTACAAACGGGGAAGCTGACGGCTCAGCGGGATCCCGCGCCTGCGGGACCCACCATGGGGAACGCGGCCTGCAACAAACGGGACCAAACCGGGGCAGCGGCAGAAGACGGCGGAATAATCCCAGAGTCTCCACATTACAAATATGGCGTCATTTTCCAGGTGCGTGCCGAGCGGAAGTTTTGTAGGTTGCGGGCAGTTGATATGAACACCCCTGCACCCTACGGCATCTACGTTCAGAAACTTGCCCTGCTGGCGTTCGTGTCGATGTCCGTGTCCCTGGCGGGGGCTGAGCCGGGTTTGAACCTCGATTTGGGCAACGGGATCCGGCTGGAACTGGTGGAAATCCAGGGCGGCTCCTTCACGCAGGGATCCGCCGATTTGGAACCTCTGCGACAGGCGGATGAGACCCGGCGGCAAGTGACGCTAACCCGCAACTACCTCCTGGGCAAATTCCCGGTCACACGCGGGCAGTTCGCCCGTTTTGTGGCAGCCACCGGCTACCGCACCGAGGCGGAAACCGGCACCAGCGGCGGGTTTGGCTGGAACGGCAATGCCCTGGTGCAGAACCGGCAGTACCATTGGCGAAATCCCGGCTTTGCCCAGACCGACGACCACCCGGTGACCGGGGTGACCCATGGCGACGCCCAGCGGTTTTGCCAGTGGCTCTCCAGCCAATGCCGACGCCCGTTCCAACTGCCCACCGAAGCCGAATGGGAATACGCCTGCCGGGCGGGAACCACGACGGCCTGGCACAATGGGAATGACGAAAAGCAGGCAGCCGACATTGCGTGGTTCAAGCCCCTGGCAGAGAACGCCACCCACCCGGTGGCTTCGCGCCAGGCCAATGCCTGGAACCTCCATATCGTGGGCAACGTCTTTGAATGGTGCCGGGATTGGTACGGCCCCTACACCCCAGGGCCGGTAACCAACCCGGAGCAAACCAATCCCAATCTTTCGGACAAACCCCGGCGGATCTTGCGGGGCGGTTCCTGGCTGGGCGGCATCGCCCACACCCGCTCTGCCGCCCGTTATCGCAACACCCCCGCCAGCCGCAACGCGGACAACGGGTTCAGGGTTTTGACGTATGTTCCAGCGCCGGCCACCCCGCCCCCCGTGCAACTTGAGCGGCCCACCGGAGCCGTGGTGCCGCCACCGGCCACCCCGCCAACCCCTACCCGCCCGATGCCGATGCCGGTGCCGAATGTCGTGGTCCACCATTCCGCCAGCAGTTTCGCCCTAGGCGGCTTGCTTTGCCCCCTTTTTGGCTTAGGTCTGGTGATCGTGGCCATCGTGGCGGCGGTTCGCTCGCTCGGGCGGGACACCACCTCCCCGGCTGCCAGCGGGCCGGGCCTGTCCACCACCCGCTCGCTGACCTCCTACGGGCCGATCAATGTGCGCACGGAACTGGCCGACGACGGGTTCTGGCTCCTGGCCAACGCGACCATGACGGGTTACCTGATCCATTACCACCTGCTGGCCGGTGACCAGGAGCGGGACGGGCAGATTCTGTGCCAGCCAGGCGCGGACGGGCGCCAGTTCGTTTACACCGGAGCCCGCCCGGAAAAGGTGCAGATCATGAAGACCGAGGCGACCGATGACGACGTACCGCCCATCATCTCCCCAGGCTCGGATTTCAGCGCCACCGATATCGTCACGCCGGTGGTCATCAGTGAAAGCCTGTCCCACGGCCCATTTCACCGCCCGTCGGCGTATTGACTGATGCCGGCTGCGGCCTACATCTTTTCCCTGCTGCCGGGCGACCAATATCTGGTCGGCCGCACCCGGCGATCCTTGCAGGCGGCCGGGGTGAGCGAGGTCCATTTTGCCGGTGATTTTTCCCGGCTGCCCTGGGGGCAGATGAGCGGAAAGCCGGCACTGATTTTGCGCGCGGGAGTGTGGCTGGCCGGCCGGGGGCCGCTGGCATTGCCCGCCGACAGCGGAACGGGCCTAGGCCTCTGCGCGGTCGGCCTGCCCCGACGGCCGGACCCATCCGGCGGCCAGCCTGAGCCATGGCGGCAATGGCATCACCAATGCAGCGGCAATTTTTCTGCGTCCGCCCGCCCGGAACCCGGCTGGCCGGCACCCCTGGCCCTGTACCTGAATCCCCGCGCCAGCCAAGGCTGGTCCGATGGCTGCTTCGGCTCCACGGATGATTTTTGGCGCCGGGCGCTGGCTGAATTGAGAGTCGTCCACTACGGGCCCCTGGACGTCTACAGCCGACCGGAACTGCGGGTGATGCAGGTCATCACCGCCCTGCAGCGCGGCGGGGCCGAGCGCCTGACCCTGAACCTGATGGAAGACCTGCCCAAGACCGGGGTCCAGGTTCAGCTGGCCACGCTGGGGACAGCGCAACGCGCGGCGTTTCCAGCACCGCCGGGCACCCTGGCCCTCGCCGCCATTCCAGACGGCGGTGCGCGCCTGCCCTGGCTCCGGCGGCATGCGGCAGCTTCGGGAGTGGATCTGCTGCACGCGCATTTGCTGACGGGGCAGGAGCTTCAAATGCTGGCCTCCGGAGGCATTCCCCTGGTCACCACCGTGCATAATACCCAGCCCGGCTGGCAGGAGGGAATGGACCTGCTGAGGCCGGGGGATTCCTCGCTGCTCGTCGCGTGCGCCCAAGCGGTTGAGCAGGAACTGGCGGACATTTATCGCAGCGAACCCCAGCCAAACCCGGCAAACCAACGGGCAGGCGTCAGCCTCCCCATCCGCACAGTTTGGAACGGCATTCGACGGGCGGAGTTCCAGCCCGCTGCCGGGGCAACCGCAGCCGCCCGGGAATGGCGCCAGCAATGGGGATTTGCGGCGGATGACCTGGTCCTGCTATCGCTGGCCAATCCGCGTCCACAAAAACGGCTGGACCGGCTGCCCTCAATCCTGGCCGCGGTAAAGGCCCGCTTGCCGGAACAGGGCGTCACCCGACCAGTGCGACTGGTCCTGGCGGGAGAAGTCACCCCCGGCAAATTTGAAGCGGAGGAGTGCGTGGCCAAAGTCAAAGCGGAGCTGGCACGGCTCGGCCTGGAGACGGAGGTGCGCTGGACCGGCCCGGTTGAACAGGTGGCAGATTTGCTGGCCGCAGTGGATGTCCTGATCTGCTGCAGCGCCCATGAGGGTCTAAGCCTGGCGCAGCTGGAAGCATTAAGCATGGGCAAATGGGTGGTCGCCACGGAGGTCGGCGGCGGCAGCGAAGTCGCCCGCAAAATACCCGCGCTCCGATTGGTGCCCAAGGAGGCAACGACCGAACAATTCACCCAGGCCCTGCTGTCGATATTGGCCCAGCCGAAGCCGGTCCCGCAGCTGCCGCCGGAGCTTGGCCGGGATTTTGACAGCGAACAAATGGCGCGGCGCTATCGCTGGCTCTATCGCCGGGCCATCGCCCGCCACGATCCCGACTGTCGTCCCCGGGGGCTCTGGCTCATCACCAACAATTTCTCGACCGGGGGCGCCCAATCCAGCGCCCGCCGGCTGCTGGGCGGATTGCACGAGCAAGGCATCCGGGTGCGCGCCGCCGTGGTCCAGGAAGATCCGGCCGCTGCAACCCCCGGCTGCCGGGCGCTGGCGGCAGCGGGCATTCCGGTACTGGCCTTGCCCGCCGCAGCCACCCGGCTGGAAGCCGCCGTGGAACCGCTGCTGGAAGCGTTGGACGCCGACCCGCCACAAGCCGTGCTGTTCTGGAACCTGATGCCGCCCTACAAGATCCTCCTGGCCGACGCGCTGCTGGACACGCCGGTGTACGATGTGAGCCCCGGGGAGATGTATTTCGACTCATTGACAAGGTATTTTGCCCAGCCGATGCCCGGCTTGCCCTATTTGACTCCGCGCGATTACGGCCAACGACTGGCAGGAGTGATTGTCAAATACCAGGCCGAAGCCACCCGGGCTGCCGCCGTCCTCGGAGCCCCGGTGCAGGTGATTCCCAACGGCGTGGCCCTCCCGCCCGCCAGGCGGGAGACCGCCGATCGCAGGGGGCCGTTGATCATCGGCACGGCCGCCCGAATCCACCCGCAAAAGCGGCTGGAAGACCTGCTGGAGGCCCTGCGCCTGGCGCATGACCAGTTGCCGCCTTACCAGCTATTGG
The DNA here is from genome assembly GCA_903930345.1 of uncultured Verrucomicrobiota bacterium. GTDB lineage: Bacteria > Verrucomicrobiota > Verrucomicrobiia > Limisphaerales > CAIYYI01 > CAIYYI01. Next base: position 4,755 of record CAIYYI010000390.1, read on the forward strand.
TCGCTGGCGAGGCGGAGACGGATGGCGGCGATTACGCGCTCCGGCTGCGCGCGCTCAGCCAGGGGTTGCCGGTGGAGTGGCTGGGGGAGGTTGCGGATATGGGGAGCTTTCACTCCCAACTGGACCTCTTTGTGATGATCGCCAATCCCGCCGGCTGCCCGAATGCCTCCCTGGAAGCCCTGGCGGCGGGGCTCCCGGTCATCGCCACCGATGTGGGCGGGGCCAGCGAACAAGTCGTGGATGGCCAGGTCGGGCGTTTGGTTCCCACGCAACAGCCCGCCGCATTGGCGCAGGCAATCATTGAGCTGGCCAACCATCCCGATCTGCGCGCGCAAATGGGAAAGGCCGCCCGCGCCCACGTCCAAGACCGGTTCAGTCTGCCCCGGATGCTGGCGGCGTATCGCCAAGCCTGTCTGACTTGAACCCGTCGGGGTCCTATCTTTTATTTTATACATCGCATCGTATTACCATACAGGATGTTTTATATGTTTAATTTGCGGGGACGCCGGGTGGGAGCACCCGGCCTACAACGGGGACGGCTCGACGGGTGCGCGCGAAGCCGCCCGGGTTCAAGACCCGGCTGGAAGCCGGGTGAGACGGCGGGCAAGGATGCCCACCGCTACAGGAGAAGGCTCGGCGGAGTGCCGAAATTGCAGACCGCGCGGAGTTGGGTCCACCCCTCAGACAGGCTGAAGCCTGCACTACAAACGGGGAAGCTGACGGCTCGGCGGGATCCCACGCCTGCAGGATCCACCAAGGGAACGCGGAACCGCTAATTTCGGCGTTTCAGCTTCAACGGACCACGTGGCCCAGCGATTGGGCCAGCTGCCGGAGCCCTGCCGAAATGCCGGTCCCGGGACTCCAGCCGAGCTGCCGCAGAGCGGTGTTATCCGCCACGACGAAGGGAAAGGGGTCGGTCCCGGACGGGCGCTCCGTGATGAGGCCATCCTTGCCGAGCATTTGGGCGACCAGCTGGGCGATCTGACGAATGGAAACTCCGGTTCCAGTGCCCAAATTGACCGGCCCCTGAAAACCCGCGCCAACCACCTGGCAAATGGCAGCGCTGAGGTCATCAATGTAGATGTAATCCTTGATGCTCTCCGGGGTGGTCAGTACGGCGGGCTCGCCAGCGGCCATCCGTTTGATCATTTGCGTGCAGAGGCGGGCGGGGTGTTCCCCCACGCCATAAGGGTAAAAAACGCGGGCCCAGGCCAACTGGCCGCCGCGCCCCACAAATTGGTCAGCCAGCTTCAAATGCAGCTCGTGCTTGCAGCGGGAATAGGTGGTGGTGGGCTGGATCGGAGTGCCGGTTTCACGGCAGGGCTGCGGGTTGGACTGGTACTCAATGCAGGTCCCCAAAACGGTCAGGTGCGGACACCCCAGCCCCAACAAGCCCTCCGCCAACTGCAGGCCCCACTCCAGGTGCTTCCAATTTTCCGGTGATTCCAGATAGACGCCAGGGGTGGCGATCCAGGCGGTGTGGAGACAACGGGTCGGGGCGAACAAACGAATCCCGTCCCACGGAAGATTTTCCAGCGTGCCCCGCAAGGCGACAAAGCCGGGCTGGGCGACCAGGTCAGGAGGAATCGTTTCCGCAGGTAACGCCAAGCCGGCCACCGGCCAACCCAGGGCCAAGGCGCGGCGCGCCACCGCAGAACCAATAAATCCGGTCACCCCGGTAACAAATAGCCTGTGCATAAAAAAGGGCCGCCGGAACTGTGACATTCCGGCGGCCATGGCGTCAAATGGATGTTTAGGCCTACTCCACCCGCAGACGATAAAACCGCTGCGTGGAGGCGGGACGGTTGTCCTGGATGCTTTGGGCGGAGCCATTCCCCGTCAACTCAGAAACCGCCACCCACTCCGAAGCGCTGAGCGATTCCTTGCATTCCAGAACATAGCGGACACCCACCAAGGTCTGAACATTCACGGAGAATCCCGTGGTCGGGGAGGCGACGACGGCACCGGCCCTGATGCCATCCGGACCAACGACCAGCACATGACCGGACTCTGACACAAAGCCGGCCAGATCAAAGTTGACACCCACTTCGCGGACCGTCACCTCATCGCACAACTCCACCCCGAGCGCCTGGCTCACGTCAGCAAGCACTTGGAAAGTCAGGCTGAACAGGGTGCTGCCATCGGCCAGGGTGACACCCAAGGCCCGGGAATCCTCCCAGGCAAAGGTGACCTTGCCTGCATTGGTGCGGAGCGTCCCGAAATTGGCCCCGGAGATATCCGTCAGACCATAATCCCCCGTCTGAGACAGTTGCAAGGCGGCGGGATTCCACTTGAGGGTGAACTGGGCGCTGGTGACCTCCCGGAAGCCGGAAACCTTCACCAGAACCCTGGCGGTGCCGCCCGGCTGGGAGGAAGCGCCCAGCACTTGGAACCTCACCTGGTTCAGCCCCATGCTCTTCTGGGTGCGCAGGCTCTTCTCGCCCGTGGGAGCAGGCGGATTCCACGTGTTGTTGACATCCCCCAGATGAACCGCAACCCAATTCTGCCCGGGCAGATTGTTCGGCACATTGGCGTAAGACCGGCTGGAGGGGGCCGCCCACGGATTCAGCGGATCCGCAAACGTGTAATCCGCCGGCACCAGACGCCAGAGGGTGGCCGGGAAGCGGTTGGTCTCACCCAGCACCACGCGCCGCAGCAGGAGGATGTCCATAGTGCTCACCGTTCCGGAATTGTTCACATCCGCCGCCAGCACCTTGTAGGGGGAATCCAGGCGGTTATTGGGATTCAGGATGTGACGCCGGATCAGGGAGATATCCATGGAGGTGATCGCGCCATTGCCCTCATCCACATCGTTGGTCAGATAAGGAGTGACTGTGTAGCCATTGCCCGGCAGGAGATGGAAATTGTAGGCGCCATCCATGCCGGTGGCCCCGGCGATATTGGTGGCCCCCGTCACCTCCACCACGGCCCCCGGGATGCCCTTGAGGCCATCGTAATAATTGACACTGCCCGCCAGGTTCACCGTCCACGGGGCTATGATCTCGCCACTCATGGTCTGGATCGGAATGGAGGTGTCAACACCCCACCGGGCAGCCTCCAAGCCAACGGGGGTGCCGTTGAAGGTGAAGGCCGCGCGCGAACCCGGGCTGCCCAGCACCTGGAAACGCAGACCGAAAACCACGCCGCCATTGGTCAGACTCTTGCCCGCCAGGGTTGCGTCATCCCAGGAGACCGACAGCGTTCCGGCACCGGTTTCGGTTTTGCCGAAGCTCTCCAGCGTCAGCCCGGGCAAGCCGAACTGCTCCACCCCCAGGAACACCAACTGATTGGAATTCCAGTGCATGGAGTATTGGAAGAGGACGACATCCGTGAAGTTGTACGCATAGACCGGCAGCACCACCGTGCCATTCGCCGGGGCGGTCACGTGATCCGCCACAAAGGTCAGCTCGGTGGCGGAGATCTGGCCACTGCCGGAAACGGAGCGCGTCGCGCCCCCGGCTCCGGTGAAGCTCACGGTGGCCGTATCCTGAAGGAGTGCAGCGGGGGAATACCGGACCACCACAGCCTGACTTTGTCCGGCGGGTATCGAGTAGCTTGCGCCTGCCACGATGCCAAACGGGGCAGCCACCGTGGCGGTCCCGGTCAGGGTCGCGCCGCCGGTGTTGGTGACATAGAAGGAGCGATCCGCAGTGGTATGCACAGCCACAGCCCCGAAGTCGATATCCCCGGCGCTCACTGCGAGGGCGGGCGGAGCGGTGACCGTCACCACGGCCACCCGGCTCGTGATGGACGCGCTCGCGTTGTTGACGACCATCTGATAAGCGCCCGCATCCCCGAAAGAGGCGGGGGAGAATGCCAGCACGAAATTGGTTTTCCCGGGAAGCAGGGCCTCATCCTTGTACCACTGGCAGGAAACCGGCGGGGTGCCATAGACCAGGGTGCCCAACTCGCCCGCCTCACCCGCAATCACCGTCAGATCCGACGGCTGGCGGCGAATCACCAGATCCGAAGTGGATTGCAGGGCGAGAATCTCCGCCAGTTGGAGGGCGCGGTTATAAACCAAGGTGTCGTCCAGACGGCCTTCCAGGCAATAGGCATTGGCGCGCGGATCGGAGCTGCCGAAATTCACCCCCCGCACCCAATCAACCGATTGGGTGACGACCATCGAAGCCTGCTCCGCACCATCCACGAACAGGGTGTATTGCGGTCCGGCTTTACGAAGCACGACCTGATGCCAGGCGGCGGCCAGTGGTGTGCCTTTGGCCAGCCCGATCCAGGCATTGGTGCCATTGCCCACCGTGAAGGAGATCGCCCCGGCGCTGGAGTAACTATTGAAGTTAACCGCATACCCATAGGGCAAGTCAGAGGCAAACAGGGTTTGGGCGGAATAGGCGAATGATCCCGGATGGAACCAGGTGCTGATGGTGAAGCCATCCAAGCCCGGCCCGACCAGGGCGTTGGTCACCATCACCCAGCCCGGGGTGTAGCGGCGGAACTGCAACGCGCCGAGGGGATCCCCAAAGCGATCGGCATTGGTCAGCACATTCTGTGTGGTGCCATGGTTGCCGTTGCCGCTGATATCCCGGGCGTTCCCATCAAACTGGTACCAGGCCAGCAAACCTTGCGAAGGGCTGTTGGTCACCCCCATCGGACGGAACACGGCCCCGATCCGGGTGATGCGATCAATCGTCAAGGTCAGCGGATTCTCGGAATTCGTGACATCCCCGGTCCATTGGACAAACTCGTACTCGCTCAGCGGAGTCGCCGTCAGACTGATCTGCGTGGCGTTGGTGAAGAAACGCGCGGCGGGGACCGATTCCACTTTACCACCGATCCCAGCGGACACCGTCAGCCAGAACTGGTTGGCATCCACCCCCTCAGCATGAAGCGAGGATATCTCGTTCGTACCAATCGCGCGATTAAACACCCGGACATCATCCATGTCCCCCCGGAACACTTCGACATTCTGGGTGAAGGGATAGGCTGCCCCAATCTCCAACCCGACATTCAGGTTGAGCGGGGTGGTGTTGGTGACGGCATGTAACAGTGTCCCGTCAACGAAGGATTTAAAGACGGCCCCCTGCTTGACGAAGACAGCAAAGTGCCACTCATTGGTCGGCAATCCGAGCGTGCGGGGCAGTTGGGTGTCGATCAACCAGGAACTGCCATTGCCTAGGCGGAACGAAACCGTTCCCGGCGGGGAATAGGACATGATGGTGGCCGGATGAGGAGCAGTATTGAAGAGAGTCCGGTGAGTGCCAAAGCCCTGGTCGAGCGCAAACCAGAGGCAGACAGAATAATCGCCGCCCAGATTGAACAATGTGTCCCCGATATGGACACCGCTACCAATCCCGCTGAACCGAAGAGCACGATCCGGACGACCAAAGCGATCAAAGGTGGGAACAACATTCGCCGAGGTGGTTCGATGAGCGTAGCTGCCCTGATCCACCGCCGTACCGTCCATCGGCAGGTAGGCGACAAGGCTATCTGCAGGCTGGTTTGTGGCGAGACGTTCAAATTGCGGGGCAACGACCAGATCCTGATTGATGATCAGGGAAACCGGGTTGGACGTACCGGTCACACTCCCCTGCCAGGCAAGAAATCGGTAGCCGGGCTCGGGGAATGCCTGAAGCGAAATCAGGGAGCCGCCCACGTAAGAACCCTGAGCGGCGAGCACCGAGGCGGTTCCGCCCACCGTCTGATTGAAGGCCACCGTAAAAGTCTGGTTGGAAACCGCATTGGTCACCCCCGGCGTGAACAACGCCCCGATCTCAGAGATGTCGAGGGAACGATTATAAACCCGGAAATCATCGATGGAACCCTTGAACGGCTCACCGCTGCTGGCGTAGGGATAGGTTGCACCGATTTCCAGCCCCGTGTTGAGATTCAGCGCGGTGGTGTTGGTGAAGGAGTACAATATCGCCCCGTCAAAATACATCCTGAACACAGAACCCTGCTTCACCAAGGCGGCAAAATGCCATTCGTTGGTCGGCAAACCCAGCGTGCGGGGAAGCTGAGTGGGGATGAGCCAACCGGTGCCGTTACCGATGCGGCACGCGACAGTTCCGGGTGGAGAATAGCTCATGATTGTGGCCGGGTGCGGGGCGGTGTTGAAGAGGATCTGGTGGGCATTGTTGGTGGCCCCCAGGTTGAACCAGAGGCAGACGGAATAATTGCTGCCCACGTTGAACAACGGGTCAGCGATATGAATGCCGCTGGCGGAGCCGGAAAAGCGGAGTGCCCCGCCAGACTGACCGAAGCGATCCACAGCCGGAGAAACACCCCCAGAAGTGGTGGCATGGGCGTAGCCACCGACATCCAGAACAGTGCCGTTCATGGGGAGGAAGGCCACGAGCCCGTTTTCGAGCGAGTTGGTCGAAATCCGGGTAAACTCAGGCGTGATCACCAGGTTTTGGGTGACAACAATGGAGGTGGGGTTGGCGGATCCCAGCGCATCCCCACGCCAAGCCAGGAACTGGTAGCCGGGGTCCGGAACGGCCTGCACTTGCACGACCGTACCATTCGTAAATGGCCCCTGGGCCTGAACGACGGCGGCCGTACCGCCCACGGCAGCGGCAAAGGACACCGTGTACGTGACATTGGAAACCGCGTTGGTGACGTCCAAGGCGTAAAGCGCGCCGATTTCGGCGAGGTTCAGGGTGCGGTTATAGACGCGCAAGTCATCCATTCTCCCCTTGTAGGAGGCATTGTTTTGGGAATAGGGATAGGCGGATCCCAGCTCCAAGCCGACGGGGAGATTGAAGGAAGCAGCGAGCGTGTAGGAATAGAGTGGCACGCCATCCAAAATGACCTGATAAACCTGGTTGGACTTGGAGAAGACCACGAAATGCCATTCGTTGCTGCGAATGACATTATTCGGCCCGTACTGGGTATCAATGGCCCAAGCGGAACCGTTACCGGCGCGGAAGCCAATGTTACCCGGATTCAAGTAATCAAGGGCCAAGCCCGGATGGGGAACGCTGTTACCCCAAACCTGAACCGGCCTGGTTTTATCGGGATTGGCCAGCCAGACGGCAATCGTGTAGTTGGAACCGAGGTTGAACAGCGGGTCACCAATATGGATGCCGCTGGTGGTCCCGCTGAACTCAATGGCCCGGGCCGGCATCCCGAAGCGATTCGTACAGGGAACAATATTCTGGCTGGTGAGCGGATGAAGAAATGGCCCGGCATCCACGGCTGTGCCATCCAAAGGTAAATGGGCGGTGAGCCCATTGGTCAAAGACGCATTATCCCCCCTGACAGTCAATAGACCGGCGAAAACCAGAGCACAGGCAAGAACGCACCCCCTCAGCGAAACCGAACCATAAGTGCTTTTCATAAACATTCCCTTTACCCAAAATGATGAAATAATCTGATGCTGGCACGCTCCCACAACCGGCGGTGGGCTGTCAAGGTTTTCTTAAAATATTTGTCCTGTTTTTTGCAAGCAACAAGCCAGACTTGCTGATTGCCGCGCAAGAACTCGACATTGCTTCAAGAACTGCAATACCTTATTGCACGGTAGCACACTGCGCAGGACAGGAACTGCTCTTGTCCGTTGCTGAATGGCCTTTCAGAGTGGTACAGGAAAGGCGAAGGCGCACTGGATGAACACTTTAGCATGAGCCGGAATATGGAAAAGTCCCGTTTTTTTCACCAGAACGGTTGGATGGTGTTGGCCACCCTGGCAGCCGGCATCTGCATGTTCCTGATCCACCCACTTTACGGGCCAATTCTAGGAGATGTAGAGTACGGCCTTTACGGCACCCTGCTGGCGCTAATCAACGTGATGGGCATCCCCTCCATGGGCCTGCAGACAACCTTTGCCCAGCAGACAGCCGCAGCGGTCACCCCGGAGGATTGCACCCGACTGGCGGGCACCGCGCGAACCGTGCTGCTGTGGGGCGTGACACTCTGGCTGGTGGTGGTAAGCGGGGTGGCCATATTCCAAAAGGACATCCTGTCCACCATGGCAATAGCCGATCCCCTTGCGCTGTGGCTGGTGGTACTGCTAAGCTTCACAGCACTGACACAGCCAGTTTTCTTCGGGATTCTGCAAGGACTGCAGAACTTCCTATGGCTCGGCATGGCTCAAATTGCCAGCGGGGTAGGGCGGATGGTATTCATTGGACTGATCGTCGGCCTGGTGGGAATGCGCAATGCAACGGGAGCCATCGGGGGAGCCGTGATGGGGGCATTCATTGCATTTCTAGTGGGACTGTTCTTTTCGCGCAGTGTCTGGCTGACCACTCGCCAAACTCCGGGCAAGTGGGATAGCTGGGTAACGGATGTCATGCCCCTAACGTTGGCGCTGGGAGCGAGCCAGGTTTTATTCAGCATCGATATGATACTTGTGCGCAGCATGTTAGGTGAACACCAAACCGGATATTATTCGGCTGCTGGCACATTTGCACGTGGGTTGGTTTCCTTTACCGCGCCCTTGGCCGGGGTGATGTTTCCCAAGGTGGTGCATAGTGTGTCCACAGGGAAGCGGACCAACGTGCTAGGTCTGACACTGGCGATCTCGTTTGGTTTGGCGGTGCTGGGGGCGACGGCCTGCACCGGGATTGGTTTCGGGTTGCAATATCTGGCCCGGCACGCGCAAGAGTATGCGCCCAAGCTACCTGTGGGACTGGCCCTCAAATTGAGGAACTCCCCGGAGGCGTTCCTAATCATGGGACAATTGTTACCGTGGTTTGTCTGGGCTGTGGTGCCGCTGGTTTTAGCGAACGTGTTGCTAAACAACTTGCTGGCGCGAAAACAATACCGCGTGGTGCCATACCTGGTCGTGTTAGTGGGGCTTTACGTGGCGGTGGCCATGTTTCAGGGGGAATCCCTGACCTTTGTGCTCATGATCCAACTCTTGGGTCTCTTCAACCTGCTCTTTTTCGCCACCATGGCCGGATTTACCTGGGCGGAGCAGAAAAAAACAGTCGTTCCGGTTTAATGCAGCTTGAAGGTTGTAATTGAAAAGGTACTGTATCAAAATAGCTTTTGCAAAGCTGGTTCGTTGTTAATCAACCCCTATTCATGATGATTCGAGTTGCTGATTACATCGTCGAAAGTTTGTATCGAGCCGGGGCCGAGCATTGTTTTCTGGTGACGGGCGGTATGATCATGCATTTAACCGATGCGCTGTACTCCCACGACAGCATCGGCGTCACATGCTGCCAGCATGAGCAGGCTGCAACAATGGCCGGGGAAGCCTATGGGCGATTTACCAACAAGTTGGGCTTCGCCATGGCAACGGCGGGACCGGGTGCGCTTAATACGATCACAGGCGTTGTTGGCGCCTACGTAGATCGCTCCCCGCTCGTCTTGGTGGCAGGGCAGTCAAAGGTGTCACAAGCAACCGTGACAACCACCCGCCAATTCGCACTCCAAGGGTTCAACAATCTGCCGATATTTGCCCATTTCACCAAGTATGCAGTGATGCTCACAGACGTGAAGCAGGTGCGCTACGAAGTCGAGAAGTGCATCGCCATCGCAAAAAAAGCCCCAGTCGGTCCAGTTTACCTTGAGTGTCCGATTGATATCCAAGCATCAATGTTTGTTCCGGAGGAACAAGCGCCATACACAGAGGATTTTCATAGTCAGAAAGATACATCTCAAGATATTCTGCGTGTCGCTGAACTGCTCAAAAAAGCAAAACGGCCACTCCTGCTAGCTGGTGCGGGGGTTCGACTAGCCAATGCTCTGGATGAATTCCGGGGTTTCGTGGAGCGCCACCAAATCCCAACCATCACCTCACGGCTCGGGATGGATTTGATAGAACATGCGCACCCTCTTTTTGTGGGCCGCCCGGGGACGTATGGTGATCGACCTGCCAATTTTTCAATCCAGAACGCTGACCTTCTACTCACGGTCGGTTGCAGACTGGGCATGGGAATCGTCGGATACGGTGATCCTAAATTATTTGGCCCCAACGCGTTCAAGGTCGGAATTGATGTTGATCCCCAGGAATTATCCAAGCCGTCAGTCGCTTACGATCTGGCGATTCGGATGGATGCAAAAGACTTTTTTTATGAGCTAAATCAGCTTTCTGGAGCCCGCGATTACTCCTGTCCGGAGTGGATCAACCAAACACAGGCCTGGAAAAATAAATACCCGGTTGATCTGCCAGAGTACGAAAACGAGAAAGAAGGCATCAACTCGTACCACTTTACGCGCCTATTTTCCGAAAAGACGAAGGAAGGCGATATTTTTGTCGTGGATACGGGCTCATGCTTCCATGTTCATGCGCAAGCCTTCCAGGTTAAGAAGAACCAGCGCCACATCATCACCGGAGGGCTATCAACCATGGGGTATGCGCCGGCCTCGATCGGGGTGGCGGCAGCGGCAAAGGGCAAGCCCGTCTTCTGCATCTCCGGGGATGGCAGCATCCAAATGAATCTTCAGGAATTCCAGACCATAGCCCACAACAAACTGCCCGTAAAAACGATCCTCCACAACAACAACGGTTATCTCCTAATCCGACACACACAAAAGAACTTTTGCGGCAATCGCCTCATCGGTGAAGGACCCGATACCGGTGTGGGATGCCCCAACTTCAAGAAACTGGCCGATGCCTTCGATCATCTTTATGTGAGGATTGATAGCCTTGAGGAGTTTGAGCGAAAGATCGAACAAGTGATCGAGCACGACGGCCCCGTGCTGTGTGATGTGAGGACGCCCGCCTGGCAACTACTGGTGCCCAGAGTAGCCTCCAAGCAGTTGGAAAGCGGGAAAATGGTGTCCATGCCCTACGACGACATGTTCCCGTTTCTGGAGCGCGAGGAGTACCAACAAAACTGCCTTTGGACAAATGAGCCAAGTGAAAACAAATCATAAACGGTTAAAGGTTGCCATACTCGGGGGGGGCCTGATTGGAACCGACCTGCTGATCAAGATCATGCGGTCAGAGTGGCTGGAGTGCACCGGCTTCATAAGCCGGAGCAGCAATTCCGCGCGCATGGGGAAAGCCATCAGCCTGGGGGTGCCGGTATCGGACAAAGGGATTGCGGAGATCACAGAGCATCCGGAGCGGTACGAGCTGGTTTTTGACGCCACCTCGGCGGTGGGTCACCAGGCGCACGCACCGATCTTTGCGAAGCACGGGATCATGGCGATCGACCTGACCCCAGCCAAAGTGGGGATCATGTGTGTGCCGGCGGTAAACATCCGGGAGTGTTTGAACCGGAAGAACGTGAACATGGTGACGTGTGGAGGCCAGGCATCAATTCCGCTGGCATGGGCACTGGCCCAGGTGCACCCCGAAGTGGAATACATCGAGGTGGTATCAACCATCTCGTCCCGCAGCGCTGGGCCGGCGACCCGGGCCAACCTGGACGAATACATCGACACGACGGAAAAGGGGATCATGCATTTTTCCGGGGCGAAGCGGGCAAAAGCCATTTTGGTGCTGAACCCGGCCGAGCCGTGCATCAACATGCAGACGACGGTATTTGCCCAGGTGAAGAACCCGAACGTGGAGGTGCTGAAGAAGAAGGTGGAGGAGATGGTGGCGACCTTCAAGAAATACGTGCCGGGCTACGAGCTGGTGGTGCCGCCGACGCTGGAGGGGAACCGGATCGTGATGATGATCCGCGTACACGGACTGGGCGACTACCTGCCGAGTTACGCCGGCAACCTGGACATCATCAACTGTGCAGCCATCGCGATGGCCGAAGAGTACGCCAAACAGAAACTTTCCTAACGAGAGCCACCCATGAGCACGACCAAGAAAAACAAGCTGACCATCGCGGATCCCACGCTTAGGGACGGCTCGCATGCCAACCAGCACCGCTTCACGGCCAACGACATAGCGGTGTACTGCCGGGCGGTGTCCAAGGCCGGGGTGCCGATTGTGGAAGTGGGGCACGGGAACGGCCTGGGTGCCTCCTCGCTGCAGGTAGGGCTGGCACTGACCCCCGATAGTGAAATGATTGAGACCGCGCGCAACAGCCTGACAGGGAACACCAAGCTGGGGGTATTCATGATCCCGGGCTTCGCCACAATCAAGAAGGACCTGGCCCCCGCGATCGAGGCGGGGGTGGACGTGGTGAGGGTGGGCGCGCACTGCACGGAGGCGGACATCACAGAGCGGCACATTTCATACACACGTGAAAAGGGAAAGATCATCCACGCCTGCCTGATGTCCTCCCACATGGCCTCCCCCGCGACGCTGCTGGAGGAGTGCCGGAAGCTGGAGACCTACGGGGCCCAGGGGGTCATCTTGATGGACTCCGCCGGCTACTTTACCCCGGTGGAGGTAAGGGAAACCATCCACATGCTGGTGAGCGAACTGAGCATCCCCATCGGATTCCATGGGCACAACAACTTGAGCCTGGCGGTGGCCAATTCCTTGATGGCGGTCGAGGCCGGAGCCAGCATCATCGACGGGACAGCCAAGGGATTTGGCGCGGGATCCGGAAACACGCCAATCGAAGTGCTGGTGGCGGTGCTGAACCGGCTGGGATACGAGACCGGAATCGACCTGTACAGCATCCTGGATTCAAGCGACATAGCGGAGAAGCAGTTCATCAAGGTCAAACCGGAGACCGACTCCATCAGCATTGTCAGCGGTCTGGCCGGGGTGTTCTCCGGTTTCAAGAAGCCGGCGATCCGGATCGCGGAGGAGTACAAAGTCGATCCCCGAGAAATCTTTGTGGAGCTGGGGAAAAGACGGGTAGTCGGGGGCCAAGAGGATATGATCGTGGAAGTAGCAATCGAGTTAGCCAAAAAAGCGAACCATCAATGAAGAGCGACATCCTGAACGAATTCATCACGGCGGATTGCCAGGCGCTGTTAGAGCGCTGCGCCCCGGAGGATCTGGCGAAACTGAGAAATTCCAGCCTGCTGATCACCGGAGCAGGCGGTTTTCTAGGGTCGTGGCTGACACGCGTGGTCCTCTTTTTAAACGAGAACTTCAGCTACAACACAGAGCTGGTTCTCCACAGCAAAAAGACACCGCACCTGGCCGACAAAAAAAACGTGGTCTCGTTGCGGGGAGATATCCGCAACCTGCTGGAAATGCCCGCCTCGGTCCAATGGGTGATCCATGCAGCCTCATCCCCCGATGCCCGCACACATATCAGCGACCCGATCAACACGCTTGAGGTACTGGGAAACGGCACCAATGCGGTATTGTCCGCCACCACCCGACTGCCGGCATTGAAGAAGTTCCTGTACGTAAGCTCCGGACTGGTCTATGGGGCGGAAAACACCCCGGCAGGACGGGCGAAGGAGAACGCAGTGGGGGGGCCAGCCCTGAACACGGTCTCCTCTGTGTATGCCGAAGGAAAGCGATTCGCCGAGTCACTGGTCACCGCCTACCGCAGCCTCTACAAAATCCCCACGACAGTCGTCCGCCCTTTCACCTTTCTGGGGCCGTTCCAGAACCTGGAAAAGCCGTGGGCGATGAACAATTTCATCCGCGACGCCCTGGTCGGCGGCCCGATCCGGATCTTTGGGAATCCGGAGAACCTGCGCACCTTCATGTACGGCACGGATTTCGCTTGGTGGACGCTGAAAGCATTGACGAACGGGGCCACAGGCAGCAGCTACAATATCGGCGCCGCAAAACCGTTCTCCATCTTGGAGACAGCGAAACGGGTTTCCTCCGCAATGACGGCACCGGTACAAATCGAGCTCTGCCCCTCTGGAAACCCGCTGAGAAGCGACTTGGTGCCGGACGTCACCCAGGCAGAAACCATGCTGAACCTCAAAACCACAGTGGAATTGGACCAAGCCATCCAGCGAACCATCGCCTGGCACAAGCTTCAAGGGACCGCCACCCGCTAAAACCACGCGCAGAGCTCCGGAAAATTGGCTTACCTCTTTGGCCGGGTGTGAAATTGCACCGTACGCCGCAGGGCCTCAGGCAATCCCACCAACTCGGCAACCGCCAATTCCTGTGTGACCCGATCCACCGAAGGCACATAGCGTTCCGGCTGGCGACCGACAACGGGATTACAGGCCACCATCACCGGCATACTGCCGACAAAGCAGTCGGCGACCAAATCCGCCACCTGGCGAATACTGTATGTCTCCCCTGACCCCACATTGTAAGGACGGCATGACTGACCCCGCAGCAAGATAGTCCAAAGCCAGACCGCAAGGTCGGCACCATAAAGGTAGGAGCGCAGTGGGGAGCCATCCCCATTGACCAGGATCGGCCCCCCCCTCAGTCCGTCCCGGATGAAATTGCCGATGGCAAAATGAATATCGAGGGGCAGGTAAGGCCCCACGAAGGCAAAGCCGCGCGCGATCTTGGCGGCAAACCGATGCTGGCGGGAATAGAAGAGGCACAACATCTCCGCCGCCCGCTTGCCATGATGGTAGGCCGCGCGAGGATCGAACGGGCTGGGTGCCCCGGGATAATCCTCGGGCACGTGCGTCAGCTCGGGCGGCTGCCGTCCGTACACCGCCCCGGAGCTGGTGAGGAGAAATTTTACCGCCCCGCAATGAACCGTGAAATCAAGGGCGCGCCGCGTGCCCGCCACCACCGTATCGTACATGAGAAGCGGATTCTCCTCATTGAGCCGGGCGCTGGCCTCCGTGGCCGCGTGAATGACGTGCGAGAAACGTCCGGCGGGAAAGGCAAAATCAGCGATGTCCCCCGGGTGCAGGGTCACGGCGGGATGGCCGGCCAGGTGGGGAGCCTTGCGGTGAAAGGCCTGCGGATGGCGGGTCAGCACCGTCACGCCCACGCCAAGATTGAGCCGGTCATTGGCCCAGAGCAGGGATTCGAGCAGCCAGCAGCCGAAGAAACCGGTGCCGCCCGTGAGGAAGAGCCGCTGGCCACGAAACTCCTCCCAGAGATCCCCGGTTTGTTGCAGGATCGAGTCCAGATCGGCAGCGAGTGGGGATTCGGCAGGCATGGGTCAGGACCAGGCATCCACCCTGATTTGAGCGGGCAACACCCCCAGTTGCTCCGGCAGACCGCGTTTGAAAAACTCCAGCATGCCCGGCGGGCCGGAGAGGTAAAAGACGTCATCGGCAGGCTGAGGGCAGAGCGCGCCCACATCCGCCAGGCTCAGGCGTCCGGTTTGCACGGCGGGGTCGGTGGCCCCCGGTGTCTCGGACTTCAGGCAAACCTGGAACTGGGGACGGGCCGCACGGCACCGCTCCACCACGTCGCGAAAAATGAAGAGCCCCGGAGTGCGCACCCCATACAGCAGCGTCACCCGGCTGGCATCCTGCGGCTGCGCCGCCCAGGCGCTCAGGAAAGGAATATAGGGGGAGATGCCGGTACCCCCGGCCACCAGAACGATGTGGGGCGCAGGCTCCACCACAAACTCACCATACGGGAGCTTGAGCCACACCCGCGCGCCGGGCTTCAGCTCGTTTTCCATGCGCCCGGAAAAGCGGCCCACAACCGAAAAAGTCAGCCGCAGAGGCAGCTCCCCCGGAGCGGAAGCAATGGAAAAGACGCGGGAATCCGGCCAGTGCTGCGAGGGCTCATACTCATCCAGGGCCAGATGCAAAAACTGCCCGGCTTTAAACCGGGGCAGGCGGCCCTCCGGCCGGAAAAACACGGAATAGGTGCGGTCACCGTGGGCCATGACCTGTTCCACCAGGGCGGAGATTTTGGAAGGGGTGGCCATGGGTTCCGGGGGTTACCGCGCCTTGAAGAACGCGGCGAACTGCTCGGCCACGTAAGCCAGGTGCAGGTTCGTGATGCCGGGATAGACGCCGATGAAAAAGGTGCGGTTGGTGACCACGTCGGTGTTGGCCAGATCGCCCACCACCCGGTGCTCGATGTTCTGGTAAGCGGGATGGCGCAGCAGATTGCCACAAAACAGATTGCGCGTCTCCACGCCGCGCTCCTCCAGGAACGCGGTCAGCTCATTGCGGGTGAAACCGGCATGCTCCCGCACCGTGACCACAAAGCCGAACCAGGAAGGGTCGCTGCCCGGGGTGGCATGCGGCAGCAGGAGGCGATCCTCGTAGGGCAGGAGCATCTCCCGCAGACGCTGCCAGTTGTTTTTGCGGGCGGTGATGAAATCCGGAAGCTTTTCCAACTGCGCGCAGCCAATGGCCGCCTGCATATCGGTCAACTTGAGGTTATACCCGATGTGGGAATAGACATACTTGTGGTCGTAGCCGTAAGGGAGGGTGCCAAACTGCTGGGTGAAACGTTTGCCACAGGTGTTGCTTTCCCCGCCGGCGCAGTAGCAATCCCGGCCCCAATCGCGGAAGGAGCGGGCAATGCGGGCCAGCTCCTCGCTGTTGGTCATCACCGCCCCGCCCTCACCCATTGTGATATGATGGGCGGGATAGAAGGAACAGGAGGCAATGTGGCCGAACGTGCCGGTGTATTTGCCCTGGTAGCGGCTGCCCAGCGAGTCGCAATTGTCTTCCACCAGCCACAGGTTGTGCTTTTGCGCCAGCTCCATGGCCACTCCCAGATCGAACGGATTGCCGAGCGTGTGCGCGATCATGATCGCGCGCGTCCGGGGGCTGATGGCCTCGCGCATCCGCTCCGGCAACGGGCCGTAATCCCCAAGGCCGACATCGACAAACACCGGCACCAGCCGGTTTTGGATGATCGGATTGACGGTGGTGGGAAACCCGCAGGCCACAGTGAGCACCTCATCGCCGGGTTTGAGCCGACGATCCCCGAGCTTGGGGGACGTGAGCGTGCTCAGGGCCACGAGATTGGCGGAGGAACCGGAGTTGACCAGCAGCGAATCCGACAGGCCCAGGAATTCGGCGAAGCCGTTTTCGAACTGGTCGGCATAGCGTCCGGCGGTTAACCAGAAATCAAGGCTGGCATCCACCAGGTTGACCATCTCCTCGGCATCGTAAAAACGGCCGGCGTAGCGCACCTTGCTCACACCGGGGACAAAGTGTTCGGCCTGCTTGCGCAAGCCGGCCAGTTCGCGGGTGAGCCGCAGGATTTCAGCACGAAGTTCAGCGGGAGTACTCATCGGAATAAAAATCAAACGGCCCAGGGCAACCCCGCCTGGCGGGCCGCACCGGCATAGGCGCGGATTTGGTCGGCGGTCAACTGACGCACGCCCGTGGCGGAGCGCAGCCGCCGGGCCTGGCGGTACCAGCCAATCGTCTGGGCCACCGCCTCGGGAAAGGACCAG
Organism: uncultured Verrucomicrobiota bacterium; assembly: GCA_903930345.1. Taxonomy (GTDB): domain Bacteria; phylum Verrucomicrobiota; class Verrucomicrobiia; order Limisphaerales; family CAIYYI01; genus CAIYYI01. Next base: position 21,794 of record CAIYYI010000390.1, read on the forward strand.
ACCGGCTGCCAGCCCAGCAGCGCACTGGCGCGATCAATGCTCAACTGCAACAATCTGGCCTCGTGCACCGCCTGGGGATCGCTTTGATCCACCCACTGGCCCGGCCAATGGCGCAGCACCTCGGTGACCAATTCGCGCACCGTGCGATTGGACTCGTGGGTGGGACCGAAATTAAACGCAGAAGCCAAGCCATCCGCACTGTGAGGGCGCAGTTCAGGCCGGGCCAGCACGGCGGCCAGCCAGAGATAACCGCTCAGCGGCTCCAGCACATGCTGCCAGGGACGGGTAGCCACCGGGTTGCGCACCGCGATGGGATTCCCCTGCTCCAGCGCGCGCACGCAATCGGGCACGATGCGGTCCAGAGCATAATCGCCACCGCCGATGACATTGCCCGCGCGAGCACTCGCCACCCTGACCGGATGACCGCCGAAGAAGGACCTCCGCCAGGCCGCGATGGCAATCTCCGCCGCCGCCTTGCTGGAGCTGTAGGGATCGTAGCCGCCCAGCGGATCCTCCTCCCGGTAACCAAACACCCATTCCTTATTCTCGTAGCATTTGTCCGTGGTGACACACAGGACCACGGCGGGTTTGGGCAACTGCCGGGCCGCCTCAAGCAGATGAATGGTGCCCATGACATTGGTGGCATAAGTGGCCACCGGATCACGGTAGGACTCACGCACCAGGGGTTGGGCGGCCAGATGAAAAACAAAGTCGGGCTGGGTCGCGTGCACGATCCCGGCGACAGCGACCGGGTCCCGCACATCCCCAAGGTGGTGCTCCAGGCGCGACTCCAGACCGGTCAGGGCAAACAACGAAGGATCGGTGGGGGGCGGCAAACTGAAGCCGACCACCCGGGCACCCAAGGCGAGGAGCCATTCAACCAGCCAGGAGCCTTTGAACCCGGTATGACCCGTCACCAGCACCGTTCGTCCAACGAAGGCGTCACCAAAACCGGCCAGGGCCGGGGACTTGGGTTTGGAACGTTGGCGGGGCATGGCGATCACCAGACTTTCCACGGTGCGTTGCCGGCCGCCCAGATTTGATTGAGGTACTGGGTTTCTTGGTAGGTATCCATCGGCTGCCAAAATCCCTCATGCCGGAAGGAATTCAACTCACCATCACGCGCCAAATTGGCCATGGGAACACGCTCTAACATCATGGAGGGATCGCTCGGCAGGTAGTCAAACATCCGGTAATCGCAGATCATGTAGCCACCGTTGACGAAGGCAGTCTCCATCTGGGGTTTCTCCAAAAAGGTGTGAATGGAGCCTTTGGCATCCATTTGCAGAGAACCAAACCGGCCAGCCGGATGCACAGCGGAGATGGTGCAGACTTTGCCGGACTGCTTGTGGGCCTTGATGCTGGCTTTGATGTCGATGTTCGACAACCCATCGCCGTAGGTGAGCAGGAAGAGGGAACCCTTGGGGATGTAGCGCTGGATGGATTTGATCCGGAAAGCGGTCATGGACTCCTCGCCGGTATCGGCCAGGGTCACCCGCCAATCCTCCTCCTCATGGCGGCCCATGAACCTGACCTTCGATTCCTGCCCGAGAGAAAGTGAAACATCGCAGGTGTTCCAGAGGTAATTGCGAAAGTAATCCTTGATGTAGTCGCCCTTATAGCCCAGGCAGAGAACGAAATCACGATGGCCGAAGTGGGCGTAATACTTCATGATATGCCACAAAATCGGCTGTTTGCCGATGGGCACCATGGGCTTGGGCCGGAACTCGGTTTCCTCTCGTAGCCGAGTGCCTTTGCCGCCGCAAAGAATGACCACTTTCATTTTCCCGGCAACCTACCTTATCTCACCCGCTGAACTCAAGGAGGATATGGGGATTTCCGCCAACGGGACGGTTGACCGCATGGAACTGCGGGGCAACTGGCGAAAACGGCGGGACTCCACGCGCCGGGTCGATCCCTCGGGGGTGACTTGCAGGATCAAAGCGGCGGTATCCGGCAAACGCTCCACCAAGGCCAACCCCGCAGGGAACCCTTGCACGCAAACGGCGGTGGCCATGGCATCGCTGCGGGTGGTGTTGGCAGCGACGATGGTCACCTGCAGCCTGTTCGTGAGCCCAACCCCCGTGCGAGGGTCCACAATGTGTGAATATCTAATCCCCTCAATTTCAACGTATTGCTCCACATCACCCGACGTGGACATGCCCCGGTGGTGGAGTTCCAAGCTCAAGTGCAACGTGTTGGTACGGTCCTTGCCCGCACCGATATCCACCCGCCAACCCCGTCGTCCGGGCGGAGGGGCACCAATGGCCAAATCACCACTGGCCGCCACCAAGGCGCAGGGAAAACCCCTTTCCCGCAACACCTTCAAAGCGGCATCCGCCGCATAGCCTTTACCGATACCCCCCAGATCCAGACGCATGCCCGGGACGGTCAGCGTGGCCGTACGCCCGACAGGATCCAGCCGAAGTTTCTGGTAGCCAATGGCTGGGCGAACCTCATCAATCCGGGCGACCGGCGGGAGTTGGTGCTGGCGACGGGCCCGACGCCAGAGTTGCACCAAAGGCCCCACGGTGGGATCAAAGGCGCCATCCGTCAAACGGGCCATCCGCAACGATTGATCCAGCGCATCGCACAAATCCGGGCTGACCGGAATGGCGGTGCCCACGGGTGGTTGGCGCAGAAGGTCCAACTCCCCCTCCGGATCGTAGTCCGACATGACCTTGTTCAACTGCTCCACCCGGGCAAAAGCCGCCCGAGCCGCCCGCTGCGCAGTGCCCTCATCGGGAGCGTAGAGGAAAATCGTCCACCAGGTTCCCATGTGCGCCTGACCGAACTGGAAGCGGTGGAGCGGTGGGGCGGTGGATACGGGGGGGGCCGTGCGACAGGCGGAGCCCGCCAGCACCAACCCCACCAACCATCCAGTCAGACAATGACGCAGCATGAAAGAAAAAAGGGCGCAGACGTCGCCGCCTGCGCCCGGGGAATTCAAAACACGAATCAATCCTTCTCGACGCCGCCAATCCAGTACTTCTGCATTTCATCAGCCGCCGGAACCTTCAGCGGGCGAATGATGCGGAAGCCAATGAACTGGGAGTCAGAGAGAAACCAGATGCTCTTGGGCAACTGGGGATCCGTGGCCTTCCAGGCGCGATCCGAGGCCTGACGGGCGGCGCTGCGGAAGAGCGTGGCGTCATCCTGGTCCCAATGCCCGCCACGGGCGCTGTGCGGATACGGGAGCTTGGCCTTGTTCCACGGGCTCTGCACCCCGTCGGCAAGCCCCTTGTAAAAGTCAGCCTCATACTGGTCGAGGCACCATTCCAGCACATTGCCGGTCATGTCGTACAGACCCCACGGATTGGGCTTTTTCTTGCCGACCTTCTGGTACTTGAAATCACTGTTGGCACCGAGCCAGGCATATTCGCCGAGCTTGGAGGCATCATCCCCCCAATAATAGGCGGTGGTGGTGCCGGCGCGGCAGGCATACTCCCATTCCGCCTCGGTGGGCAGACGGTAGAAATGGCCGGTCTTGGCGCTCAGCCATTGGCAATACTTGCTGGCCGCATGCTGGGTCATGGCGATGGCCGGGAAACCATCCTTGCCCATGCCGAAGCTCATTTCGACGTAGGGCTTGGAAGGCCGGGTGACGGTGTCAGTAACCTTGTTGAGTTCTTCCGGGGTCGGATTGCTCTGGCGCAGCTTCTTTTCATCATCCGCAAACATGAACAGCTCATATTCGCTCCAGGTGATTTCACAGCGGCCCATCCAGAACGGCTCGATCTTGATCTTGCGCTGGGTCTCATCCTCTTTGCGGCCCTTTTCGGAGGCGGGGCTGCCCATGGTGAATTCCCCGGCCGGAATCGGAAGCATGGTGTAGGCCACCGGGGTTCCGGGAATGGTGTTGGTGTACACCTTCATGTCTGCCGCCGAGGCCTCCTTGGAAACCTCCACGATGTGCTTGTGGATGTCGGGGATGACCGCATCATCCGTGTCATCCATGCTGGCCATCATACCGTTCCGGCCGAGCACCACTTTGTCGCCACCGGTCTTGAAGGTGTAGTAACGCACGGAGAAGCGGCCCTTTTCACTTGAGGTGGTGACCACAAAACCATCGGTGTAAACCCCGGCGACCCAATAAAACTCACCGCCCTGGGCCGGCAGAGCATAAACCTGGGTCGGAGCCTTGGTGCCATCAAAGTCATACAGCCCGCCCTTTTCACCTTTGCCCAGAATGAGCAGCAGCCGATGCTTGCCCCCGAAGGAGACGGTGTAAGCGCCTTTGACCGCGCTATCCAACGCCACCTTCTTCAGAGCGCCAAAGGTGTATTTGCCGCCCGCCTCCGTGAGGGAGACCAGGGTGAGATTGGACTCGCCGGATTTGTAGAACACGAAATCCTTCAGCGCACCTCCGGTGAAGAAACCGGCGGCATAATCGGAACCGCCCGCGAGCCCTACAATGGCACCGAACTGGACCGCCGCGCCACTCTCGGTGGAATCCAACCGGAAGGAATCCTTCTTGCCGGAATCATCCGTGAGCATCACGGCAATGGCCTCCACGCCGTCCTTCTTCAACGCCACGCGGTTGGCCTTGCCGGGTGCGCCCGGATACTGGGCATCGGCACCTTTGGTAAAGGCGGTGCCCGTGCTGCGGAAGAGGGTCACCTTGTAGGGATTCGGATCATTATATATGCTGCCGAGGTAAAGGTCATGCAAGGGGGTGTTGCCCGCCCCGCCCACATCCACGGCCAGGATGGTGCTGGGCCCCAGCACCGGCGGCTTGATCGGCATCGGCTTGGAACCACTCTCGCGACTGTCGGCCGCGATGGTCGTGATCAGATTCTCATCGGCGGAGGTGATGCCGATGGCGTCTTTCTTCGCATCAAACAGCTTGCCCACGGTGATGCCGGTGACATTGCGCACGCCGCACAGACGGTGATTCACCCACTTCCAGGAGCCATCCGCCTCGCCGTAGCCAAGGCGGTATTTGCCTGAAGCCTTATCGACGATGACAACATCTTGACGACCATCGCCGTCAAAGTCACCGTTGGCCGTGAACTCACGGTCCGATTCGTACACGAAGGACGGCGCAGGGGTTTGAGCCCTCACCGTACCACCCACAGTTGCCATCACGGCAGCCAGACTGATGCTGTATAAGTATCTCATGCGTATTGGACGTAAAATGTGCGGCGTATCTTCTAAGAAGATTGAAGAAAGTCAATGCGACTCCGCAGAAAACATCAAAATTCACGGAACAGAGCGCCTCAAGAGGGTTTCCAGACCCTGATTGGCAAGCC
>CAIYYI010000391.1 GCA_903930345.1 uncultured Verrucomicrobiota bacterium
ATTCGTCTGGTCCAGCGGGGCGGACGGAACCGCTGCTTCAGGAGCAAGCCAGCCTCACCGGCAACTCCGCCGCCGGCACGCCCGGCTACATGGCGCCGGAACAGAAAGCCACGCCGCAGAAAGTGGATTGCCGCGTCGATATCTACTCTCTCGGGGTCGTTTTCTACGAGATGCTCACCGGCGAATTGCCGGGGGAGAAGTTGCAGCCACCTTCGCGCAAAGTGCAGATCGACGTTCGCCTCGACGAGATTGTCCTGCGTGCGCTGGAACAGAAGCCAGAGCTGCGCTACCAGACCGCGGCGGAAATGCGGACGCAGGTGGTGACGATCGCCAACACGCCGGCGGCCGGACGGCAGGATGGACTGAAGGCCCCGCCGCCCCTGGTCTCAACGGTGGCAGACATGGTTGTCACGGGCAAGGCTGAACGGGAAATGCCTTGGAAACAACTGGCCCTCACCGTTGGATTCCATACCGGGTTGTGGATCGTGCTGGTCGGCAGTCTGAGTTTTTACAATCCACGCCTGCTCGAACCGATGCGGGATCTCCAGGCGGTGCTGCCAGCGCACACCGCCGCCTCGGTTGGCTTTGTCCGTTTCCTGCAAGGTTATTGGTTCCTGCTGCTTCCCTTGCTTATCGGACTGGATTTCGCCATTTGTGCCATGCTGGAGCATCTTGGCAAGAGACGATGGCGCCGAGGATGGTTGGCCGCGGTGATCAGCTTGTCCTGTCTGATGGTGCTGGGCCTTCTCGTTTCGGTAGGTGGGCCGGCCTGGCTGGGGCGAGAGAAGTTCGCGGCGATTCGCGCGTCGTTGAGAAAAGCCGAGTTGAAGAATGCCCCGCGGGTGGCGCGCACGGAGGAAACGCTGCGGCGGGAGATCAACCGGAAACTTGTGGAGGCGGGCTGGCAGGTGGAGGGCTTGTTTGTCAGCGTTTCGCCTGACCTGAAGCGGGCTCAGTGCCGGTTTGGCAACGTGACGAAGGGCGGCTTCCAATACGTGCCATTCAATGCCGCGCTTCGGCTCAAGGCACAAGGCCCTGGACTGTGGCTGGTGGAGGGCGACGGCGAGTTTCGTGACATGCGGTTCTCGGTGGTGGATGTGTCTAGTATGGAGGCGTTGGAGCCGGTGGCCTTCGGCCCGGTCATCGATCGGATCGTGCGACACAACCGGCCCGGTCAACAGCCGGACAGCATGATTGACTTCGATACCGGACGGCTCGTTACGCCACCCCAGCCCCGAGAGGCAGACTGGAACTGGGTGGTCGCCAACGGCATCGACGCCATCGGCGACACCAGTGCCTCGGTGCGTGGTCTCGCCGCCACGGGCGGCACTGTCGTGGTGCCGGTAACCTCGAATGCTTGGGACAATTGCTCTCCGGGCGAGGCGCGCCAGATGGCAATGCCGTTGTCGTCCACGGAACAACTCATGGTGGTAATGGCTGCCACAAACTCCCAGCCGACCTGCTTCGTTTTCAAGACCCGCGAAGGCGGCATCGGCCTCCTGCAAATCACCGGCTTCACCGAGAATCCGCCGGGCGTGAGGCTCCGCTACAAGCTGGTGCAGACCGGTTCGTCCGCGCCATTCCCATCGTCCGGAAAACACTCGGTCACCTTCACCAATGGAGTCTCGGTGGAAGTCGTCGCGGTTGGCCGCAATCCGCGCCAGTCACCGGTCTGGTGGAAGCCGGACGGAACCTCACTCGCCCAGCCGCCCGTGGAGATCGTCAAATTGCACCCGCCGTATCGTGAATCGGTGGTGCCGCCGGAGAATGAGTTTCTGGTCTGCCTCCGCTGGAGTCTGCCCACAGCGGCTGGCGTGTGGCAGGAACGCCTGCGTTGGCAACCTGCGCAGGACGAGCCTCGCACCCCGGTCACCGTGCGCGACTGCGCGACGGGCAAGGAGTATTCGACCGCCATGATTTGTTTCAAGCAGCCACCGGTGAAAGTAGATCTTCAGGTGAACGCCGTGCTGGTCGCTTGGGAACCGGTGGCGGTCTTCGATGGCCAGCGCACCCGTTCTCCTGTCGGCACCTTGACTTGCAGCGTCCCGATTCAAGAGGGGGACAGCTTGTGGTTCGATATTACCCATGACCATGACCCGACCCAGTTTGCCCTGCGCATGAAGGCCCGTCTGAAGGACGGCCGCGAGGTTGAGGGCGAGGTCCGCGACGAGGGCGGAACAGGGGCGATCCAAGGCCGCGCCCGGCTCTTCCTCCGTCAATTCACCGCAGCGGACGTGAAGGAATACGTCTTCGAACGAACGCGCTGGCTGCAGGGCGAAATGCGCGGCATCGCGCTGGCACCCATTGCGGCCGCTGATTCCAAAGTCAACGCTGCCGAAACTTCCTCCGCTGGCCCATCGGTTGATCCTGAACAAACCACCGCCCGAACCGTGGCCGAGCAATTCCTGGCGGCGGCGGCCCGGGGCGACCTGAATGCGTTGCAACAAATCATCTATCCCGACCGCCAGAAACTGACCGGCTTTGCGCGAATGCGCGAGAAGGCCAGTCTCGGCCAACTGCGCATCACCTCCTGCCAGGGTGATCAGGACAAGGCGGTCGCCGTGACCTCCTTCATGCCCGGCACGGCCGAGGTCAAGCCGGGCGCGTGGGGCTTCTCCCTGCATCAGATCGGCGGCCAATGGTTCGTGCGCGACATTGATTTTCTGCCCGATGCCACGGCGGCAGAAACGTTCCTGTCCAAATTCAAAGCCCTGACCGGCCGCGCCACGGCCAAAGACCGGCCGCGCCTGCAATTCCGCCTCGTCACGGACGCCAGCGACACCGCGCCGGCCGACACGCTCGCGGATCCAGACGGCAAGAACCCGTTGCGGGTGCGGCGCGAGGTGTTGCTCGATGAAACCGCCATCGCCAGCGCCACGATGACAAAAGCCCCGGCGGATGGACACTTCCAAGTTGAGGTGACGTTCACCGAAGCCGGTTCAAAACGGTTTGCGGAAATCACCGGCGCGAACATCCGCAAACGACTCGCGATGATCTTTGACGGTCAAGTGCTCTCCGCGCCAGTCATCATGTCAGAACTTCACGGCCAAGCTGTCATCACGGGCAACCTCGCTGCTGCTATGGCTGAGGCGATCGTGAAGGCGTTGAGTCCAGCCAAGGATCCCGGAGGAAAGGAGTCCAAGCAAGAGACGCCGCCGTCCAATGCAGTGCGAATGGAGGCCGCCCTGAAGAGTAACCTGGCCGAAGCGCTGGACACCTTCCAAGCCCTGGCCGCCGCCGATCAAACGCTGGGGAAGTTCATTGAAGCCAAAGACTCCCCCGGTGCACTGGCGTGGCTGGACGAAACCCTGCAGCCCGCAGCCATCCGTTTCCAGCGCCAACTGGCCGGCACCGAACTGGAGGAACGCACCCGCGTCATGATGCATCGCGGGACCGTGCTGCGCTCGGCGATTGAGAAGCGGGATTGGGAATCCGTGGCTCAGTTACACTCCGGCAATCCGGACACAAACTACGTAGGGGACTTGCAGCGTCTGGCCGGGCAGCTCAATCCGGCTGGTGCGATGGCAAGTCGCGTGTCGCATCGCCCCTTTGAAATCCGGCTGGTAGTGGACGGCCCGGCGGCGGATGCTGAGGAAGCTGTTTGGCACATCCCCAACAGCGCCGCAGGCGCGGTCCATGCGCCGGAGAAACTGTTTCTCCAGCGCGGCGCGCTGCTGGACGAACGGCTGCTGTCCTCGGCCCACGTGTGCACCAATACCCCGGCCGGCGTGGCCGAGATTGAAATCAGGCTGACGTGGCAAGGCGCCACCCGGTTCGCCGAGATCATCCGCCAGCACCAGGGTCGGCGCCTGGCCATCCTAGTGGATGGCAAGGTGTACATGGCACCGCGGGTGCAGGAGCCGATTTCCGGAGGCGCCTGTGTCATTACGGGCAACTTCCCGCCCGACGAAGCCCGCGACCTGGCCGACTGGTTGAATGCGTGCATACCCCACGCATGGAACTTGGAACAGGACCACGACCTGTCCTATGCGATGATCTATGACGGGGAATTAAATGGAGGCAATGCCCATGACCGGCTTGAGGACCGGCAAAAGGCA
>CAIYYI010000392.1 GCA_903930345.1 uncultured Verrucomicrobiota bacterium
CATCGGGATAGAGGCCTTGATATTCCTTGCGCTCCGGCTGGGACGTCACCAGCACCCGCCGATCCAGTTCCCGATAGTCCTCCGCCATCCCCTGGTCAACAAGTTGAAGGTCGGTCTTCCCGACGATCTCGTGCGCCGGCCGGCCCACGAACTCGGCGAAGGCTGGGTTGCAGCCCAGGTAAACCCCGTCGGTATTCTTGAAAAAGATGATGTCCGGGATGCTATCCAGCAGGGAACGGATCAGGGCCGCCTGCCGCTTGATCTCTTCCTCCGCCTGTTTGCGCTTGGTGACATCCGATATGATCCAAATGGATCCTTCATCCAGATTGGAAGGATCCACGGCCCGCCCTACGAGGCACCCCCAAAACCGGGGGCCATCCTTGCGCCGCATTTCAACTTCGGCGGTGTAAACGCCACCTTGGGCGAACGTCAGGTAGCCTTCGCTCCCCACCCGGGCGCAGTCTTCCGGATGGGCAAAGAACGAAGCGGTCTCCAGGCCAGTGGTTTCCCCTGGCTGGTAACCGAAAATAACGTCGTGGGCGGGGTTAGCCCATTGCACCCGGCGATTCCTGAGATGCCCGACACCCAGCGGAACAGTGCCCAGAATGACTTGTTGCTCCTGGCTGAGCTGGCGCAACTCCGCCGTCAGCTGCCCGGCCATCTGCCGGGCCTGGAAACGGGTGTTGAGGACGGAGTAAAACAACCCGCCGAGCAGCAGACTGATGCTGGCCCCTCCGAACACCACCAGCCAGACCTGGCTGTAATCCGGTGCGGATGCCGAACCATCGGCGCGCGTGAAGCGCAGGGTCCAGGGACGACCGGAGGAAACGATCCCGCTCTGCCTGGACAAGGGTGCCACAGCGCGAGCGGGATGGGTCGCTGCCGGCTGGCTATCATAAAGCAGGGTTTCGGGGGACACCTGGTTGCCATCGAAGATTTCCAAGCGGATGCGTTTTTGTCCGGCCAGATCCCAGCCGCCCAGGATGCCCTGCATGAGGTCGTTCATCCGGTAGGGGCTATAGACCCAGCCCAGGAGGGCGGCGCGGCGCTGGGCGATGGTTGCATGCGGCAGGCCGGTGCGATAGACCGGCACACACATCAAGGTGCCGGCCTGGACGTCCTTCTCCGTTTCCTGCACCAGGGTGACTTTACCCGAAAGGGCGGCAGCATCCTGGTCCCGGGCCCGCTCCAGCGCCTCCCGGCGCACCGGTTCGCTGAGCATGTCATAGCCGAAGGCGCGGAGGTTGCGGTTGGTGAATGGTTCCAAGTAAATGACGGAGGAGTAAATCTCCCGCTCGCCCGGGGGGCGCACCTCGTAGGCCGGGAAGCCTTCCGCGCGGATCTCCCGGACATGCTGGGGGAGCGCCGCACGAGGGATCAGCAGGGCGAAGCCAAGCCCCTGAATGCCGGGAAGCTGCTGATTCAGGTTCTGCCGCTCGGTGAAACGACGCCAGCCCTGGCGGCTGAGGTTGCTGGCCTGATCAAAAAAAGCGGAACCGCTGTGCAGGATCAGTTCGTGGGCGCTGAAGCGGGCCATGATTTTGCTGCGGATGTCATTGCAATCGAAATGGAACTCCCGCTTTGCATCACCATCCGCGTCCGATTTCATATAGAAGGCGGCCAGGGCCGTGGCGAGCAGGCCCGCCAATAGC
>CAIYYI010000393.1 GCA_903930345.1 uncultured Verrucomicrobiota bacterium
ATGTTGATGGTCGCTCTGATGGTCTTGGTGGTACTGACGGGATGTGTTTCTTCCTACCGTTACGAAAACTCCGGTGGGACGACGGACATCTTGAAGTAGACGCCTGATGGTGGTTACGAAAGGACCCCCACCGACTCGAACACCGTCCCCGCCCGCCTCTACCGCGTCTATCTCCAACGCTAGACGCGGGGTGGGAGCATTGGCTCACCCCGACGCGGCGAAACGGAAAAGCTTGGATTTGATTTACCGGCTTTCCATCCCGTTCCCGGCATCCCCATAAACTTCTACTTCCCAGATGCGTGCGGTCAGATTGGGTGTCCCGGTGATGACCAGGCGGAGGCGGTCAGTCCGGACCGGGTTGAAACGCATGCTCCAGTCCACGAGGTTGTTGCCCTGGGCGGTGGTGCCGTCGATCCCCAGCCAGCGGTTGTCTTCAAAGCGTTGCCAGGAGAAATCGGTGAGTGTGCCCGTGAGCTTGCCGCCCGATTGGTATCCGCTCACGACCCTCACCGCGCTGATGCTTTGCGGTGCTTTCCAAGCCAGTTCCACCCAGAGATTGCTGCCGGTCTCGCTGATCCACCGTTGGGTGTTGTCCGTGAGATCCATTCGGCCATCCGTTAATAGGGAGGGTGGGTTGCTTCCTGGGCTTTTGCTGCCGGACACCCGGATGCTGGCCAGGCGGGCCAGGTTTGTTCCGGCGGACTTGAGCCAGGCCGGGGCGGACTCCTTGAAGGCAAGCCGATTCCCTCCGCCGGGTTCCCCCTGGTTTTCATAGGCGGGGTTGGCTCCCGGTTTCCTGCCCACGCCGCGCCGCATGAGATCCTGGAGTTCCGACAGGTGGTGGAGGTAGATGTCGCGGGGATTGACGCCATGGGCTTTGCAGAGGCTGGCCGCCATGCCCACAATCTCGCCCATGCAGCCGCCCGTGCGCATCACCCGCACTCCCCCCAGCGCCTCGTGGGTCACGCTGATGTCGCGTCCGGCCATGAACAGGTTGGGGATATTGCGGGAGTAGAGGCACCGGTACGGAACCCAGTAGGGCAGGGGATAGGTGCCGAAATCGGCCTTGGCGATGAAGGCATCGCCTTCAAAACCCTTTTCAAACTTCGGATCGGGCAGGTGCAGATCAATTTTCCACCCGGTGGGCACGCAGCCATCGGGGTACTTGTGCCCATCCCGCAGGTCGTTCACCTGGAGGATCAGGTCACCCAGCAGCCGTCGGGATTCGCGTTTGCCCATGATGTGGGCGCACCAATTGAGCTGATGGTTGGGGAGCACCTTGTCGATGTTCTTCAAGGCGTCCCAGGCCCCGTACATGGCGCGAAAATTCCAGTCGCGCATATATTCCATTTCGGTGATGGGATGGCGATGGAATCCCGATTCCCAGTACCAGCCGCCAAGCTGGAGGATGTCCGGTTGGCCGTTGTTGCGTCCCGGGAATGGCCGCTTGGACAGATCCAGCGCCCAGGGGCAGGCTGGAAATGCGACCGGACGGCCGGTATTCGTCACATTCCAGAGGTTGCACGGGCCCATGTGCCCGTCGAGGTGCAGATCAAAATCCGCCCCCGCCAGGGCGCCCACTGCGCCATCGCCGGTGCAATCGGCAAACCAGCGGGCGGCCAGGCGGTAACGTCGTCCGGAGCGGGTGTCCTGCGCGATGACGGCGCGGATGCCGCTGGCATTGGTCTCCACCTGGTTCACGCGGTGTTCGAGGAACAGGCGCAGATTTGGCTCTGAACGGGCCACGGCGAGTTTTTTCTCGTCCTCGTAAAGTGCCGCCGTGTTGGCCGGGCCGTAGTGGGCGCGGCGATCCTGCTCCAGCTCGGCCACCAGGTCCCCCACGCGCGGCCAAGGTTCCTTGTTGCGGGCTCCCTGGAGCCAGACGCGCACTTCCGAGCTGTTGTTCCCGCCCAAAACCGGCCGGTCTTGCACCAGGGCTACCTGCAAACCCAGGCGGGCCGCGCCGATGGCGGCGCAGGTGCCGGCGATTCCGCCACCCGTCACCACCAGGTCAAATTCGCCGCCTGCCTCCGGCTGCTCGGGATATCCCAGGAGCTTGCGCCGGAAAACTCCCATCGCTGGCTCCAGATTGGGCGGAACCAGGGTCTCGTCAGTGGTCAGCAGAATGGCGTCACAGCGGCCCTCGAAACCGGTGAGATCGTGCAGGGTGATCCGGGTTTTTCCGCCCGGCAGGCGGCCACGGTTGCCCTCCTGCCAGTGCCACTCGCTGCCGGCGGTGCCAAAAACCGTGGGCACCGTCTGACCATTGATGATGACCTGGAATTTTCCGGGGGCTCCGGGTGCCCGCCAGCCGGCCACCCAATCCCGGGTGCGAACCAGCACCCGGTAATTGCCAGGGGCGGGCAGTTCAATGTCTGTGATGGCATCCGCCACCGGCTGGCCCAAACCGTGGGCCAGCAGGAATGGCGACCCCATTTGATCCATGAACTGCGGATCGACCAACCAGCCGCCGGTCTGTGTGAAATTCTCCGCTTCCACCAGCACGGTGTGGGGTTCCGCTGCGGGCAGCGCGGGGGTGGCAAGCCAAAGGGCACCGGACAACAGCAGGCTGCGGCCCCCCGGCCAATGGGCAAAAAACGATGGCATGGCGGAAAGGTATCGTTGGCGGGATGTTGATGCAATCCCGCCGGTAAAAGAATGGGGTCAACCACCAGCAAGAGCATCGCAAGTATTGACCGCCTTTGTTCTCCCGGTTGTCCGGGAACTTTCTGCGATCAGATGAAGTGGACCCCATCCTTTGGACCACGAAACGCAGTTCTTAAGTTAGGTATTCAGGTTCCGCTAGGACTTGGTTTGGTTGCTTCATGACTCTGCGTTCACATCATTAAACTCCTTCGAGTTGCCGCCGTCCAGCCCGTAGTGAGCCACTTGCCCCGCCAGGGGCAAGGGGCGAACGCAGGGCTGGACGGCGGGGCTG
>CAIYYI010000394.1 GCA_903930345.1 uncultured Verrucomicrobiota bacterium
GGGCAATCCGGACAGCTACCTGCCACGCGGCTATTTCAAGACCTCGAACCAGACGGAGAACGACTGGCGGGACTTGACGAACCTGTGCGCGGCGTTCAGCTACACCGGAGCGGATGCGACCTACGCGCAGATGATCGCGTCGAACGCGAATGTGGCGGTGTGGATGCGGTATTTTGCGGTGAACTCGCTGCTGAACTACGGCGAGACGGCGATGTGCAACGGCATCGGCGATGACTATGCGCTGTACCGGGGGTTGAAGGATCCGCGGTTTGTGCCGGTGGGGCATGATTATGACACGGTGGTCGGGTGGGTGGATGGCGGGGCGACGTACCCGACGCTGTCAGGTTCTTCCCCGTGGATCATGCTGAATCCGCCGAATTCCTCGGCGACGATGACATTGCTGTGGCGGTTCATGACGAACGCGCAGCACGCACCCCTCTTCTTTGGAGAGCTGAAACGGTTGACCGACACGGTGTTTCACCCGTCGCAATTTGATCCGTCGGTGGACCAGTTGCTGAAGGGCTGGGGCGTGGGGCCGTCGCAGGCGATCATTGATGGGATCAAGAGCTATATGGCGGCGCGCCGGGCGACCGTGGTGGCGGCGATCCCGCTCGCCTTGACGGTGAGCAACTCGCTGGCGACGCAGAACGGGTACCTGTACACCACGACCGGGACGGTGGCGCTGAACGGGACCGCGCACGCGGTGGATACCCGGAAGGTGCTGGTGAACGGGGTGGAGGCCGTGTGGACGGCCTGGACGGCCCGGTGGACCTTAGCCACCGCGTTGCAGCCCGGGGTGAACCGGGTGCTGGTGCAGTCCGTGAACAGCAACGGCGTGGTGTTTGCCGAATCGAGTCTGGATATCCTCTATGATGACGCCTCGGTGCAAAGCGTTTCGGGCACCCTGGCGGCGAGCACGATTTGGACACCCGCGAGCGGGCCCTATCAGGTGACGGCCTCGCTGACGATCCCCAGTGGCGTGACGCTGACGATCCAGCCGGGAACAACGGTCTATCTGGCGAACGGGGTGAACCTCACGGTGAGCAGCGGCGGGCAACTGCTGGCGGCAGGGACGGCGAACGCGCCGATCCGGTTCACGCGCCCGCCGGGCACGACCAACTTCTGGGGCGGGATCACCTTCAACGGGGCGGCGAATTCGCCGGAGACGCGGATGTCATATGTGTATCTGGAGTACAACGGTTCGACGGCGATCCATGCGTCCGCCGCCACGGTGTGGCTGGACCACCTGACGTTCGGGACGACCGACAAACAGTATTTATCCTTGGATTCCTCGTCGTTTGTGGTGAGCGACTGCCATTTTCCGACGATGACGGCGGCGCTGGAGCCGGCGCACGGGAGCGGGGGGATCAAGAGCGGCGGCCGGGGCGTGTACGTCCGCAATTATTTCGGGGTGGCGAATGGTTACAGCGACGTGATTGACTTCACGGGCGGGAACCGGCCGGGGCCGGCGGTGCAGTTCATCAACAACGTGTTCATGGGGAGCGGAGATGACATCCTGGATCTGGATGGGACGGATGCGTGGGTGGAGGGGAACATCTTCCTGCACTGCCATAAGAACGGGTCGCCGGATTCGGCCAGCGCGGTGAGCGGTGGCAACGATGGGACGCAGACGAGCGAGGTGATGGTGATCGGGAACCTGTTCTATGACGTGGACCATGTGGCGAACGCGAAGCAGGCCAACTATTACACCCTGCTGAACAACACGATGGTCCACCAGACCAAAGTGGGCGGGACCGACACGGACGCCGGGGTGATCGTGTATGCGGACGACGGGACGACGGCGGGGCTGGGGACATATTTTGAGGGGAACATCCTCTGGGACATCGAGCAGGTGGAGCAGAACCTGCCGACGCAGGCGACGGTGCTCGCGAACAACCTGGTGCCGGCGGCCTGGACGGGGGCGGGCTCGAACAACGTGGTGGCGGATCCGCTGTTCACGCGCACGCCGACGCTGACGGACACGCTGTTCACGAACTGGCAATCGGCGCAGGTGCTCTGGCAGTGGTTGAAGCCCCGGGCGGGGTCACGGGCGGTGGGGGCGGGCCTGGACGGGCAGGATCTGGGGGCGGTGATCCCGCGCGGGGTGCAGGTGACGGGCGTGCCGCAGGGGGCGACGCCGTACCGGACAGCGACGCTCCTGGTGCAGCCGTATCTGGCACTGACCGGCCAGGCGGCGGTGCAGTGGCCGGGGATGGCCGGCTACACCCATTACCGCTGGCGGCTGGATGGCGGGAGCTGGAGCGCGGAAACGCCGGTGACCACACCGATCACCCTGAGCGGCCTCGCCGATGGCGCGCATTATGTCGAGGTGTCAGGCAAGCGGGATTGCGGGATGTACCAGGACAACGCGGACTATGGCCGGGATGCGGTGGTGACGCGCACCGCGACCTGGACCGTGAGCCCGGCGGCCTCGCCGGTGCGGATCAATGAAATCCTGGCGGCCAATGCCGGCGCGGTGATCACAGCGGGTGGCACCCCGGACATCATCGAATTGCGGAACACCGGGGCGGAAGAAGTGGATTTGGGCGGGATGCGGCTGACGGACGATCCGGCCAATCCGGACCGGTTCATCTTCCCGGTCGGAACGCTGCTGCCGGCGGGAGCGATGCTGGTGGTGTATGGGGACAATCCGGATGGCACGCCGGGTCACCATCTGGGCTTCGGGTTGAACCAGCAGGGGGATGATCTCTACCTGTACGCGGCGGTGGAGGCAGGCGGGGCGCTGGTGGACTCCGTGAGTTTCGGGCCGCAACTGGCCAACCTCTCCATCGGGCGGATGGCGGGCGGGCAATGGACCCTGTGCGTGCCGACGGCGGGAACGGCCAACCGGACGGCAGAGCAGGGGAGTCCGACGCGGGTGTTCATCAACGAATGGCTGACGGCTGGCGAGGCGCCGTATGACACGGATTACGTGGAACTTTACAATGCGGATCCGCTGCCGGTGAATGTGGGCGGGCTGCGGTTGAGCGACGCGGTGGTGAGCGAGGACGACCTGCACACGCTGGCACCGCTGAGTTACGTGGCGGGGAATGGCTATTTGCGGCTGGTGGCGGATGGCAGCCCCAGCCAGGGGCCGGATCATCTGGGTTTCAAACTGAGCAGTGTGCAGGGTGGCATCGGGTTGTATGACCCCAACCAAGTGGTGGTGGACCTGGTGATGTACCAGGGTCAACGGATGAATGTGGCGCAAGGGCGGAGCCCGAACGGCTCCACCAACATCGTTTACCTGGCGCAACCGACGCCCGGGGCACCGAACCCGCTCTACACCGTGGAGCCGTCCGGAAACGCGCTGGTGATCAATGAGGTGCTGGCCAACAACACGACAGTGCAGGCACCGGACGGACGCACCCCGGACTGGATCGAACTTTATAACGGAACGGCGGCCACGGTGAATCTGGGCGGGATGAGCCTGACGGATGATCCGCTGGTGGCGCGGCGGTTTGTGATTCTGGACGGAATGACGCTGGGGGCGGGATCGTTCCTGCGGATTTATTGCGAAAACTCGTGGCCGGCGGGGGAGACGAACACCGGGTTTGCGCTGAACGGAGATGGCGGAGCGGTCTATCTGTTCGACACCCTGGCGAACGGCGGGAGCCTGTTGAGCAGCGTCCAGTACGGGTTCCAGGCGTCCGATCTCTCCGTGGGCCGGGTGCCGGATGGGACGACGAACTGGGTGCTGACGGTGCCCACGCCGGGCTCGGCGAACATGTCGGTGCCAAGCCTGGCTGACGTGGCCACGCTGCGAATCAACGAGTGGATGGCGTCCCCGAGCAGCGGTGGGGATTGGGTGGAACTGTACAACCCGAACATCCAGCCGGTGGCGGTGGGCGGACTATATGTGACGGATGACCTCGCCGACCGGACGAAACACCGGCTGGCGGATCTCTCCTTCATCGGTGGTGGCACGAATGGCTGGCGCAAGCTGGTGGCGGATGCCAACACCGGTGCGGGGGCGGACCACGTGGGCTTCTCCCTGCGGGGCGCAGGTGAGGCTTTGGGCCTGTTCACGGCGGCCGGGGTGGCGATTGACAGCCTGACCTTTGGGGCGCAGCTCGCGGATGTTTCGTCGGGCCGGTTCCCGGATGGGGCGGCCACGGTCATCGCCTTCCCGAAGACGGCCTCGCCGGGCGCGGCCAATTGGCGGTGGCTGACGAATGTGGTGATCAACGAGGTGCTCACGCACACGGACCCGCCGCTGGAGGATGCCGTGGAGCTGCGGAACCTGACGGCGCAGGCGATCGACCTGAGCTGCTGGTGGCTGAGCGACAGCGTCAACAACCGGCAAAAGTACCAACTGCCGTCGGGGACGGTCCTGGCCGCCAACGGATACCGGGTGATTTATGAGACCGCCTTCACCAATTCAACCCTGGCGGCGGAGCCGTTTTCGCTCAGCTCAGCGGGGGATGAGGTGGTGTTGACGGCCCCGGCCGGCAACCCGTACAGCGGTCACCGGACCCTGGTGAAGTTTGGGGCGGCCCTGAACGGGGTGTCGTTTGGCCGTTACCTGAACAGTGTGGGCGAGGAGCAGTTTGTGGCGCTGAGTGGCCGGACGTTTGGCCAGGATGATCCCGGGACGCCGGAGCAGTTCCGCCTGGGAACCGGGGCTCCCAACGCATATCCGCGCGTGGGGCCGGTGGTCATCAGCGAAATCATGTACCACCCGCCGGATGTGGGCACCAATGACAATGTGGCGGAGGAGTTCATCGAGCTGCACAACATCAGCACCGTGCCGGTGCCAATGTTCGACCCGCTGTGCCCGACCAACGTGTGGCATTTGAGGGACGGGGTGGATTACAACTTCCCCACGAACCTGGTGGTGCAGCCGGGCGATTATGTGGTGGTGGTGAGCTTTGACCCGGCGTTGCAGCCGGCGTTGCTGGCGGCGTTCAGGAGCAAGTACCGGCTCTCAGGCAGCGTGACCATTGTGGGGCCGTACGTTGGCAAGCTGGCGAACAATGATGAGGACATCGAGTTGCGCCGGCCGGATGCGCCGAACCTGACCGAGGTGCCGTATGTGGTGGTGGAGCATGTGCATTACCGCGATGCCGCGCCGTGGCCGGTGGGGGCGGATGGCACCGGGATGTCCCTGCAGCGGGTGTCTGACCAGGCGTATGGGAATGACCCGGCGAACTGGGCGGTATCCACGCCCAATCCCGGCCCCCTGGCGGCGCCGCTGGATTACGATGGGGATGGCATGATGGATCTCTGGGAACTGGCCAACGGGCTGGATCCGCTGGTGGCCTCGGATGGCAGTGCGGATTATGACGGAGACGGAGTGAGCAACTACCAGGAGTACCTGGCGGGGACGAATCCGAACGACGCGCTGAGCCGGTTGCAGGTGACGCCCGCGCCGGTCGGCGCTGTGCCCGGGCAATTCCGGCTGTATTTCCCGGCCATGGCCAACCGCTCCTACACGATTGAATACACGACCAGCGTCGGCAATGGGGGCTGGGTGCGGTGGGTGGATGTGGAATTGGCGGCGACGAACCGGGTGCTGCAATTGGATGTGCCCACGGCGGGAACCGGGCGGTTTTACCGGATCCGGACGCCGAAAGCGCCCTGAAAAAATAATCTGTAACCAACGCTGAACAGGCTGCGTCTGTTGGATAAGCCAGATGCATCTATTTGGATTGTTTTTATCAGGCCTGCGAACCGCTTGCCGCACGGCTAAAGGTTGCCTTTATGCCATGGGGGCAGTGTGCCTATTGCTAGTGGCCGGGTGTACCGCCC
>CAIYYI010000395.1 GCA_903930345.1 uncultured Verrucomicrobiota bacterium
GGATCATTTGCAGCGGCGAAGCTTTATCGACTGAACTTCAAAATCGGTTCTTCTCGAGGCTCTCTGCGGAACTTCACAATTTATACGGCCCAACCGAGGCGGCTGTGGACGTCACCGCGTGGGCTTGCAGTCGCAACTCTCTTTTGCACTCGGTACCCATAGGGCGCCCCATAGCGAACATTCACATCTATGTTTTGGATGCGCAACTTCAACCCGTGCCGATAGGCGTACCCGGAGAACTGCACATCGGCGGTATCGGGTTGGCACGTGGCTACCTTAATCGTCCGTCCCTGACGTCCGAACGCTTCATTCCCAACCCCTTCTTGCTGGAGCCGGGCGCACGTCTTTACAAGACCGGGGATTGGGCTCGATACCTGGCCGATGGCAATATTGAATATCTTGGCCGGATGGATCATCAGGTGAAGATCCGCGGATTTCGAATCGAGTTGGGAGAGATCGAGAATGTGCTGTGCCAGCACTTGGCAGTGATAAATGCTGCGGTGGTGGTAAGGGATGCTTCCCTGGAAACCAAGCGCTTGGAAGGGTATGTGGTGGCGGCTGAGGGGCATGCCTTGCAGGCAGACGATTTGCGGCAATGGCTGGCCCACCGCCTGCCCGACTACATGATTCCAGCCTGTTTTTTGGTCATCGACCGGCTGCCCCTCAATGCCAACGGCAAAGTGGACCGCCGGGCGCTCGCCAAAATGGAGGGCCGCAAGCTGACGATCAGCACCCTTCACGTCCCCCCGCGTAACCTCTTGGAAACCCAGTTGGCAGCCATCTGGCAAGAGGTCCTGAACCTGCCTACAGTGGGCATCCATGACAATTTCTTCGCCTTGGGCGGCCACTCCCTGTTGGCCATGCAGGTGATTGCCCGCCTTGGCAGGGTGCTGCAAATTCGCCCGGCCGTTCGGGATCTCTTCGAATCTCCCACTGTCGCGCAGTTGGCACAACGGCTCGGCCAGTCCCAGGAGACGGCTCTGCCGCCCATTGATCTGGCGTTGCGCACCGCTCCGCTTCCCCTCTCCTTCGCCCAGGAGCGGCTGTGGTTCCTGGGACAGTACGAGTCGGGGAGCACTGCCTACCACATCCCCTTGGCCTACCGTCTGGCAGGAACTTTGGATGTCACCGCCCTGCAGCAGGCCCTCGGCCAAATCATCCTCCGCCACGAGGTGCTCCGCACCACCATCCGAATGCAGGCAGGCAACCCCATTCAGGAGGTCGCCTCCCCCGCCCCGGTGCCGCTGCCTCTGGTCGATCTTGCGCTGCTGCCCGGGGAAACACCCGAGCAAACCCTGGCCCGGCAGGTCACCGCTTTTTTACGTGCACCTTTTGATTTGTCCACCGGCCCGGTGTTCGCGTGCCAACTGATCCGGATGGCCCCGCAGGATCACCTGCTGCTGCTCAACTTTCACCACGCGGCCTGTGACGGCTGGTCGCTTGAGGTTTTCATCCGCGAGCTTTCCGCCCTCTATGCCGATTCCCTGGCCCACCGCCCCGCCAGCCTGCCCGCTCTGCCCGTGCAGTACGCCGACTACGCCGCCTGGCAAAGGCAATGGCTGCAAGGGCCGGAGCTGGAGCGGCAGATGGGCTATTGGCGCCAACAGTTGGCGGACGCCCCCACCCTGGAACTGCCCACCGATCACCCCCGCCCGCCCCGGCTGACCAACACTGGCGCCAAGCACTCCATCGGTCTCTCCCCGGAGTTGGCCGCCCGGCACAAGACCTTCAA
>CAIYYI010000396.1 GCA_903930345.1 uncultured Verrucomicrobiota bacterium
GGCTTGCAGATTGCCCGTGAAGCCATTGAAGGTATCACGGCGGAAGCTGAAATTGGCCGAATCTATAAGGGCAAAGTTGTTACCATCAAGGAGTTCGGTGCTTTTGTTGAGTTCCTGCCAGGGCGCGATGGTTTGTGCCATGTCAGTGAACTGGCTGATTTCCGCGTCAAGAATGTGGAAGACGTCGTCAAAATGGGCGATGAAATCATGGTCAAATGCCTCGGCGTTGACGAAAAAGGTCGTGTCCGTCTCTCCCGCAAGGCAGCGATGGAAGACCGTGGCGAGGCGATTGCCCGTCCTGCCGGTTCTGGCGAGGCCGCTCCGGCGAATGACGCTCCCCCGGCCAAGCCGGCCAAATTCGACAAACCTCGTGGTCGGCAGCCGCGCGAAGGGCAACCGCCCCGGGAAGTTTCCACTGAGGAGGCTGAAGTCGGTAAGAACTACCGTGGCCGGGTTGTTTCCACCAAGGACTTCGGCGCTTTCATTGAGTACTTGCCGGGTAAGGAAGGTTTGTGCCATGTCAGCGAACTGGCCAACTTCCGCGTGAAAAAGACCGAGGATATTGTCAAAGTCGGTGATGAAATCACCATCAAGTACCTGGGCTTGGATGAAAAGGGCCGGGTTCGTCTGTCGCGCAAAGCGGTGATCGCTGAACGTGAGGAGCAGGAAAAAACCGAACCCGCCGCGCCTGAGGCTGGCCCGTCCGAGGAGCCAAAAAGTTAGGTCGCCCGGGTTTATTCCAACCATTTCCCGGTGATTCGGGACTACAAAAAGACGGACTTGCCATGCGAGTCCGTCTTTTTTATGACCAGGCTTGCCGCTGAGTTCAAAAAATGGTTACCTATGGCTAGGGCGTAATGGAGGGGGGAAATAAAGTCTCTTGTGCGCCCATTTATTTGGTATTTCCGTGAACTTTGACACCAACCGGTTGATGCACGCACGGGCGTGCGCTGTGGAGCAACTCCTGGAGGCTCGCACCCTGGATGGCTACTGGGTGGGCGAGCTTTCCAGCAGTGCCCTCAGCACGGCCACGGCGGTCGGTGCCTTGGCGCAGTGCCAATATGGGGCGGCTTCGGCTGCATTGCCCGATTCTCCACCCTCACTCCAGGAAAACCTGATCCATCAGGGCCTTGACTGGCTTGCCCGGCACGCCAATGGGGATGGCGGTTGGGGCGACACCGAACGCAGCCTCAGTAACCTTAGTACCACGGTCATTGTTTGGTCAGTGTTTGGCATGGTGCCTGGCGCAGATCAGCATTATGGGCCGGTGGTCGAGGCCGCCGAACGGTGGATCAAACAGCGGGCGGGTCGCTTGGAACCCCACATCCTCGTCCCGTCCATTGCCAATCGCTACGGGCGTGACCGGACTTTTTCCGTGCCGATTCTCATGACCGCCGTGCTGGGGGGGCGTTTGGGTCCATTGCCAGAGGCGTGGCGGCATGTGCTGCCGTTGCCGTTTGAACTGGCGGTGCTGCCGCAGTCCTGGTTTGCCGCCCTGCGCCTGCCGGTGGTGAGTTACGCCTTGCCGGCGCTGATCTCCATCGGGTACGCCCGCCACCAGCATCGTCCGCCCACCAATCCCCTCCCGCATTTTGTCCGCAACCACGCGATCAAGAGGGCCATGTGCCGCCTGGAGAGCATCCAACCGGCCAGTGGGGGGTTCCTGGAGGCCACCCCATTGACCAGTTTCGTCATCATGGCCCTGGCGTCCAGCGGTAAATCCACGCATCCCGTGGTGACCCAGGGGTTGCGTTTTCTCGCCAGTTCGGTCCGACCGGATGGCAGTTGGCCGATTGACACCAATCTGGCCACCTGGTTGACCACCCTTGCCTCAACGGCGTTGATGTCGGTGGAGGAGAAAACCCGAACGGGTCTGGATGACAACCAGGCGGCAACCGTTCGCCGCTGGCTCCTGGCCCAGCAATACCGCCAGCCGCATCCTTACACCGGGGCTGCTCCGGGCGGGTGGGCGTGGACCGATTTAAGCGGAGGAGTGCCCGACGCTGATGATACGGCGGGCGCGCTGCTGGCGCTGCGCGCCCTTGGGGGGGACCCCGTTGAAAACCTGGCGGCGGCCAGTGCCGGGCTCGGGTGGTTGCTCGGCCTGCAAAACCGTGATGGTGGTATTCCCACTTTTTGCCGGGGATGGGGACATTTGCCATTTGACCGCAGTAGTGCGGACCTGACCGCCCATGCCTTGCGGGCTTGGCTGGTCTGGCTTGATCTTGCGCCCACGGAATTGCAGCAACGCTTGCAGGCGGCCATCACCCGGGCCGTCCAATATCTGATTGCTGTGCAGCAGGATGACGGGGCCTGGGTACCGCTTTGGTTTGGCAACCAGTTCGCCTTGCGCGAGGATAATCCCACCTATGGCACAGCGCGGGTGCTGTGTGCCCTTCCCGAGTTGGTCGCCCGGTCTTACCTGCAACTTGTGGAGCCACTGAATAACGGGGCACTGTGGCTGGTCCGGGCACAGTTGTCCGACGGCAGTTGGGGTGGGGTGCCGGGTGGCCCGGCGTCCATTGAGGAGACCGCCCTGGCAGTGGAGGCCTTGGCAAACTTGTTGTCACATCCCAAGTTATTGTTGCCGAACACTCTGGAAAATGTGCGCAATGCCTGTGATTGGGGCACGCATTGGCTGGTGTCCCAGGTGGAATCCGGGGCCTGGCGACAGCCTTCTCCCATCGGGTTCTATTTCGCACGTCTGTGGTATTACGAGAAACTCTACCCTCTGATTTTCACAGTCTCCGCCCTCAATGCGGTGGCGCGCATAAAATAGCTCAAATTGCGTTTGACCGCGCCCGCTGGTTCGCGGCAACATGGTCCCCACAACCCCATAAGCTTATGCAACTTGGATTTGTAAGTGCCATTCTTCCTGAGTTAAACCTCGAACAAGTGCTTGAATTTGCCGCCCGGGAGCGGTTTGCCTGTGTCGAGATCGTCTGCTGGCCGGTCGGCAAGGCTGAGCGCAAGTTTGCCGGGGTCACCCATATTGATGTGGATGACCTGTCGGTCACGCGCGCCACGGAAATTCGTGCCCTCTGTGCCTCCCGCCAGGTGGCCATCAGTGGCCTGGGCTATTATCCCAACCCCCTCGATCCCGATCTCCAGGCGGCCCGGCGTGCCGTTGCGCATCTCCAAAAAGTCATTCGGGCCGCCGCTCGGCTCGGACTCACCCAGGTCAACACGTTCGTTGGTCGTGACCACACCAGGACAGTGGATGAAAACTGGCCGCGCTTCCTGAAAACCTGGCGCCCACTGGTGGCCCTGGCCGAGGATCACGGGGTCCGTATCGGCATTGAGAATTGCCCCATGTCCTTTTCCCGCGATGAATGGCCGGGCGGTAAAAACCTGGCCACCTCGCCCGCGATCTGGCGGCGCATGTTTGCGGATATACCGAGCGCCCATTTCGGCCTGAATTTCGACCCATCGCATTTCGTGCTGCAATTCATGGAGTGGGAGGGCGCGCTGCGCGAGTTCAAGGGCAAGCTGTTCCACCTGCATGCAAAGGATATGAACATCCAACGCCAACGCCTCAACGAGGTGGGGATCTTCGCCTTTCCCGGGCAGTGGCATTTGCCCCGCATTCCCGGGTTTGGTGACATCAACTGGGCTGCCTTCATGGGCCTGCTCACGGAGTTGGGCTACACCGGCCCGGTCTGTATTGAGGTGGAGGATGAAACCTTTGGCAAAACCTTGCCCGACCGGCAGCGCGCCCTCTGCGTGGCTCGCAATGTGCTCCAGCCCTACTTTGCCTGATCAACATTTTCTGACTCATGAAATATACCTACGAAGAACTCGCGAAGATGATCGACCATTCCCTCCTGCATCCCACCATGACGGATCGGGAGATGGAGGAGGGCTGCCGTCTGGCGGCCCGCTATGGGGTCGCCTCGGTTTGTGTCAAACCCTACTTTGCTGCGCGTGCCGCGCAGTTGCTGCAAGGTTCCGGGGTGTTGGTGGGGGCGGTGATTGGTTTTCCTCACGGCAACAGCGCCACGGAGGTGAAGCGGATGGAAACCGAAACCGCCTGTCGCGACGGCGCGGCGGAAATCGACATGGTGATAAACGTGGGCAAGGCCATGGGGGGCGATTGGGACTATGTGGAACAGGATATTCGGGCGGTCTGCGAGGCCGCCCACCGGCACCAGGCCCGGGTGAAGGTCATCTTTGAAAACGATTACCTGACGCAGGGTGGGGCGGGTCTGGGCGCGGATGAGTTGAAACGCAAACTGTGCGAAATCAGCGAACGGGCCGGGGCCGATTGGGTGAAGACTTCCTCCGGTTATGGCTTTGTCAAAGGTCCGGACGGGAAATACAGTTACCAGGGGGCCACCGAGCACGATCTCAAGTTGATGCGGGCCTCCTGTTCCGCCCGGGTGCAAGTCAAGGCGGCGGGCGGCGTGCGCGATCTGGATGGCCTCATCAAGGTGCGCGATCTGGGTGGATCCCGTTGCGGAGCCACCGCCACTGCCGCCATGCTGGATGAGTACCGGCGGCGCGCGGCCACTGGCGGGACGGGTGGAGCGGGAAAAATCGGCGCGGGCGGCTATTGATCAACCACCGCCCGCCCTTGCGGGCCGCTCCGGCAGCCCGAATCCCTTGTGGCAAGGCGGGTCATTTCTCGGATGAATTGGCGGAAGAATGTGTGGTTTCCAATGTTTGGCGCGGCCAGGGCAACTTCAGGCTTTCGCCCTGTTTCATTTTGCGTTTTTGACTCACTTGACCGTGTCGTCCAGTAAATCTGCCACTTTTGTGCGGAAAGCGAGGATCTCCTTTTCCTGCTGGTCGCTATAGTGGCCCAGGCGGTGGGCGTAGGTATCCATCCAGGTGGCGAGGCGTTCAAGACTTTGCGGGTCGAGCTTCACCTCCCGGTGTCCGGCGGGAGCGGTTAAAATCGCCCATAGTTTGCTGGTGGCACAGGTGCCTTCTCCCACGATGGATCGGTCGCGCTCAAATGCCTTCTTTTTCAAATCCTCTCCGCCAAAACCCAACAGGCTTTGGTAGGCTTTGGAGGGGGTGAGATCCAGTTTGGCGGCTTGGGCGTCAGGGCTCTCCGGTCGGTGGCAGGAAACACAGTTTTTGTCCAACACAGGCTGCACAAGTTGATCAAATCGCAGCGGCCAGGAACCGGAAGGCCCGGGGCGAAGTCTGGAGGGTTCGCGAACCGCCGCCAGGGCGGGGTGGGATGTTGGGCGGGGCGCGGTGTCACGGTGGTCATGGCAGCCGATGCAGGACAAAGTCTGGTTGGGCATCACATACGAGAGCGTGCGCATGGTTTGCACCGCCACCCCGCTCGCATCCAACGCCTGGAAAAAGACCGGCAAGCCGGAGGGTACCCGGAAATAGGCTGAACCATCCGCTTCGACCGGGACTGTTCCCAGGACAAATTTTCCAGGATCCTCAGCGGAAACACCCAGCACAGGATTGTTCATGAAAGGCTGCACCTTGGGTGGAACGCCGATGACCCTCAAGTGCCGGACTGTGCCTCGGGCAACCCCCTGAAGGCGTTGGTAAACATCCTGAACGAAGAAGCGTCCCTCTTGTTTGGAATCGTCCAGATCCACCACCGTTGACTGCACGGTTGGTTTGACACGGGGGGCGACCGGAATGGGATACATGCTGGAGATTTCCGGATCACGATGCAGCAATTCCTGGTTGCCGAAGGCGTCCAGCAGGTAGATGCCCATGGCGTTGGGCGGATTGCGATCATCGGCCACGCGGGTGTGCGGCGGCAGTTTGCGGTCCGACCAGGCGACCAGGAACAACTCCTCGGACAATGGCCAGGGATTGGCGTAATAGTGCTCCGGCCAGCCGCCGGTTTCCGGGAAAACCACGTCGGGCGTAAGGCGCGTGATGGGGGCGTCGTTTTCCGTGCCTTTCTCACGGTCGAGCAGGCACAGCGAACCTCCGGTGATGGAATGATGCGCTCCGGCGGTCATGACCAGCTTGGCGGAGCCTGGAATGGAACGGGCCTCAAACTTGACCTGGGGCTTCACCGTGTAGTTGCCATAGACGAGTTGGGGGTTGGTGCCGTCCTGGTTGGCCGACCAAAGGCTGAAGAAATGTCCGTTGAAGCGGTCAATATAGTCCCAACGGGTGTAGAGGATGCGTCCATCGCTGGCGACAGAGGGCGTCCACTCGAAGTTCTCAAAGGCGGACAAGGGGCGCATGTTCCGGCCATTCACATCCATGGCGTGAAGGGTGAACACAGGTACCGGACGCCGGTTGTCACCGCCACACCGCACGTAGCTGTCAGGCAGGTCATTTGCCCGGGTGGAATCCGAAAACGCCTTGGTGCACTGCAGTGCCAGGCCTTTGCGGGTGGAGACAAAGGCGATGTCGCCGCCCGGCAGATAGCGGGGGTCAAAATCATCATAGCGACCCCGGGTGATCTGGCGCAGGCCGGTGCCATCCAGGTTCATTTCATAAATGTGATAGAAGGCATCGGCCGGCAGTTTGTCCTTGTCCGCTTTCTCCATATCCGCCACCTGCGGATGATATTTGCAATAGGCGAACAACACCTGCTTGCCGTCATAGGAGAGGTCGGGGCCGATGAAGCTCCCAGGGGCCATGCCGGTGGTCAGGCAGCGCACCGTGGGAGCATCGGACTTGATCCCTTCCAGCACACAGATTCCGCCGCCCGGTCGCGACCACCAGCCGTAGTGCTGGTCTGACATGTGCGGAAAAATCCCGGGGGCGCGTTTCACAAAGAGAACCCGGTCGAAATCCAGCAATGGGTTTCGCAGGGTCATTTTGCGAATGGCCCAGTGCAGTTGAAAATAGGCTTTCCGCCGGGTTTCCTCAGCGGCGGCGGCTGGCAACTCACGCCATTGGGTGATTGACTGATGGAGGGCGGATTCATCGTCCTCCGTTCTCACGCCTGAAAGTTTCAGGCTGGCCGCCAGCTTCAAGCCACGCTGGGCAACCGCAGCAAAGGGAATCCCGGAAGCGGTGAATGCGGGTTTTGAATTCTGGGCAGACTGGGCGGGAGGGGGCATCCGTTTGGCATCCTGCCGCAGCCAATCATTCTCCACTGTCTGCTGCCAGGACTGGGTGGCGGGCTGGGCTGTGCGAGCCAGCGCCATCACGGCGCACAGGATGGACAGCAGTTGTTTTTTTGGCATGACGCCCCAGCTCAATTGACGCGGCAGGGTGGTGGGGGATTGCCATGGGTCCGCGTTCATGGTGGGGATGTTACTGCGGGCCCGGTGGAGGTCAAGCCCGCCGGTCTCGGAACAATCCAAACAAAAAGGCCGCTCCCGAAGCGGGAGCGGCCTGGTGTTAAAGGTGCCGATTGACCGGGGCCTTAGGGGGCTTTGTCGGTTTCGCGGGCGCGCTCTTCGTCCGCCTGTTCAAAGGCGTGCTGCAGCGCCACCAGATCTTCACCCGGCTTCAGGGCGTCCAGAATCTTCTGCTCCGCCTGCAACTGCTCGTTGGTGTAGTTGGCCGCCTTGATGGACAGGCCGATCCGACGGTCGGAACGGTCGATCTTGATGACGCGCGCGGTGACTTCCTGGCCCACCTTGAGCACGTTCTTGATCTTGTCCACGCGGTCTTCGCTGACCTGCGAGATGTGTACCAGGCCATCGATGTCGTACTGCATGCCGACAAACGCGCCGAAGCTGGCCAGCTTGGTGATGTTGCCAGTGACGAGATCGCCGACCTTGTAATACTTGTCGATGTTCTCCCACGGATCCTCGCTGAGCTGTTTGACGCCCAGCGCGATGCGTTGGTTGGTCTTGTCGATTTCCAGCACCTGGGCTTCGACTTCGTCGCCCTTCTTGAGGACTTCGGAGGGGTGATTGATCTTGCGGGTCCAAGAGATGTCGGACACGTGAATCATGCCATCGATGCCCTCTTCCAGTTCCACAAACGCGCCGTAGCTGGTGAGGTTGCGGATCTTGCCCTTGACCTTGGTGGCCACGGGATACTTCTCCTGCACCTGGTCCCACGGATTGGTTTCGAGCTGGCGAATGCCCAGGGAGATCTTCTGCTCCTCGCGGTTGATTCCCAGCACCACCGCCTCGATTTCCTGTTCCTGCTTGAGGACGTCGGAAGGCTTGGCGATGCGCTTGGTCCAGGACAGCTCGGTGACATGCACCAGGCCTTCGACCCCGGGTTCCAGTTCCACAAAGGCGCCGTAGGGAACCAGGTTGACGACCTTGCCCTTGACCTTCTGGCCGACCTGATACTTGGCCTCGATGTTTTCCCAGGGGTTCTGCAGCTTCTGCTTCAGACCCAGGCTGACGCGTTCCTTCTCGCGGTTGATGTCCAGCACCACCACATCGATTTCCTGGCCGACCTTGAGCAACTCGGACGGATGGCCAATGCGGCCCCAGCTCATGTCGGTGATGTGCAGCAGGCCGTCCAGACCGTTGAGGTCGATGAACGCGCCGAAATCGGTGATGTTCTTGACGGTGCCCTTGCGGATGTCGCCCGGCACCATGTCGGCCAGCAGTTTGGAGCGGCGCTCGTTGCGCTCCTGCTCAATGAGTTCGCGGCGGGACAGGACGACGTTCTGACGTTCCTGGTTGATTTTGACCACCTTGAACTCGTAGGTGTTACCCACGTAAATCTGGAGGTTCTTCGGCGGCACGATGTCCACCTGGGAGGCGGGCAGGAAGGCTTCCACGCCAATGTTGACAATGAGCCCGCCCTTGACGGCGCTCTTAACCTTGCCCATGACCTTCGCGCCTTCGTTGGCGATCTGGAGAATGCGGTCCCAGTTCTTCTTGAACTCAGCCTTCTCCTTGGACAGCACAACCATGCCATCCTTGTTTTCCAGCTTCTCAATCAAAACATCCACTTCATCGCCCACTTTGACGTTGGCGACGTTATCAAATTCTCCTCCGGGAATGACACCTTCACTCTTGTACCCGATGTCCACCATGACTTCTTTTTGGCGGACTTCGATGACGGTTCCCTTCACAATTTCGCCTGCCGCAAAGCGCAAATGGCTTTGCTTCAGGGCTTCTTCCATGGTAAGCATACGTGCTGAACTGGCGCTGATTTCTGAATCAGATTTATGGTTTAAACGGGAGGCTGAGATTGGGCGGCAAGCCCGGGGAAGTCTCCATTGCCTAACGGATCAACTGTTGCGCTGCAACAGAGGGTTGATTGTCAGATAACCGGTTAACTTCACATTTCTCAGCCTCAATGGACATCCACACTCATGGCGTCCAGGCAGTTGTTGACACTAGGTTTTTTCCTCCCGCAGGCAAGCCTTTTCACTATATTTCTTCACCTTCGCAGCCCTTGGTGCCCACCTTCACCGGGCGAATTATTCAATTGGCTGAAATCGGTGTTGGCAGTCGTGCTTTGGTTGCAAAACAAACATCTGGTGCTAACGTACTTGGGAAACCTGAGTTGAGCAATCATAATAAAGATGATTGACATAATAATGTATTGAGCTATTTTGCGGGCGTTAACGGGTGCTGGCCGTGGCCAACCCTGTGACTGGTTTCGCCCTGAAACGATGGCGGGCTTATGAAAGTAAACGATCACAATCAAATGGCAGCCGAAATTCATCCGCGCCCGGGCCGTGGTTGGAACATTGGCGTTTTGCTGATGTCGTGCCTGCTGTTGGGCTCCGTGGCCGGGTTGGCCAGGGAAGTCAAACTGCTCAACGTTTCCTATGACCCCACCCGGGAACTGTACCGGGACATCAACGCGGCGTTTGCCCGCGAGTGGAAGACCAAGACGGGTGACGATGTCACTATTCAGCAATCGCACGGTGGTTCCGGCAAACAGGCACGCTCGGTGATTGATGGGTTGGAAGCCGACGTGGTGACGCTGGCGCTGGCCTATGACATTGACGCCATTGCGGTCAAAGGTGGCTTGGTGCCCAAGGATTGGAGTGGGCGGCTGCCCCATAACAGTGCCCCCTACACTTCCACGATTGTGTTCCTGGTCCGCAAGGGCAATCCCAAAGGCATCAAGGATTGGGGGGACCTCGCCAAACCCGGGGTCGCGGTGGTGACGCCGAATCCAAAGACATCCGGAGGAGCCCGGTGGAATTACCTCGCGGTGTATGCATACGCCTTGCGCTTGCCGGGGGGCAACGAGGCCACAGCCCGGGAGTTTCTCAGTCGCCTCTTCAAGAACGTGCCGGTGCTCGACTCCGGTGCCCGTGGGGCCACCACCACTTTTGTGCAGCGGCAGATTGGCGATGTGCTGATCGCGTGGGAAAACGAGGCCTTGCTCGCCTTGCGCGGGCTGGGGGCGGCGCAGGATTTTGAGCTGGTGGTCCCCAAGCTGTCCATTCTGGCCGAACCACCGGTCTGCCTGGTCGATAAAGTGGCCCAGAAGCGGGGGACGGTGAAGGTGGCCCAGGCTTATCTGGATTTTCTCTACACCCCGGCCGGGCAGGAAATTGCCGCCCGGCACCATTACCGGCCCCGGTTGGCGGAGGTAAGGACGAAGTTCCGCGCCCAGTTCCCGGAGGTGCAAATGGTGACGGTGGATGAGGCTTTCGGCGGCTGGCAGAAGGCTCACCGGGACCACTTTGCCGAGGGTGCGGTCTTCGACCAGATTTGCAGCGGCCTGCGGAAATAGGCCGGGACCGCCCGACAGCATGAAACTTGACGTGCAACCATTTCATTCAACGGCGGACGGTCTTTCGGGCGAGGCCCTGCGGGATCTGGCCTGGCTTGATGCCTGCCTGAGTCCGGTGGAGGCACATTTGGAAACTTCCCGGCACTTTTTGGGGGTCAATGATTGGCGGGCCGCCTGGGTGCGGGGGGAGTTGGTGCTTCCGCGCTATCTTTTCATGGGGCCCCGGGATGGCGGGGATCTGGCGCGTGTGGCCATTTTTGCCGGGATCCACGGGGATGAGCCGGAAGGGGTGGCGGCGGCGTTGCGGCTGCTGCTTGAACTGGTGGAGCATCCCGAATGGGCAACGGGTTACTGCCTGCAAATCTACCCGGCCTGCAACCCCTCGGGGCTGCGCCGGGGCACCCGGGAATCAGCGGCGGGCAGGGATTTGAACCGCGAGTTCTGGGGGGCGACCCGGCAGCCGGAGGTGCGGTTTCTGGAACAGGAACTTTCCGATGGCGATTTCCAGGGCCTGATCTCGCTGCACACGGATGACACCAGCCCCGGTTTTTACGGTTACGCGCACGGGGCGGCGCTCACGCAGTTGTTGCTGGCCCCGGCCCTGGCGCGGGTGCATCCGCACCTGCCGGTCAATCACGGGGAGATCATCGATGGCTTTGCCGCGCGCAACGGCATTATTTGCGACGCTTTTGAGGGGATTTTGTGCGCCCCGCCCCAGACCGCTCCGCGTCCGTTTGAAATCACACTGGAGACACCCCAGACGGCGCCCGAAGCCGTGAAGGAACTGGCCCTGGCCCTGGCGGTGCAGGCGATTCTCGCGGAGCATCGCAAGCTGATGGCCTACGCCGCCAACATTTGACATTTTAAAACGCAACCCAAACCATCAAACAACAGGAAAAACAATGCCCATTCATCAAGATGTGATCAGCACCGTCGGTCGTACGCCGCTGATAAAACTCAATCGGATCGCGGCCGGCCTGGCGGCCACCGTGGCCGTGAAGGCTGAATTCTTCAATCCGCTCGGCAGTGTCAAGGACCGCATTGGTGCGGCCATGATCAGCGCGGCGGAGCGCGAAGGCATATTGACACCCAAGACCACCATCATTGAGCCAACCTCCGGCAACACCGGCATCGCGCTGGCGTTCGTGGCGGCGGCCAAGGGGTACAAGCTCGTCCTGACCATGCCCGAGAGCATGAGTCTGGAGCGGCGCACCCTGTTGGCCCTGCTGGGGGCCAGGCTGGTGCTGACCCCGGCGGCCGAGGGCATGAAAGGTGCCATTCGCCGTGCGGAGGAGCTGAACAAGGAAATCTCTGATTCCTGGATCCCGCAGCAATTCAACAACCCGGCCAATCCGGAGGTGCATCGCCGCACCACGGCGGAGGAAATCTGGTCCGACACCGACGGCCTGGTCGATATCCTGGTGTCGGCCGTGGGCACCGGTGGCACCATCACCGGCATCAGCGAGGTCATCAAGGGGCGCAAACCCGGCTTCCTTTCCATTGCGGTCGAGCCCAAGGATTCCCCGGTGATCACCCAGACGCGCCGCGGGGAGCCGGTCAAGCCCGGTCCGCACAAGATTCAGGGCACCGGCGCGGGCTTCGTGCCGAAGAATCTCAACCTGCAGATTCTGGACGAGGTCATCACCGTGAGCAACGAGGACGCGATTGTGACCGCGCGGCGACTGGCGCAGGAGGAAGGCCTGCTGGTGGGCATCTCCACTGGGGCGAACGTTTTCGCCGCCCTGCAGGTGGCCGCCCGCCCGGAATACAAAGGCAAACTGATTGTGACCATTGGTTGCAGCACGGGCGAACGCTACCTCAGCACCGCCCTGGCGGATGAGGCTCGCAAGCAGGTGGCGGTCTGAGCGGTTTCAACCCGCGCCAGGTCACCGCTGATTGGAGACGGTTCGTGGCGCGGCCCGGTGGTGGGCCGCGCCGGTTTTTTCTGCGGCGAGGACGTGGTTTTTGCTACCGCTATCATTTGTTTCGGTTTACTAATTGAGCAATGGCTTTGAAAAAATTCAGTCCCCTGCCGGGCTTTGGGCTCACCTTGGGTTTCACGCTGTTTTACCTCAGCGTGATCGTCATGGTTCCCATTGCCGGGCTGTTTTTTCGGGCCTTTGACCTTTCCTGGAAAGAGTTCTGGACGCTGGCCACCAGCGACCGGGCGCTGGCGGCCTACAAGCTTACCTTTGGGGCTTCGGCCACGGCGGCTTTTGCCAATGCCACCTTTGGCACCCTGCTGGCCTGGGTGCTCGTTCGCTATGAATTCCCGGGCCGCCGTCTGATTGATGCGATGGTGGACTTTCCTTTCGCGCTCCCCACCGCGGTGGCGGGGCTGACCTTGGCCAGCCTTTTTGCGGAGCATGGCTGGCTGGGTCGCTACCTTTCCCCCTGGGGCATCAAGGGCGCCTACACCCCGTTGGGGGTGGTGATCGCGCTGACTTTTGTCGGCATGCCTTTCGTGGTTCGCACGTTGCAGCCGGTGCTGGAGAACTTTGACCGCAGCGTGGAGGAGGCGGCAGCCAGTCTGGGGAGCAGCCGCCTGCGCACGTTCCTGACGGTGATTGCACCCACCCTTTTGCCCACCGTCATCACCGGCTTCGCCCTGGCCTTCGCCCGCGCCATCGGCGAGTTCGGCTCCATTGTTTTCATCTCGGGCAACATCCCCTTCAAGACAGAGATCGCCCCGTTTCTGATTGTGACCCGGCTGGAGGAGTACGATTACACCGGCGCCATGGCCCTGGCGGTGGTGCTGATGGTGTTTTCCTTCGTCGTGCTGATTCTCATCAACTGCGTGGAAACCTGGGCGGGGAAGTTTGAAAACTCATGATGGCGCCCAAGTCAAAACGCAAGGAGCGCATCAGTGCCTCCACCCGCAGCACTCAGGAATCGCCCCTGATCAAGTGGACCCTGATCGGGCTGGCCATGGCGTTTGCACTGGTCTTCCTGTTCCTGCCGCTGATCAATGTGTTTGCCCAGGCCTTCTGCAAGGGTTGGGCGGTTTACCTGTCTTCGCTCAGGGATCCGGACACCCTGGCCGCCGTCCGTTTGACCCTGCTGGTGGCCGTGATTACGGTGCCGCTCAACGTGGCCTTCGGCATGGCCGCCTCGTGGGCGATTGCCAAGTTTGATTTTCGGGGGAAATCACTGTTGCTCACCTTCATTCGACCTGCCGTTTGCGGTCTCCCCTGTGGTTTCAGGCCTGATGTTTGTGCTCCTGTTCGGCGCCCAGGGTTACTTTGGCAAATGGCTGGCGGCGCACGAAATCAAGATCATCTTCGCGGTGCCCGGCATGGTGTTGGCGACGGTGTTTGTCACCTTTCCCTTTGTCGCCCGGGAATTGATTCCCGTCATGCAGGCCACCGGGTCTGAGCAAGAGCAGGCGGCGCTGACGCTGGGAGCCTCCGGCTGGCAGACCTTCTGGCACGTCACATTCCCCTCGGTGAAATGGGGGCTGTTGTACGGGGTGATCCTCTGCAATGCCCGCGCCATGGGCGAGTTTGGGGCGGTGTCCGTGGTCTCCGGCCACATCACCGGCCAGACGGACACCATCCCCTTGCGGGTGGAGAAGTTGTACCACGAGTTTGATCCGGCGGCCCCGTTTGCGGTGGCCAGTCTGCTGGCTTTCCTGGCGCTGATCACGCTCGGTTTGAAGACCTGGCTGGAATGGCGCAACCATCGGGAGATGGCCCTGGGGGAAAAACTGGCCATGGCCGCGCCCCAGGAGCCGACCCGGCCGCCGGTTAACTGAATCCAATCCCATGAGTATTGAGCTGCGGAATATCAGCAAAAAATTCGGTGAGGTCCCCGCTGTTTACGGGATCAGTTTCACCGTGCAGGATGGGGAACTGATGGCGTTGCTGGGGCCCAGCGGCAGCGGCAAAACCACGGTTTTGCGCATGATTGCCGGCCTGGAACTGCCCACCGATGGCGATATCTTCATCCGTGGCCAGCGGGTGAATGATGTGCCGGTGCAGCACCGCAACATCGGGTTTGTCTTCCAGAACTACGCGCTGTTCAAGAGCATGAACGTGCTCAAGAACATCGCCTTTGGCCTCAAGATCAAAAAGTGGAAGCCGGCGGCCATCCAGCAGCGCGTGGAGGAACTCCTCAGTCTGCTCGGTCTGGAGGGCCTGGCCAATCGTTATCCCCACCAGCTCTCAGGCGGCCAGCGCCAGCGCGTGGCCATCGCCCGCGCCCTGGCGCCCAACCCCACCGTGCTGCTGCTCGACGAGCCGTTCGGAGCCGTCGATGCCAAAATCCGCCAGGAGTTGCGCGAGTGGCTCGTGCGCCTGCACCACGACCTGAATGTGACCACGATTTTCGTCACGCACGATCAGGAGGAGGCCATGGAGGTCTCCAACCGCATCGCCATTTTCTCGCAGGGCCGCCTGGCGCAGATCGGTTCACCCCGGGAGGTTTACGACCGGCCCGGCAACGAGTTTGTCGCGCGCTTCATCGGCGTGATGAATGTGCTGGAATTGGCCGTCAGCAACGGGGTTGCCCGCTTGGCCGAGTTGGAGTTTCCCGCTCACGGCCAGGCGGACGGGCAGGGGGTGCGCATCGGTTTCCGGCCGTACGCCGTCCAGGTTTCCTCGGATCTCACACAGTATCGCTACCGCGCCATGTTGCGGCACACCTATTTCCTGGGCATTCTGCTTCGCCTGGAGTTGGAGCTGCCCAGCGGGCTGGTGATTCGCGCCCGGATGACCAAGGAGGAGTACTCCCTCCTGGGGCTGGAGGATGGCCGGGAGGTCTCCTTCCAGATTCGCCAGTACCGCGTGCTGTCCAAGGAGGGCTCCGACCTGCCGCCCGAGGTGGCCGTCACCTACGACGTCTCCGTCAGCCTGGGCGAGGGCATTTAGGCTGGCGAAGGGGTGGAGCCCGTCTCGGTGGCATGGACGATCAGGTTGTGCGGCCGCACAAAGATCGCCATCTCCTCCCCGGGTTGGCGGATGGCCAGCGGGTTCAGCTCGCAGGCCTTGATACGCACCTGTGGTCCCACCTGCAATTCGTATTGCTCCACTTCCCCCAGATACGTGACGTGCGCAATGCTGGCCTTCATCTGGTTGATGGACTGTTCGCCGATCTCCACTGCTTCCGGACGAAAGCCGAGGGATACCGACTGGCCGATGCGCAATGCCGACTGGGGGGGGGCCTGGAAGAGGCTGGATTCTGTCCGCACCTGCAGGCCGTCCGCGTCCGTGGCCGTCACGGTGCCGCTCAACCAGTTGGTTTCCCCGATGAAATCGGCGACAAAACGACTGTTGGGGGCGCGATAGACGGTGCGGGGATCGCCGATCTGCTCAATGCGGCCGTCGCGCAGGATGGCCATACGCTTGGCCAGGGACAGGGCCTCCTTCTGGTCGTGCGTCACGTAGATGGTGGTGATGCGCGTCTGCTCGTGGATGCGGCGGATCTCCTCGCGCATTTCCAGCCGCAGCTTGGCGTCGAGATTGGAGAGC
Organism: uncultured Verrucomicrobiota bacterium; assembly: GCA_903930345.1. Classification (GTDB taxonomy): domain Bacteria; phylum Verrucomicrobiota; class Verrucomicrobiia; order Limisphaerales; family CAIYYI01; genus CAIYYI01. The sequence continues at coordinate 16,026 of CAIYYI010000396.1, forward strand.
GGCTCATCCAGCAGGAGGACGTCCGGTTTGATGACCAGGGCACGGGCCAGGGCCACGCGCTGTTGCTGGCCGCCGGAAAGCTGGTTGGGCATCCGGCTGGCGTAGGGCTCCATCTGCACGATGGCCAGCGCCTCCTGGATGCGCTGCTTCATCTCCGTCTTGCTGACTTTGCGCACCTCCAAACCATAGGCCACATTGTCGGCCACCGTCATGTGCGGCCACAGGGCGTAGTTCTGGAAGACCATGCCGGTGTTGCGCTGGTGGGGCGGCACGCCATTCATGGTTTTGTCGCCAAACCGTAGCGTGCCGTCATCCGGCTGATAAAAACCGGCGATGGTGCGCAGCAGCGTGGTCTTGCCGCACCCGGACGGGCCGAGCAGAAAGAACAGCTCCTGGGGTTCGATTTCGAGGCTGATGTTTTTCAGGGCCACGGTCTCCCCGAATTTTTTGACCAGGTTTTGGATGGAAACACGCATGGTGGAAATTATTTAGGCTAGGGTTGGTGGGTGGCGGGCGGTGCGTCACCCCGGGTCAGACGGCGGTATTTCTGCTGGGCCCAGTTCTGCCACTCGATTTGTTTGGTGTTGCGGAAGGCGGCCTCCTTCCAAGGCCCGGCCGCCAGTTGCAGCGCCTCTTCCGCTGTGACTGGCACGCGGCCCAGATCCGCCACCTCTGCGGCGGGCCGCCCGCGCCGGATGATCGCCTGCCAGGCCAGCTTCAATTCCGGGTGGGTGTCCACCAGCAGCGTGCCCACGAGCGCCGCCATCACGTCGCGCCGCTTCCGCGCCAGAGAGTTGTCGTAGCGGAAGTTTTGCGGCAGGTCAAACGGGGAAAACTCCACGTTGCTCACGCCCTGGTAGCGGCGGTAAAAATCCGGGCGGATGGACATCCGCTCAATGGAGTGCTGTCGCGCGCCCTGTGGGTGGCCCTTGGGGAGAAACCACAGCCGCTGGCCGTCCTCGGAGAGGAGAAAGTTGATGAACCGCTGCGCCGTCTCCAAGTGGGGCGCGCCTTTGAGGATGCTGATGCAATCCGGGTTGATGGCGGTGAAATCCGTGGGCAGCACAAACGTCATGTTGGTCCGGCCCGCCATGGCGATCTGCGTGAACCCGTAAAAATCAATGGCGAACGCATAGGCGGTTTCGCCCAGGGTGACGTCCTTGGCGGTGGTCGAGGAGATGCGGTCAAACTTCCGCACGTTGCCGCCGATGCGGGCCAGGATATCCCACCCCTTTTCCCAGCCATAGGCCTGGAGAAAGGCCTCGAACATGGTGTTCATGGTGCCGCTGTTGCGCGGATCCCCGGCCCCCACCCAGCCGTACAGGTGCGGATCGGCCAAATCCTCCCATTTTCGCGCCAGAGGCAGTTTCGTCAGCCGTTGCACCCGGGTGTTTTGCAGGATGCCAAAACTGGAGAGCGCGGCCGCGTACCAGGTGAAGTTCCGGTCGTAAATCTCAATTCCCGCCGCCGTCAGCGGGATTCCTTCCAGGATGTCCGCCGGGGGTTGGTAGGCGGAGGAGAGGCGCTTGTCCGCCAGCAGGAGGTAGGGTTCCAGGCCGCCTCCAAAAAACAGGTCAATCCCGATGCCGTTGGTTTTGCGCGAGAATTCGGACTGCACAAATTTGAGGGCGTCAGTGGTTCCGCCGACGTCGCGCCACTCCACCCGGGCGGGTTGGTGGTGGCGCTCTTCGTGCCAGCGGCTGAAAGCCCTTCCGAATTCCACGCGGATGCTTTCGTTGTGGGGGCTGAGGATGATCACCTGGGCCTCCTGGCCCCAGAGATTGGCCAGGCCCAACAGCCCGAGCCAGGCTGCCGCGAGCCAGGCGCCTGCGTGCGCCTTTCCCATGCCCCTGCCGGTGGTATGCCGTGTCATTGGTTCGGGACTGTAAAGCTTCTCGGCGCGGACCGCAATGCAGGGATAAAAAAACCACCGGCCCTCCCCAGGGAAGCCGGTGGTGTGCGGAATCGGCTGCCTCAGTCCCGGTCGTTTCCCCGCATGATGAGCACCCAGTGCAGCAGTTCCATCAGCGAGGCGACCATCGCGGCCACGTATGTCAGGGCGGCGGCATTCAGGACTTTGGAGACGCCCTCCCGCTCACGGGGGGAAATGAGTCCCAGCCGAAGGAGCTGCGCCTTGGCCCGTTTGCTGGCGTCAAATTCCACGGGCAGGGTGACCACTTGGAACAGGGCGATGGCGGCAAAAATCGCCACGGCGATGGGGGCCAGCTTGGCCATGCTCAAGATGAAGCTCAGCAGGATGATGCCGAACACCGCCATGCTCGCAAATTGGGTCACCGGCACCAGCATCATCCGCAGTTTGAGCGGGCCATAGGCCTGTTTGTCCTGCAAGGCGTGCCCGGCTTCATGCGCCGCCACCCCCACCGCCGCCAGTGAGCGGCCATGGTAGTTTTCTGACGAAAGGAACAGGGCTTTCTTGGTCGGATCGTAATGGTCCGTCAATTGCCCTTGCACCTCCTGCACCGGCATCCGGTTCAGCCCTGCATCATCCAGGATCAACCGGGCCGCCTGGGCGCCGCTCATCCCGTTTTCGGTCGGTTGCGCGAGGTATCTTCGGTAGGTGGAGGTGAGCTTGATTTGGGCGTAAATTCCCAGCAGCAAACCCGGCAGCATCAGCCACCACCATTGGTCCAAAATCAACATGCCAAACAGTGTCATAAGTGTATTTGTGTTGGTGGGGTTCGCGCCTGCCGTTTGGCAGGTGTGGCCCTCACCGCATTTTTATAAGCTGGCCATGTGCCGATTTATAACGCATTGTTAATCAATTGATTGAGGAATGATTGTGAGCCAATATTCTGGCGGAAAGCGTCATTTTGGCGCACTTTTGGCACGAGTGGGACGTTTGTTCCCTCCCGGCCCATTAAGCCATCAGGCTCCGCCTCAGGTTCCAAACAGTCGGTCCCCGGCATCCCCCAAGCCTGGCAGGATGTAGCCTTTGGCGTTTAAGCGGCGGTCGATGGCGGCGGTGTAGATGTGGATGTTGGGATGGTGCTCCCGCACTTTGGCAATGCCTTCCGGGGCGGCCAGCAGATTGATGACCCGCAGGTGGCGGGCCCCGTGGTGCAGCAGGAGGTCCAGCGCGGTGACGGTGCTTCCGCCGGTGGCGAGCATCGGATCCACCACCAGCACTTCAAAGTCTTTGATGGGGGAGGGCAGGCTGTAGTGGTAAGCTTTTGCTTCCAGCGTCACTTCATCCCGTTTCAGGCCGATGAAGCCCACGTGGGCGGCGGGCAGCAGGCGCAGCATGCCATCCATCATGCCCAGGCCGGCGCGCAGCACGGGGATCAGCGCCACTTTGCGGGCGATGGCGGTGCCGTGCGTGCGCGCCATGGGGGTGGTGACCGGGATGCGTTTGACCTTCAGGTCGCGCGTGGCCTCGTACAACATCAGGGCGGCGGCCTCGCTGAGCAGGCGGCGGAAATCCTCCGGCGCGGTGCGGGCGTCGCGCAACCGCGTGAGGTTGTGCTGGACGATGGGATGGGTGATGACGGTCAGGTTCTTCATAATCAATGAATCACCGTGGGGCTCAGGAAATACATGCGCCCCACCTGCAGCTTGGGCAGATCCAGACCCAGGTCGATTTTCACGGCGGGGGCTTCGGATTTGCCCAGGAAGCGCAGCAGGTGGGAGAGGTCGAACGGAATCTGGTACTGCACCAGATTGGCATTCTCAAGGCCGGCGATTTTTTTGGCCCGCTCCACTGCGGTGTCCAGGGTGCCCAGTTCATCGACAAAGCCCAGTTCGTGGGCCTGTTTGCCCGAGAGGATCCGGCCATCCGCGTAGTTGACCCAGTCTTTGGCCAGTTTTTGGCCCTCGCTCTGATTCGCCCGGGCGGCATTGTCCCGCCCGGCTTTGACGATGCTTTTGAATTTCCCGAAGGTTTCCTCAATCAATGATTGCACCATTTCACGCTCCTCGACCACGAGGAGGCGTTCGCCGGGGGTCAGTTCATCCAGGTCCTTCTCACCGCTCAGCATGTCCTTGAACTTGCCGCTTTTGAAGACTTCCGGCCGCACGCCCACCTTCTTCATCAGCCCCCGGTAATTGTAGCTGTGCATGATCACCCCGATGCTGCCGGTGATGGTCAGTTCGTTGGCCACGATCCAGCGGCAGGGGGCGGCAACATAGTATCCACCTGAGGCCGCCAGTCCGCCCATGGCGGCGATCACCGGTTTTTTATGCTCCTTCTGGAACTTCTCAATGGCGCGGTAGATGTCGTCGGACGCCAGCACCTCTCCACCCGGTGAGTCGATTTTGAACAGCACGGCCCTGATCTTCTCATCCTCGCCCGCCCGCTTGAGTTGGTCCGTGATCAGCTCCGCCAGGGTCAGGCCGGCCCCGTCAATCGGTTCGCTGCCGATGATGCCGTTGAGGTTGATCACCAATATTTTGTCGGCGGCGTCATTGTCCTCCACCACCACTTCCATGAAGTCGGGACCGGTGGTGCGCATGGAGGCTCCGCCGCCGGCCAGGCCCAGGACGATTCCTTTCAGGCTGTAGAGAGGACAAAGCAGCCCACCACAATGAAACCGGCAATGGAAACCGAGAGCCAGAATTTGCTTCGGCGCGGTTTGCGGGGGGCGGGTGCGGGGGCCATCAGGGGCGGGGGCAGCGTCACGGGAGGGGTGACCTGCTGGGCACCCATTCCGGAGCCCCCGGCATCCATGGCTGGCGGTAGCTGGTTATCCATACAGGGCGAAAGCTACTTCAGGAAACCCCGTCCGGCAAGCGTATTGGGCAATTGGCCCCGACTTGTGCCCCGGCAGCCGGGAAGCCTTGGAGCTAATGGTCCTCGACCTCGGCCAGTTCGTGCTCGGGATCCCGTTCCCTGCCCGAGACAATGCTCAACAGGTCGTGCAGCACCACCACCGGGGGATTCGTGGCGTCAATCCGGTGTACGAAGTCCTCGCCGTAGAAGTTGAGCACCGGTTCGGTCTCGATTTCGTAGAGCCTGAGCCGGTGGTCGATGACTTGCAGGCTGGCGTCATCCAGCCGGTTGTCGCGCAGCGCGCGCCGTTGCAGCCGTTCCACGAGCTTGCGGCGGTCCGGGCAATACAGGGCAAACACCGCCTGCACGTTCAGGGCATCCTGCAGCAGTTCCGCCTGGGGCACGCTGCGCGGCAGGCCGTCCAGCACCAGGGTGTCCCGCTCGGGGACGAATTGCCCGGCCTGGATCTTTTTTTCAATCGAGTTGCGCCAGAGCTGCACGGTGTATTCGTCGGGCACCAGTTCGCCCTTGCTGGAATACTCCAGGAATTTCCGGCCCAGCGCGCTATCCACAGTGAGGCTGCGGAACACGTCGCCGCAGGCCATGTGAAAGAAGTTGGGAATGGAGCCCAGCACTTTCCCCTGCGTGCCCTTACCGGCGCCCGGAGGGCCAAATAACAGTACAGTTTTGAATTTCATACAGTTCAACGCGCTCTGACCGCTGGCGGCCTCCGTCGGCCGACCCCGTTTTGTGCCTGTTTCAAGCCGCCTGCCATAGGTGGGCTTTCATGCAGTGCATTAGTGACCCTACAATAGCAGGGGTCTGTGCGGGTTGCAACTGGCAGTCTGCAAAAAACATGCGTCCCGGCGTTGGACGCTTTCAATGGCGAGGATTCGGGCTTTAAGTCTTGTGTTTTGGCCAAAAGCCGATACCAAATTTGCCCGGTTAAACATGTCGAACACAAATTGCACCAACAGCGAAAGTGCCGCTCCGGTTCCCAGTGATTTCATCCGCGATATCGTCGCGGCGGACCTGGTGGCCGGCAAGCATCAGCACATCATCACCCGGTTCCCCCCGGAACCAAACGGATACCTTCACATAGGACACGCCAAATCCATTTGTCTGAACTTTGGCATTGCCTTGCAGTTCAATGGATTGTGCAATATCCGAATGGACGACACCAACCCCACCAAGGAAGAGGTGGAGTATGTGGAATCCATCCAGGCCGATGTGCGCTGGCTCATCGCCGGTTGGGCGGACCAGGTGTTGACGATGAAGGCCGCCGGTGACCAATCGGGTGCCGGTCTTCCGGTCGCCCGCAACGTAGATAAGGCACTGGAACCTTTTTACGCCTCGGACTATTTCCAGCAACTGTTCGATTACGCGGTGTTGCTCATCAAGGCCGGTCACGCTTACATTTGTGACCTGACCCCGGAGGAGACTGAACGCTTTCGGGGTTCGCCCGACCATCCGGGGCAGAACAGCCCGTTCCGCAATCGGTCGGTGGAGGAGAATCTGCAGTTGTTTGACCGGATGCGTGCCGGGGAGTTCCCGGACGGTACCCGGACGCTGCGCGCCAAGATCGACATGACCTCGCCCAACATCTGGCTGCGCGACCCGGTCCTGTATCGTATCCGCCATGCGGAGCACCACCATACCGGCAGCCAGTGGTGCATTTATCCGATGTACGATTTCGCCCATTGCCTGAGTGACAGCATTGAGGGCATTTCCCATTCCATCTGCACGCTCGAGTTTGAGGTGCATCGCCCGCTGTATGATTGGATTCTGGAAAAGCTGCCGGTCAAGCAGCCGCGTCCGCGTCAGTTTGAGTTTGCCCGGTTGAGCCTGGGCTACACGGTGATGAGCAAGCGCAAGCTGCTCCAGCTTGTCCAGGAAAAGCTCGTCACGGGCTGGGATGACCCCCGCATGCCCACCATTTCCGGCCTGCGCCGCCGCGGCGTGCCCGCCGCCGCGCTGCGCAATTTCTGTTTCAGCATCGGGGTGACGAAATACAACGGCCTCACCGATGTGGCTCTGTTGGAGTACGCCATCCGTGAGGAACTCAACCGCCAGGCCCAACGCCGTCTGGGCGTGCTGCAGCCCATCCGGGTGGTGGTCACCAATTATCCCGAAGGGCAGGTGGAAGAATTGGATGCCATCAACAATCCGGAGGATCCCGCCGCTGGAACGCGCAAAGTGCCGTTTTCCCGTGAGTTGTTCATAGACCGGGACGATTTCATGGAAACGCCCCCGCCCAAGTATTTCCGGCTCCGCCCCGGTGGCGAGGTGCGTTTGAAATACGCCTACATCATCAAGTGCGACGAGGTGGTGAAGGATGCCGCCGGCCAGGTGGTCGAATTGCGTTGCAGCGCCGATCTCGGCAGCAAAACCGGCGGTCCCACCTCCGCCCGCAAGATCAAGGGCACCATCCACTGGGTTTCGGCCCCGCATGCCATCGAGGCGGAAGTGCGCCTTTATGATCGCCTGTTCACCGTGCCTGAACCGGATGCGGATGGGGATTTCAAATCCAATCTCAACCCGCATTCCCTGGAGCGGGTGATGGCCAGATTGGAGCCGTCATTGGCCCGGGCCGAGGCCGGAACCTGTTACCAGTTGGAGCGTCTGGCCTATCTGACGCTGGATGCCAAAGACTCCCAGCCGGGCAAGCCGGTCTTCAACCGGACCATCACGCTCAAGGACACTTGGGCGAAGGAACACCACAAGGGCTGATCCGCCCCGCACGGCACTTTCAACCAAAGGCCCATGGCACCAGCCATGGGCCTTTTGCTGGGGGCTGGAAACTTACGGCTTCACCAGGGTGGCGTTGTTCACTCGGTAGGCGTCGGTCACTGCCCACAGGTTGACCGGGTAGATTGAGCGCCCGGATTTGAGCATGCGGGCGCTGCCATCCGCAAAGGCGAAGTTGGAGCCGCCGCCCAGGGTGTTTTTGCCCGCCCCGTGCCGCGTTTGATCCAGCTCGTCGATGTCATTGCCGTTGCCCTGGAAAAAGTCCATATGCACATGGCCGGAGGTGAACAGCTTTTCACCGAACGTGATCGTCTCCGTGGGGTACTTGATCACGCTTGGCTTGAGCCCGTGATAGTAGCCGTAGTTCTGGTAGGCAATGTAATTGGTGGGTTCCAGCGTGGCTTCAAAATAGTCGCTGAATCCGTTGATGACATAGCTGCGGGGGGCTTCGGAGGCCGCCATGTTCGGCGTGATCTTCAGCGTCGGCTGTTCAATGTCCGAGGGGCACCGCAGGATGTTGAGGTTCTGGTAATAGGTTTGCAGCCGGTCCATCCACAGCGGAAAACCCCGGTGCGGAAATTCCCCCTGGTTGTCATCCGCATACATGGTCAGTGACATGCCAAGCTGGCGGACGCCGTTCAGGCAGGCGATGCGCCGGGCGCTTTCCTTGGCGGTGGCCAGGGAGGGCAGCAGCATCGCCGCCAGGATGCCGATGATGGCGATCACCACCAGCAGTTCGATTAGGGTGAAGGCGCCCGCCGGACGAGTGCCGGGCGGACGGGACGCGGGCATGGTAATAGTGCGCATAAGCAGGTTTAAAGAGTGATTCTCCGATCCAACCTTGGTTGTTTCGCGGATCCCTCCGCGTCCAACCATGAATAAAGACGCGCCGCCCCCGGGGGGAATTCAAAAAAAATGTGCGGGCTGTTTTTACCTCGCGGGGACTGCTGCGGGCGCGCGCAGGCCGCACGCCTCCGCCGCCAGCGTGCCCACGGAGGAGCGCAGGCTCACAATGCTGCCGCCGCCATCCGGATGATTGCGATTCGAGAGCAGCAGCACGAAGGATTGCGAGGCGGGATCGATCCACAGGCTGGTGCCCGTCCAGCCCGTGTGGCCGTAGGAGCCCACCGGAAACACTTTGCCGCGCGGGCCCGCGTACGGGGAGTTGATGTCCCAGCCGATGCCGCGCGACTCCGCCAGGCCGCGCGGGCTTTGCGGCGTGGTCATCCGGCGCACGCTGTCCGGGCTCAGCACCCGTACGCCCCCGAGTTCCCCTCCGTTCAGCAGCATGCGGCAGTAGCGGGCCAGATCCGGGGCCGTGGTGAACACCCCGGCGTGTCCCGCCACGCCGCCCATGCGCCGCGCGGTGGGGTCATGCACGGTGCCGCGCAGGATCCCATCGGCGATCCTTTCCGTGGGGGCCACCCGGTCGGTTTTTTCCAGCGGCGGCCAATAGCCGGTGTCCCGCATGCCCAGCGGCCGATAGAATTCCTGCTCCACATAGGCGGCCAGTGTTTGGCCGGAAACCCGTCGCACGACTTCGCCCAGCAGGATGAAATTGACATCGCTGTACTTGAAGGCGGTTCCCGGCGCGGCATTGGTTTTCTCCGCGCACGCCCGCGCAATGGCGGCCTCATACCCTTCGGTTTTCTGGGTCAGCCCGGGCGGCAGTCCGGAGGTGTGGGTGGCCAGATGCCGGAGGGTGATCCGGGCATGCCGGAACTCCGGCACATGGCGTTGCACCGGGTCATCCAAGTCTATCCGGCCCTGTTCCATTAACTTGACGAGCGCCGGGGTCGTGGCCAGAACCTTGGTGAGTGAGGCGGCGTCAAAAATGGTGTCGCTGGTCATGGTTTCCTCGGTGGGCCAGACCGAACGGCATCCATAAGCCTTGAAATGGTTGGCTGAACCATGGCCCAGCCACAACACGGCCCCCGGAATCTCGCGGCGCGCGACACTGGCATTGATGACGGCATCCAGTTCCGCCAGTTTTTCCGGCACAAAGCGGAATTGGGGGTAAACAGCCGGGAGGTTGTTGGTTGCGGATCCACGGTGCGGCCGGGCGGCGGTCGGACCTGGGGTGCGGCAGCCCGGGACAAGGAGCCCCAAAACGATTCCCAGCCAGACGGTGCAAAAGCGGATTCCCATCCCGCGCCCCGCAAGGGTCGGGGAGATCATCCCCGGCAACGCGGCTGCCCCGATTCGTTTTCGTGACATATCTGTTTGTTTTTGACGGCTTGAGCACCGGTCGGATTAACGATCAGATGTCTCTTGTTCCTGCTGACGAACCGAGAAAGGAACGGCCCTCATCCCGGAGGGTGTGTCCGTGGCCCAGAGTGTGGCAGGTGGGCCGGATATTCAATGGTGAATTGGGGAATGCCCGGGATTGACTTGTGTGCCACTTGGATGCACATTTTATCACATGACTGCGACAATGACACCACGCCAGCCGCAAAAGCGGGAGCGGTTGGTTGCCCGCGTGACGTTGGAAGACAAGGCGGTGATCGCCCATGCGGCCGCCCTTGCCGGGCAGTCCGTCGGCAGTTTCATGGTCGCAGAGGCGCGCAAAGCGGCCTTGCATACCATTGAAACCCGCGAGCGGATTGTGCTGAATGCACAGGAGTCGCGGCGCTTTGTGGACGCGCTGCTCGCCCCGGTCCGTCCCCCCACCGAACGCATGAAACGATCTTTGAGGCTTTATCGGGAAGCCGTCCGTTCAAACACCTGATTCCGGTCTCATCCCGCCAGCTCTGGTGATTCGCAATGAAACTCCTCGCGGCGATGGCGCGCGGGATCCAAAGCTTCCACCCGGTATTGCGGGAAATCGCTCATAGGGAGCAGGTTGATTCGTCACGTCCGGGCGGCTCGATGAATGGAAAAAGTGGTGTTCAAGCCCCACGGTAACGCTCGAGCCAGTGTGCGTAGGGGGCGGGAAGAATCCAGGAGGCCTTGTCCACGCCCAGCTTTTGGGCGGCGGCATAAGGCCAGTGCGGGTTGGCGAGCAGCGGGCGTCCCAGCATGACCAGGTCCACCGCCCCGGTGCTGATGAGGTGTTCGGCCAACTCCGGCGTGCTGATGTTCCAAGTCGTGGCGCCAGGCAATCCCGATTCCCTGAGCACACGGGAGGCGATCGGGGCCAGGAAGCCGGGCCCCCAGGGGATCTTGGCGGTGGGGGTGGAAAAGCCCATGCTCACATCGATGAAATCCAGCCCGTGCTGCCTGAATTGGCGCGCCAGTTCGATGGACTCGGCCAGGGTGGCCTCGTCCTTCCCGTCAAACTCCAGCATCCCGAGGCGGACGCTGAGGGGGCGATTCTCAGGCCAGACCTGACGGACGGCGTCGAACGTCTCCAGCAGGAACCGGCGGCGGTTTTCAGCCGTGCCACCGTACTCATCGGTGCGATGGTTGGACCAGTCTGAAAGGAAGTTCTGGGCCAGGTAACCGTGGGAGAAGTGCAGCATCAGGAACTCCACCCCGATGTCGCGGGCGCGTTTTGCGGCGGCCACAAAGTCCCCGCGGACACGGTTGATGTCGTCCTTGGTCATCGCGCGCGGGACGCGCGGCAGGTTGGCTCCGAAGGGGATGGCGGAGGGGGCGATTGGCTGCCAGCCCCGGGGGTCCGACTCGGACATATGGTCGTCACCTTCCCAAGGCCGGTTGGCGGAAGCCTTGCGACCCGCATGGCCGATCTGAATGCCGGGGACAGCGCCAGCGGCTTTGATGGCGGCGATCACCGGCGCAAGCCGGGCCGCCTGGTCGTCGTTCCAAAGCCCCAGGCACTGGGGGGTGATCCGACCCTCTGGGCTGACTGCGGTCGCCTCGACCACCACCAAACCCGACCCGCCGCGCGCCAGGGTTGCATAGTGCGCCTGGTGCCAATCGTTGGGGAGACCGTTGACGGCGGAATACTGGCACATCGGGGAGACGGCGATGCGGTTGCGCAGGGTGATGCCCTTGAGGGTGAATGGGGTGAAAAGCTTGGACATGGCTGGTGATGTGGGAGGTTTATGTCACGTTAAACGCGTGTTCGATGGTCCGAGTATCGTCGAACCATCAAAAGGCGGGCAAGTGGTTTTTTTGGCGCTCATTTTCCAGATCACAATTTTAAACGGTCAAAAATGCACCTTTCAGATTTTCCAGGCTGGCTCTCTGTGAGCGGCTCCGGGAGCTCTCGGTCAATCACGGGGAGCGGAGCTGGAAGAAGCGCTGGCGGTCGGAGCCGATGGGCAGGGCCACGTTCCACTGATTGTTCAGCCAGAACGGGGTATTGGTGGTCTCCTGCCACACGGGTTGGGCCAGGTTGGTGGCACCGAAGAGTTTCAGGTAGCCGGCGTCGCCGGGCCAACTGAGCGTGCGGACACCGGGGGTGGCCTGGGCGGATAGCGCCGGGGCATAGCGAACCATGGCCGTGGCCGTCAGCGCGAAGTCGAAGCTCACGTCGCTGCTGGTGTTGGTGTTCTGGTGGACTTCCACCGCCAGTACATTCACGCCGGTCACCAGGGGGTTGGGGGAAATGGGCTGCGTGTGCCAGTCGGATTCCGCCGCGCCGGAAATGCCGGCGATCGCTAGCGTGGCGTAACCGACCGTGCCGGAGGGCAGATTGTCCCGCCAGACCTCGGTGCCGTTGAGATAGACCACCGCCCCGTCGTCGCGGAGGAGATGCGCCGTCAGGTCAAAAACCTGGGTCGCATCGGGCACGAAGAAGGAAGTGCGGAAATAGGTGGTGATTTGGCGGTTGCTGGCGGTGACCGTGGCCTCATCGCCATCGCCGAACCCGAGCTGGGCCGGTCCGCTACGCCAGGGGGTGTCGTTGAAGGTGGTTTCACGCCAGGCAGTGCCAAGGTTGTTGGTGGCGTCAACGTAGCGCCAGAGGGAGCCGGGGCTGACCAGGGTGGCGGAAACAGGCGGGGCCTCCCCGGACAAATTGAGTTCAAAGCTCAGGTCCGAACTGGTGGCGGAGTTTTGATGCACCTCCACGGCGAGCACGTTGGGGCCGGCCAGCAGCAGGGCCGGGCTGACGTTGGTGACGTAGAAGGTCGAGGTCTCATCCAGGGCCAGCGCGTTGGTGGCGGCCGTCAGGTAATCCACCAGGCCCGGCCGAATATTGCTGCGGAAGATCTCCACGCCGTTGAGATACACGACGGCGCCATCATCGCGCAGCAGTCGGAGGGTAAGATTGGTGTAATGGGTGGCGGCATTGAAGGTGCGGCGAAAGTAGGTGGTGAACTGGCGGTTGCTGGCGACCAGGGTGACCTCATCCCCATCGCCGAAGCCAAACTGGCCGCGACCGCTGCGCCAGGCGGTGTCGTTGTAGCCCGGATTGCGCCAGGCGGTGCCAAGGTTGGCACCGGAATCATTGAACCGCCAGACGCTGCCGGTGGGGACCAGCCACTGGGGGGTGATGTTGCCCACGCCCTGGATCTCGAAGGTCTGGACCGAGTTGGAGGCAAAGGCGGCGGTAAAGGACTTTCCGTTGAGGGCCGTATCCTGATAGGCACGGTATTTGTCGCCGGACCCCGTGACCGTGACCCAGCGGCTGATCGGCCCCTCCACATAGCGGAAGGCGGATAGATCATAGCTCACCGATTGGGGGGTGGCATAATTGACGGTCACAATCACCAGGCGGCGAGCGGTGGCATCGTAGGCGGTGATGGTGTTGGCATCGCCGTCCTCCAGGAGGGTCATGCCGGGCCGGAGATGGCGGCTGTACTGGGCCAAGACATGGTATTTCGGATTGGGCTGGCCGATCCAGAGGTCGCCGGGATTGGATTGCACCAGGCCCCAGCCGCCGCTGTCAAACGGCTGCCAATAGCACCAGGCGGTGGGGTGAAGCGCGTGGAAATCCAGGTTGAGATCGCGCGCCAGGGTCATTCCGGTGCCGTCGGATTCCCCGTGTTCGGTGTTCCACACCCTTTTGCCCGCCGTCGCGGCGTACAGACCGGCCCGGTTGCCGCCGCTGCCCTGGTAGCCGTGGACGTTCACCTGATCCACCCGGGCGCGGGTGGCGGTGCTGAAGCTGTTCCAAGTGGTGAGGGCCTGATCAAAGTAGGATTCGTCCGAGGCGGTAATGGCCACGGTGGAGAGGCCTCGATTATCCAGTTCGGTGCGGAGAAAGCCGATCACCGCCTCCTGGGTGGAGGTATCCAGGTGGCACCCCTCCTGGGTGCCGGAGGCGGTCCACCAGGTGGCGGAGGGCTCGTTAAAGGCGGCTACTGAGTTGAAGGTGATGCCCCAGCGATCCCGGGCGTACTGGGCGATGGTGGCCAGGTAGAGGGCGTGATTCTGCCGGTTCCACGTTTGCAGGTTGTCGCCTCCGCTGTCCCCGCCGGATGGGTTGTGGTTCTTGCACATCCACCACAGGGGGGAGTTGGAAAAAAGCTCCAGCAGATTCACGCCGCGGGCGCGCGCCTTCTGCAGCATGGCCCGCTGGTTGGCGTCCACGGTCCAATCCCAGCTTGCCGAGGAGGGGTTGGTGCTGGACCAATCGCGCCAGAAACCGGCCATCTGGCGGAAGGGGATCATGTTGGGCGACACCACCATTGCCTCCGTGCCGATGGTGTTTGTGCTACAGGCTCCGGCGTTGTAGCGGGCGATGTTCAAGCCCAGGCCGGGCAGGCTCGTGCCATTGAGGGTGGTGTAATTGGTGGTGAAGACAATATCGGCGAGATCATCCCGGGTGCCGAACACACTGGCCCACCAGCAGAGGGAGGCACCCCAGCCCTCCCAGGTGCCCCAGGTCGTGCCGGGGTCCACGCTGACGGTGGAACCCGCTTGTGCCCGGCCCGGCAAGAGCAGCCAGACCATCAGTCCGGCGATCAGACAACGGGCGATGACGGTTTTTTGGCGCATGACGAAAGCCCGAACATATTGCGGGGAGCGGCTGGGTTGTCAAATGGGGAAAAATCACCGTGCTGCTCCCGCTTCCCACCGCCGCCACGGTCTGGTAGGCTTGGGGCGCATGAACAGCGCCCCCTATCGCGGCCGTCTGGCGCCCTCGCCGACCGGCCACCTGCATATCGGCCATGCCCGCACCTTCTGGATTGCCCAGCAGCGGGCCGAGGCCGCCGGGGGCGTGCTCGTGCTGCGCAATGACGACATTGACGCCGTGCGGGCGAAGATGGCCTTTGCGGAGGCCATGATCGAGGATCTGCGATGGCTGGGTTTCCGGTGGCAGGAAGGCCCCGACTGCGGCGGGCCGTTCGGCCCCTACGCGCAGAGCCAGCGGCGGTTGTTTTATGAGGCGGCGTTCAAACGGCTGCAAGCCGGTGGCTGGATTTATCCGTGCCACTGCACCCGCAAGGATGTCCGCCAGGCGGTTTCCGCCCCGCACGCGGGCGAGGAGGGGTTGATCTACCCGGGCACCTGTCGGCCGATTGCTCCCGGAGCGGTCCTTCCCGGCGAAAAGGCGAACTGGCGGTTTCGGGTGCCGGATGGGGAGGGGATTGAGTTTGTCGATGGCGGGTTCGGGCCGCAGCGATTTGTCGCGGGCCGGGATTTCGGCGATTTCGTGGTCTGGCGGCACGACGATGTGCCGGCGTACCAGCTCTCGGTGGTGGTGGATGACGCGGCGATGGGGATCACCGAGGTGGTGCGGGGGGCGGACCTCCTGCTTTCCACCGCGCGCCAACTGCTGCTGTACCGGGCGCTGGGCTGCCCGGCCCCGGCCTTTTACCACTGCCCGCTGATCTGTGACGCCTCCGGCGTGCGCCTGGCCAAACGGCACGATGCGCTGAGCCTGCGGGCGATGCGGGAGCAGGGGGCCACCCCGGAGGAGGTGCGGGCGAAAATGGGTGAGGGGTGAAAGGTGACTTGAACTCCCGCCGACCTGGCAGCATATTGGCCGCACATGCGTTTCATACGGGATATTTTGGCGGAGAAGAAGGCGGCGGGTCGGCCTGCGGTCTCCTTTGAGTTTTTCACCCCCAAGACGGAGGAGGGGGACCGCACGCTGCTGACCCGCACGCTGCCCGCGTTGCAGGAACTCAAGCCGGATTTTTGCTCGGTGACCTACGGGGCCGGCGGCAGCACGCAGTCCAAGACCCTCATGCTGGTGGATCGGATCCAGCAGGACGGGGGCATTCCCGCCATGGCGCACCTGACCTGCGTGGGGGCCACCCGGCCGCAGATCACCCAGGTGCTGCAGGAAGCCCGGGGCCTGGGCATCAACAATATCCTCGCCCTGCGCGGGGATCCGCCGGGCGGGGTGGGGGAGTTCAAGAAGGTGGAGGATGGCTTCGAGTTCGCCCACGAGTTGGTGGCCCTGCTGCGGGGCCTGGGCGGGTTTTCGGTGGGGGTGGCCGGTTTCCCGGAGGGGCACATGGCCTGTAAGGAGGGCCGGCAGGTGGATTGGGACCGGCTCCAGGCCAAGATCGACTGCGGTGCGGATTTCGTGGTGACCCAGCTCTTTTTCAAGAACGAGTTTTACCTGGAAATGCGGGATTACCTGGACCGCAAAGGCGTGAAGGTGCCGCTCCTGCCCGGGATCATCCCGATCCAGAGCGCGACGCAGATCAAGCGGTTTACCACGATGTGCGGGGCGCACCTGCCGCCCACGCTGGTGGCCGATCTGGAAAAGCTGGGGGACAACGAGGCGGCGGCGGCCGAATATGGCATTGAGTATGCCACCCGGCAATGCGCCGAGCTGTTGCGGGAAGGCGTGCCCGGACTCCATTTTTACACCCTGAACAAGGCGCCGACGGTCACGCGTATCGTAAAGAATCTGCATCTGGCGTAGGCCGGCCGAGCCCATGGCCTTCACCGCCACCACCCTGACCACCTACCGCTTCGAGCGGTGGCGGGCCGTTGCCAACGGTGCCCTGGAGATGGCGGGCAGCACCTTTCTGCTGCTCATCGTGGTCCGGTGGCCCGGGGTGACGGCGTGGGAGAAGGCCCTGGTGGCTGGCGGCGGCAGCGCCGGGCTGCTCCTTTCCCCCCTCGTGGTTTGGTATGTGAGTCGGCAGGGGTGGACCACCACCTGGGCGGCTTCAGTCCTCTCGTTCTTTGGCGCGCTGGTGTTTCTGGGCATGGCGGCGTTTCCCATCCTGCCGCTGTACGTGGTGGGGTGTGTGGTGACGATGGCGTGCGCCTCCGCCTCCGTGCCGCTGATGACGCAGGTCTATCAGGAGAACTACCCGGCCAGCGACCGGGGACGGCTGTTCTCGCGGGCGATCATGATCCGCATTGGCACGGCGGCGGTGTTCAGCGATCTGGCAGGCCGCGGGTTGGCGGCGAGCAATGATCCCCGGTGGCTGCTGGTGGTTTTTGCGGTGGCCTTTGCCGGGGCCGGCTATTGTCTTTCCCGTGTCCCGTCCCGTCCCCTCGTCAAGGAGGCGGGGTCGCATCCCTTTCGGGCCATGCGGTATATCCGCCTGGATCCGCTGTTCCGGCGGACGCTGATCTGCTGGATGCTGATGGGCGTGGCCAACCTGATGATGCTGCCGCTGCGGGTGGAATTCCTGGCCAACCCCAAGTACGAGCAGAACCTGGATGTGGTGACCATCGCGCTGTTTGTGGGGGTGGTGCCGAACATGGTCCGGTTCATCCTCAGCCCGATCTGGGGGATGATCTTCGACCGGATGAACTTCTTCGCCCTGCGCGTGATCCTGAACTTGGGGTTTGCGGCGGGAATCCTGGCGTTTTTCACCAGCAACAGCTTTGAGGGTCTGCTGCTGGGCGCGGTGATCTACGGGGTGGCCGGGGCGGGGGGGGATGTGGCCTGGAGCCTCTGGGTCACCAAGTTCGCCCCGCCGGACCGGGTGGCGGATTACATGTCTGTACACACCTTTTTCACTGGGGTGCGGGGGGTGCTGGCGCCGGTGGTGGCGTTTCCGCTGGCCATGCACTGGCCGCTCTCCTGGCTGGCCGGCTTCTGCGTGGGGCTGATCGTCATCGCCAGCCTGCTGCTGCTGCCCGAGGTGGCGTGGGACCGCAACCTGCGCGGCCGGGAACGGGTGATTGAGGATGTGAACGATTGATCAGGCCGCCTGGCGGGGCAGGAGCAGCTCGAAGCTGGCGCCCGGGCGCTGGCGGCCCAGGCGCAGGTCGCCGCCCATGCTGCGGCTGAGCCGTCGGCACAGGGCCAGCCCCAGCCCGATTCCCGGGGCGGTTTTGGCCGCCTCATGGGCGGATTTGTGGAACGGCCGGAACAGGCGGCGCACATCCGTGGCGTTGACCCCCTGGCCGTGGTCCCGGACGCGCAGCATGGCGAACTGCTCGTGGGGCAGCGCCTCCAGATGGACGATTTTCTCGGTGGCGCCGGGCGCGGCGTACTTGCAGGCGTTGTCCACCAGGTTGAACAGGATCTGCTCCACGGCGGTCAGGTCCACGCGCACGATGACCCCGGCGACCTGCGGGTCGGCATCCACCACCAGTTGCAGCCCGGCCTGGGCGCAGTGCTGTTCCAGGCGGGAGCGCACCCGCTCCACCAGCTCCCCCAGCCGGATGCGCTCATCCTGGCGGCGGGCGCTCCCGCGTTCCACGCGGGCGTAGGCCAGCACGTTCTCCACCAGGTGCCCGAGTCGGATCGCCTCCGCGCAGAGGGTTTGCAGGTAGGCCTTGCGCTTGGCGGGGTCCGGGACCATGTCCTCGGCGAGCATCTCCGAATACATGCGGAAGGTGGTGAGGGGGGTGCGCAGCTCATGGGTGACGGCGGAGACAAAGGTGGCGCGGCGCTCGCTGAGGGAGATGGTGCCGTGCAGGAGAATGGCGACGGCGACGGCGGCCAGCAGCACGCCCAGCCAGGCGGTGACGAGCAGCGCGCTGGTGGTGCTGACCGGCACGCTGGATGTGCCTGGCAGCGGCCCGGGCAGCAGTTGCACGGGCAGGGCGGCGAGCAGGCGGGCATGCGAGTCCGGCACCGTGCCGTTGAGCGGTTCCAGGCGGGCTTCCGGCAGGAGGTCGCGAATCTGCGCCAGGAGGTCGTGGCGGATGCCGGGCCAGTCGAGCCAGGAGCCCTGAAGGTATTCCCCCCCGTTGACATTGGCGCGCCGCACCAGCAGGAGTTCCGATCCCAGCCAGCAGGGCTGGGCTTCGGTGCTGCCCACGCCCGCCGAACCGCCCTGCTGCTGGGTATTGTCGTAGCTGGACTGCGCGGCCTGCTTGTAATTCTGCGCGCGGGCCTGCAGCTCCACGACATTGCGTGCCACCTGCTGCGCGGAATTGGCTGAGACGATGTCCATCTGTTGGGCCGGGGGCGGATTGGGCGCCTGGCTGCGGTTCTGGACCAGGACCTGTTCCACAAAGGCGTTGTTGCCGAACTCATACTTCTGGGTGGGCGGCGCCAGCCGGGCCAGGAGCTGGTCGCGCCGCAGAAAGGTGCGGAGCTGCGCCAGACGCTGCGTGGACACTTTGAGCTGGGCGGCGGGGACCAGGGCGGCATCCGTCTGTTTGCCGGGGCGGGCGACCGGGACCTGCGGTGAGGTGACCGCCCCGCCGGGGGCAATCTGGAAGTGCAGCAGGACATTGGTGGGCATCTGCCGCAGGAGGGGCGAGGCGACCAGGATATCGCCATTGCGCAGCTCGTTGAACATGCGGTCATAGGCGCGCTCGGCGGGGTAAAAGGACTGGTAGTGGAAATAGGGCAGGGCGCTCTCCTGGGCGATGAGCGGGGAGAGGCCGGAATCCATGCGCCAGAGGGCCAGGCGCACCCGCTCCTCGCTCTCGGCCTGCTGGAGGGCCACCTGCTCGGCCTGCTCCAGCCGCAGGGCGGTCCAGGTGGCCCAGGTCATGGAGCCGAGCAGGATGGCCAGGCAGCAGCCGAAGATCAGCCAGACATGGAGGGGGCGGTTCATGGTCGGGCAGGTTCAGTTGGCGGCGGCGACGCCCTCGGCGATCATGTACCCCTTGCCGCGCACGGTCAGCAGGATGCGCGGCTCCTCCGGGTTGTCCCGCAGCTTCGTCCGCAGGTTGGCGATGTGCATGTCGATGGTGCGCGTCTCGATGTTGCGCGGGTCCAGGCGCCAGACGCGCAGCAGCAGCTCATCCCGGGAAATGGCCCGGCCCGGGTTGGCGGCCAGGTAGCCAAGCAGCTCCGCCTCGCGCTCGGAAAGCTCCTCCCGGCTGCCGTCCGGGTAACGGATCTCAAACCGGGAGAGGTCCGCCGTGCCGCCGCCAAAATCAAGCCGCGTGAGGGCGTTGGCGCGCTCCGGGGAGCGCCGCAGGACGGCCTCCACGCGGGCCAGCAGCTCGCGGGCGCTGAACGGTTTGACCACATAATCATCCGCGCCCTCGCGCAGGCCGCGCACGCGGTCGGATTCCTCGCCCCGGGCGGAGAGGATGATCACGGGCAGGGTGGGGCGGTGCTGGCGCACGGCGGCCAGGATCTCAAAGCCGCTGGGCCCCGGCAGGATGAGGTCCAGGAGCAGCAGGTCGAAGGCCGCGCGCAGGGCGGTGGCCATGCCCTCCTGCCCGGTGGCGGCGGTGAGGGTCTCGTAGCCGCCAAAGTCCAGGGCGTCCACGAGGCCCTGCCGGATCGCGCGGTCATCTTCCACCACCAGGATGCGTTTCTTTTCCATAACCTTTTTGGCTGGTTTACGTGCGGTCATGATAATCCTTCCGGGAGGCGGCGTGTGTAAAGGGTGCGTAAATCGCTGCGGCACTACATTAGGGGAGGGGCGGAGGCGCTGGGCGTGGGGGATCCTGGGCGGCCAGGTAATCCTGGGCCAGGGGATGCCCGGCGGGGGTAAGCACGAGGTCGGCCCGACCCTCGGCCAGGCTCTGCACCTCCAGGATTTTGAACAGCGCCTCGGCGATCTGGGGATCCTCGCTGATCTGCTGCAGCGCGGCGCCGACGATGCAGGGGCGCACGGCGCCGGCCTTGGCGAATTCAACGGCTGCCTGGCGTTCGGCGGTGCTGGTGATGATGCTCACCTGGTTGGCCCCATCCTGGCGGATGGCGGACGTGACCTGGCGCAGCCGGTTGACCACTTTCTCCTCGATCTGGCGGATCATGCCGGCATCCCGGAAATGCACCTTTCGGATGTAGATGGAGCCGACGCGGTAGCCCCACTCCTGGGATTTGGGGCAGACCTCGTCGCGGACGGTGCCGCTCATGAAATGGCGGTTCCCCAGCATGGCGGAGAGCTTCATGTTGCTGAGGCACCGGACGGTGGCGTTGCTCACGTTGGCGGCAAGGGAGCCACGCGGATCGGCGTTCTTGAACAGGTAGGAGACCGGGTCGCTGACGTACATCTCATACCAGATGCCGATGCCCATGGGGGCGCCCTCCTCGGAGTTGACCGGCTGGCTGCGGAGGTACTCCTGGTCCAGGCGCATGTCGAGGGTGTGGCATTTGCCAAGCCAGTTGATGATAGGGGCCCGCCAGCCCAGCTTGAGCCAGAGGAAATGCAGGCCCGGCTCATCCAGCGTGGCCACTGTCTTCCCAAAGAGCACGTAAACCTTGCAGCGGCTCTCCTGCACCGTGGTGTAGAAACCGGCGAACTCCGCCAGGGCCAGCAGCACGGGCACCAGGATGAACATCCCGAAAAAGACCACGGCGGCGGCGGTAAAAAATTCAGTCATGGGGCACCTCCACAATGGCGCGGCGCGCCTGGCTGAAGAGTTTCAGGCGGACGTTGCGCACGTAGGCGCGGATGGCACCGGGCCCGCTCTGCTTCAGCGCACGCAGTTGGGTCGCCAGCGCGGTGAGCGGCTCCACCTCCGCGTGCGCGCGCAGGGTCTCGATCTCCACGGCCCGCCGGGACTGAACCAGCTTTTGGTCCGCCGAGGCCTGGGCGAGGCTGATATCCGAAGAGACCTGGTTATGGGCCGTGTTGATGGCCGCCAGGGCGGACTCCACCTCCTGGGGCGGATCGATGCCCGTAATCAGGGAGGCATCCAGAGTGATGCCGTAGCGGGCTGCCGAGCACTGGCACTCGCGGTCCATGTGCTCGTTCAGATCGCGCAGGTTTTTGCGGAGGTCATTGATGGAGATTCCCATGGCGGCGGTGAGGGTTTCGGGATCGGAGCCCGTCCCCCGGGCATGGGCCGGGGCCTCAAAATTGGCGATGCGCTCGCGCAGCACGGAGACGAAGTACCCCATGACGTGGACGATGGGCCGTTTCACTCCGAAGAGGTAGGCGTAGAGGTTGCGTTCGGCCACCCGATAGCGGATCTGGCCGGTCAGGCCGGTGTTGAGCTGGTCCTTGGTGACCGCCTCCAGGAGCGTGCCCTGGTGGTTGGCCTCCGGGTCCTCCGGGTCGCAGGCCATGTTGATGGTCTGGGTGGCCACGGAGACCTTGTGCACGCGTTCCCATGGCCACTTGAAGTAAGGGCCACCAGGGGGGATGATGCGGACCTGGGGGAAGCGGTAGCGCTCCCGCTCATCCGACCGCAGGCTGGCGGAGACGGGGTCATCCAGCGTGGTGAGGCTGCCGATGCGCTGGGCGCGGCCTAAGCTGGTCTTGACGGCCCGCTCGCCCTGATTCACCGTGAAAAAACCGGCGGCCACGTAGCGCACCAGGAACCACGCGAGGAAACCTGCCAGGCAGCCGAGAATGATATTCATAGATTTGCCTTGTTGGAACTAAGGCCATCCTGCCCCAATTCCGGCGCGCCAACAAGCCCAAACCGGTGACGATTCCGTATCCGTCAGGACCACTCGCACAGCGTTTCCAGATGGGCGGCGGAGCCGTCGCGCAGCCAGCCGTCGAGCTGGGCCTGGTCCTTGAGCTGCTGGCCGCGCAGTCGCGGCACCTGCAGAAAGCGGCAGTCCAGGTCCGGCAGCGCGGTCAGGTCGCTCCAGAGCTTCTCGAACTGGGCGACCGGGAAGATGTCCTCCTGGCCGTGGCCCCACCGTTTTTTCACCTCTTTGATGGTGATGTAGGTGGGCATGCGACTGGCCAGGCTGCGGATGCCGGCCAGCACGCGACCCTCATCGGCCAGGTCGGCGCGGTTCAGGCCGAACGCCTCCAGCAGCCGGTCCAGGTCGATCCAGGTGGTCATGGAGTTGTAGTAGGTGAGCTTGAACTCCTCCTCCTCGCGCGGCATGGCGAGCCCCTCGACGAGCCGCAGCCGGTCGTTGACGCGGGCCAGGCCGCCGCCCCGGTCATCAATGCGGCGGGAGATCACCTCAAAGGTCAGCGCGGCTTGGGACTGGATATGGGCGCCCAGGATCTCGGCGTCCACATCCGCCCCCAGGGTGTCGATGTTGTGCAGCATCAGGTAGCGGAGCTGCGGGCGCTGCGCCAGGAGCTGCGCCAGCACGCCGTTGCGGAACAGGTTGGGCAGCTCGTACCAGTGGCCCACCGGGTGCAGGCACTGGCCGGGCACGTTGTCTGTGTAATCGCCGGCCTCGCCGGTGGTGCGGGCCCAATTCAGGAGCGCGTTGCGCAGGCTGTCGCGCACCTTCTGCTGCTGCTGATCCAGGATCTGCTGCGGCATCTCCTCCCAGGCGAAGCGCAGATCGCGCACCGTGGGCACCAGGCGCAGGCCCACCGCCCGGCCGGGCGAGAGCAGCACCGGCCCGGCGTAGCGGTAATTCTCCTGCTGCGCCAGGAACTCGGCCATCGGCTGGTGGGTCAGGTAGCTGGTGGTGAAAAGGTGGGGGAGGTCGGTGCCGACCTCGTGCGACACCCGGCGGCTCTTGGCCAGGTGGGTTTCCACAAAGGTGCGGTGTCGGCCGCCGAGCTTGCAGAAGGGGTGCAACGCCTTCACGACGCCCGCGCCCTGGGTCCAGCGGCTGCCGGCCCCGGCCGCCAGCGAGATGACCGCCACCTGGCCCTGCTGCAGGGCCTGCCGCCCCAGCTCGCGCGCCTCCGCCGTGGCCAGACCGCTCACGACGAAGCGTCCGTTCTCGGCCCGCTCCACATCCCCGGGCCGCACGTCCTCAATGACGGCGTTGTTCGGCAGGCGGTTCTGGGCCAGGCCGATGCGGCCCTCCTTCAGATCCGCGCGGATGCTCTCGTGCTGCGCGCGGTCAAACCCGTTCGCGGCCAGCAGATCCCGGAGCGTCAATTGCGCGCCCCCCTCCGCCTGGCCGCGCGGCAGCATGACATCAAAGAGGGTCTGGAGCAGGCCCTGGAATTCGGGGCGGGTGCGGCACGCGCTGCCCAGCTTGTCCAGCTCTGCGCGCACGCGGGGGTTCAGGCTGCGCCGGTCCTGGCGCAGCCACTGGGGTACGCGCAGGTGGTAATAGCCCGGCGGCATCAGGCCCTGGTCGCCGCCCAGCAGGCGGGCGAAGGTGCCGTTCTCGTTGATGGCAAAGTCATACACCACCGGCTCCATCGCGAAGGGGAGGGCGTGCTGCAGCTCCCGGCGGGTTTCGGACATGATCGCCTGGAGACGCGCCTGCGCCTCCGTCTTGCGTGCCGGGGCGAAGATGAAGCCCATGCCGCCGCCGGACATGCCGCCCAGCATCCAGAAGCCCCAGAAGTCCGCGCCGAACTCCTGGCGCACCTTTTCAATGAGCCGCTCGGTGAAATAGGTGGAGGCCCAGGGGATGATGGTCTGGATCGGCCCGAAGAAGTTGCGGGTGGTGGTTTCGCCGATGGCCTTCACATCGCCGCGTTTCAGGGCGTCCAGGATGTCGGTGAGGATGCCCAAAGCCTGCTGGCGGCCCTGCCACTCGTGCTGGCTGCGCAGGAGATATTTTTCCGTGACCATCTCCAGGATGGGCCCCACGTTCTGCGCCATGCCGCCATGCACCAGCACCAGGCTGTCCTGGAGCGCCTTGCGGGTGGCGGCCGAGGCCTCGGTCTGGTCCAGGATGTGGTGGGTGGGCATCAGCCGCCCGCGGCTGATGGAGGCCTCGGGATCGCCCTCCCGGGCCAGCGCGCCCTCGATCAGTTTCATGCCCGGCCAGACGCCGCCGGAATCCTGCCAGCCGCCACCGGAGCCGCTCAGCCACTCGCCGAGCAGCGCGCGCGCCAGCACCAGGCGGCGCTCGTTCTCCTGAAGCTGGCCCTCCAGGGACTTGGCCTGGCTGGTGGCCCGCATGCAGGCGGAGACCAGCGCCGCCAACAGCGTGGTGGAAACCGCGAGCCGGGAACCCTTGGGGATGTTGTTCACGCTGCTGACCAGCTCCAGGCCGCGGCCCGGCCCGGCGATCTGCGCCAGCAGATCCGCCAGCACCTGGCCGGAGCCCTCGATGCCGGGCGGCACCAGGCCGGAGGCAATCACCGCCGCCTTCAGCAGGCCCAGGTAATCCTTCGCGAAATCAAACACGTCCGCCAGGTTGGAGAGGTCGGCGGTGGCGCCGAGGTCCACACTGGTCAGCCGCAGGACCGGTTCGTCGATCACGCGGAAATACGCCTCCACCGGCGGCTTCGGCTGCGCGTCGCGGCCATGCACGCCCAGGTCGATGGAGACGTTGAGCACCTTGGCCCCCTCCGGGTAATCCATGCCGAGGAAGAAGATGTCGCTCCAGCCGCAGTGGGTCAGGTCCATGCGCACCGGGGTGCATTCGCGCAGGATGGGGTAGGTGCCGTCCTCCGCGTTGGGCACCAGCAGCTCGGGGCGGATGCGCAGGGGCTGATCGGCCGGGTGGCCCATGCGGAACATCCACTGGTTGCCCTTGACCGAGCGCACGCTGCGGCGCACCTGGTCGGCCAGGGTCTGGAAGGCCAGCCGGTGGTAGGCGGTGGCCAGGGCGCTGGACACCCCGTCGTTGGCACCGTTGGTTTTCTGGATGGCCAGGAAGGCGTCGATCGCCTCCTCAAAGCGACGGTTCAGCAGGTGTTCATACCCGTGGAACGGGATGAGATTGTGCCCGGGCTCCACAGCGGGGGGGAGCAGCGGCGGCAGGTGAAACCGGTGGATGGCGTACAGGAAGAACAGGGCGCGGACCCGCTCGTAAAGGTTGCTGCTGGCGCGGCGGAAATCCTCCAGTCGGTCGCAGGCGGCGAGCAGTTCGGCGGATGACAGCCCGGCACACATCCCATCCAGCGGGCGGTTGCGCACGGCGGGATCGGTGGCCGTGATGATCTGTTCAAAGGCGGTTTTCATGGGGCGTACAGGCAGAGGGTTTCCGCTCACGCGCGCTGCCGTTCGGCCAGCAATTCGACCAGGCCGGACAGCACTTCGTCCCGGTTCCGGCCATCGAGCGCCAGGGCGATCTGGGCGTTGAGCAGCCCGTACTTGACGCCGATGTCAAAGCGCCGCCCCTGGGCCTCATAGGCCAGGTACCGCTCCTTGGCGGCGAGCTGGGCGAGCGCCCCGGTGAGGTTCACCGGGCCTTTGGCGGCCGTGATTTCGGCCCCCAGTAAATCCATGGCGGTCGGGGTCAGCACATGCATGCCGAAGAAGCAAAGGTAGTGCCCGGCCCGCAGCCCGGGGACGATCAGCCGCTGCTCGGCCTCAGTGGGGGTCGGTTTTTCCATAACATCCGCGACCTCAAAAAGGCCCTGCCCGCCCTTGGCCAGGCGGCCGCCCACCGCGCCGTAGTACGGCAGCTTGCTCTCGTGGGTGGCCTGCACGGCGGAGACGGCGCACTTGTGGGCGGAGGCGATCTCCACCAATTGCTGCGCACACCGCTTGTCCGTCCGGCTCAGATAAAGATGGTCGCCCACCAGCAGGAGGAACGAGGACCGCCCGGTGAAATCGCGCGCGGACCAGATGGCATGCCCGTACCCGAGTGGGTTGGACTGCTCGATGAATTGCAGCCGCTTGGCGTGCGGGCCGGCGGCGGCCTGGTAGGCGGCCTGGTCGCCGGGGCAGATCACCACGGCCACCTCGTCCACGCCTGCCTGCAGGATTTCCTCGATGATGATTTGCAGCGCGCTCTTGGTGGTGCCATCCCGGTCCACCAGGGTTTGAAGTGGCAGGGTGCGCTGGCTTTTGCCAGCGGCGGTGATGATCGCTTTCTTGATGTCCATGGTTCCAAGTCGTTGGGGCGCGCGCGACCGCGATGATGCGACCCGGGTTTCCGGCGGGAAACGGTTGTCGCGCACCCGTTTAATGGGCGTTATCCTACCGATACTTCGGGCTGCCGCAACCTTAAAACCGCCCCTTACGACGAAGACTGTACCGTGTCACTTGGCGGGTCGGCCGCCATTGATGAACTCCTCGCGGCTGAGGAAGCCGTCCTGGTGGGTGTCAAACAGCGGAAAACGCTTGGTGGCCTGTTGCAGGTCCGGTTGATTCTCCAGGAATTCCTCGCGGGTGAGCTTGCCATCGGAGTTTTTGTCCCGGCGGTCAAACATCGCGCCCCGGTCCTGCTTTGGTTTGGCCGGTCCGCCCGCCGCCGCCTTGAGCTGGGGCAGGGCTTCGGGCTGCCGGGCCAGGATGACGCGCAGTTGGCTGACCACCGACTGCTCCTTTTCCGCCAGGTTGAGCGTCTCCTCCGGATCCTCCTGGTAATCGTACAGCTCCAGAATGGCGGTTTCCGGGGCCGCCCCGGGAACCTTCCACTCCACCAGCCGGTTGCGTTCGGTGCGCACGGCGCGGCCGACCAGTTCTCCCAGCCCTTTCGGATGGCGGGGGAAGACATGGAACACGGCTTCTTTGGTCTTCGTGGCGGGATCTTTCAGGTGCCGGGCAAAGCTGGCGCCATCCAGGCCGGCGGGGGTGGGCAAGCCGGCCAGTTCGCAAAGGCTGGGGTACAGGTCCACGGTCTCCACCAGCCCCGCGCTCCGTTTACCGGGCGGGGCGATGCCCGGGGCGCAGACGATCAGGGGAATGCGGTTGGCCTGCTCGTAATTGGTGTGCTTGCACCACATCCCGTGATCGCCCAGGTGCCAGCCGTGGTCGCCCCAGAGCACGATGATCGTGTTGCGGGCCAGCCCCTCTTGGTCCAGCGTGTCCAGCACCCGGCCCAGTTGGGCATCCATGTAGCTGACCGCCGCGTGGTAGCCGTGGATCAATTGCTGTTGCTGGGCGGCGTTCAGGGGGCCGGTTTCGGGAATGTCGCTGTAGGCGCGCATCTCGCCCCAGGTGGTCGGGGCGAATTCGGGGGCACCCTCCGGCGGCGATTGCCGCGCGGGTGGCTGGAAGGAAGCCCGCTCGTACAAGTCCCAGTATTTCTTGGGCGCCACGAATGGCAGGTGGGGACGGATAAAACCGACGGCGATAAAGAACGGGGTGCCGGGCCGGGCCTTGGCCGCCTGGAGGCGCTGGATGGCCTCGTTGGCGATCAGGCCGTCCGCGTAGGTGTCGTCTGGGACGTCCGCGCATTCCATGGCGGCGCCCTTGGGCAGCTTGCTTGCATCCACAGGGCGGTTATCGACCACGGCTGGCTGCGCGGGCCGGTTTTCCTTAAGCGCGTAGCCCCCCGCCTGCTTTGGCGACCAGTGCGGCACGCTCCAGGAGGCGGCATCCTCATAGTTCCCGTGCCCCACATGGAAGATCTTGCCCATGGCCTCCGTGCGGTAGCCGTGCTGCATGAAGTATTGGGCCACTGTGACGGCATTGGAGCGGGACTTGCGGAAGTTCGTGCCCAGGTCGTAGATGCCCAGGGTGGTGGGGCGCAGGCCGGTCATCAGGGCATTGCGCGAGGGGGCACAGACCGCCTGGTTGCAGTACGCCCGATCAAACAGCACGCCGCGCCGGGACAGGCGGTCGATGTTGGGGGATTTGATGCGCGGGACGCCATAGCAGCCGAGCAGGGGCTTCAGGTCGTCCACGCAGATCAGAAGGAGGTTCGGCTTGGCGGGTTCCGCCGCCAGGAGTGCCAGGCTGGTCAGCAGCCAGGCACTCGTCGTGCGCCATAGGAGTGAAGTTTTCATTTGATCAATCAAAGGCAATGCCACCGGGCCACGTTAGCAGTGCGTCCGCGCGAAAACCAATCCAAAAGCACTGGAAGTTGACCGCGCCTCACGGTTTTCCGCTGTCGCTGATCAGGTACCCGTTCGGTGGCAGGCTGGCCCCGCCGGCCAGCGTGAAGGGGATGCTGCCAAAGTTCACCACCACCGAGACCCCGTTCGCAAAAACCGTCTGCTGCACCTTGCGGTCGCGGGTCAGGAACCGGTGGTCGGTCATCTCCTGGTAGGCCACGCGGCGCACGTGCGGGCAGGTGTTCTGGTAGCTTTGCACGAACCGGGCCTTGTCCCGCTGCCAGCCCGCGCGGTTGAACATGAACATGGGCGGCACCCCGTAAAGCACGTTGAACAGATCGCGCTTGTCCCAGAGGGCGGGCAGCTTGTTGTTGTAATCCCCCCAGTACCATTGCGCCACCACGCAGTCGTGATAGACCAGCTCCCAGAGCGGCAGCCGGTAGTCGTGCCCGAGCTGGAACTTGGCCACATCCCCGGGCACGTTCGTCCAGATCTCGCTCATGCGCCGGCCGGAGTCCGGCACCCGGTACGGCCCCAGGCTCAGCATCCCCTCGAAGTAATGCAGGAATGGCACCGAGGCGTCGTGGCCGGTCTCGCACCCGGTCACCAGGTGGTTGTCCTCGGACATGTACCGGAGCAGCTCCATCTTCCATTTGCGGCTGTCGGTGCGGGTCATCGGGTGGTCGGGATGGTAGCATTCGTTCCAGGGGGCCGCCGTGGTGGTGTCAATGAAGCGGGAGCGGTAGGGTCGCGTGGCCAGGTCGGCCGGCACGCGCTGCTGCGCATAGGGCAGGGCGCGGGCATCGCAGATGACGCCGCAGCTCACCATCTTGCCGTCCTTCGTCTCCACCCCCCAGCCGGGCAGGTAGCGGCCCCGGGCATCCAGAATGATGTCCTGCGGCCAGGCGTTGGAGGTCCAGTCCGGGTGGATCCATTGCACCCGGCTGAAGTTGGAGGGGGCCATGACATCCTGGTAGATATCGTAACGGCTGGTCAGCACCTTCAGCTCGTTCAGGGCCCTCAGGTTGGCCGGGCTCTGCTGGTTGCTCCAGAGGATGCGCTCAATGCCCGCCGCCTGCATCTCCTGGACCAGGGGCACGGAGTCGCGGTCCCAGCACCAGACGTTCACGGCCCCCATCAGCAGGTCCACGTTGGGGTTTTTCTGCCGTTTTTCAGCCAGGGTTTTCAGCAGGCCCTGCTCGCGGGCGTGGGCGCGATAGCGTTTGGCCATGGCCACATGGCCGCCGCTTTCAAAAAACACCAGCCGGACCTTGCGCCCATAGCCGAACTGGCCGTGCTGCCCCTGCCACTCCGGGACGATGGCCAGGCGGTTGTCCACCCGGTCGATCCGGATGGCGGCATCATCCGGCGTCTCCAGGATCGCCATCTGCCCGCGTTCCCCGTCGGTGACCCCGTAGAAGGCCATGCAGATGCCGTGCCCGCCGTAGGCGATGAGCCGCATCGGCCGGATGCTGGGATCCTCGACCGGATAGGAGATGCCCTCATTCATCGGCACCACCAGGTAATCGCCGGGCTGCCCGGTGAACGGATGCGGATAATGAAGGGCGGCGGGCAGCTCCCCCTGGGCGGCCAGTTCGACGAGGATTTCCGGGCGGTCTCCCGCCAGGCTGAAGGTGGCGGTCACATCCAGTCCGCTGCCCCCGTGAAAGAGTTCGCAGATCAGCTTCCTCCCCTCGCGCCGGGCGTTCTTGACCAGGCAATCTCCGGCCATGGGCTTCTGCACCCAGGTGCGGCCTCCCGGGCGCGGGGCGACGGTCAGCGTGCCGTCGCGGGTGTTCAGGTTCGCGGACAGGGTGGGATTCTCCAGGGTGAGCTGCTCGGGCAGGTTGGCCGGACGCAGGCTCGCCAGGTTGCCCTGGCGGGTGACCTTCACATCGTCCAGCCAGCCGACGACCGAATTCTGGCCGATGATGCGCGGCTGGATTTGGGCGATGCCGGCCGGCACCAGCACCCGGGTGCGCAGCCGTTGCCAGCCGGCGCCTGGCTGGGCGGTGCGGGCGCCGTAGGACCATTCCACCGCCTTGCCCTGGGTGTCCCAGGTGGAGGTGCAGAGAGTGAAGGTGCCCGCCTCCGGGATTTTGACCTGGCACTCCAATTCCAGCAGGTCGCCGGGCCGGACGGATAGCCGTTGCGTGGGTTCCACGCTCCAGTCCTGGGTGCCCTCGTGCTCCAACCGCAGGGATTTGGTGCCGCCATGGAAATCCGCCGTGGCCACGGCGGCCGTCAGGGCGCCGCTCGCGCGCGACCAGGAGCGCCACTGGTCCAGCCCCGCCTCAAAGCTGGGGTTTTGAACCAGGTTTTCCGCCGCCAGCAGCCGGGTGGCTAAAAGCGCCAGAATATAAACGTGCAACCGAGTGATCATGGGCATCACTTAAACCCCAAACCCGGCGGCTTGGCCAGCACAATGCAAGCGGCGTGCGGCAGAGTGGGGATCTGCAGCAGGTCGCCGTCTCCTCGTGTTCATCTCCCTCCCATGGCGGAGGCAACTGAAAACGATGAGTTCCGTCGGCCCTTCCTCCTTTTCAAACCGTTTTCAGGATTGTAGGGTCATGCCCATGTCCCGTTCTCTTTTCCTGCGGATTTGCCCGCTTGTCTCGCTCTGCTTCTGCCAGGCCGCTTTGGTCCTGGGCCAGTCCGGGGAGGTGGCCCGTTCGGTCAAGGATGTCCGGGTCCTGTCCCCGGATTGGATTTGTGTGGTCGTGGATCCGACCGCGGAAATACTGGCGCTGCGCCAAGAGCGGTATGGTGCCGAGCTTGCCGCTGACCGGGAGCGCTACCTGGCTGGCAAGGACACCTGGTACTTCGCCTTTTCCAAAACTTACCGCCTGCTGGAGATTCAGGCGGACTATCACCTCCCGCTCTTCGCCCGGTTCAACGAGACCTCCTTCTGGCGCGTCAATGGCGCTGCCCCGGCGGAAGTGACGGTCTGGTCCCATTCCGTGGACGGTTTTCCGGGCACGGATGCCCAGGACAGTCCGGCCGCCGAGCCGCTGAATTACTCGCGCACGGCGGACATGGTCTATTTAAAGCTGCCCGCCGCCTTGAAAAACGGGGTGCGGGTGGAGGTGAAGGGCGCGGATGGCCGGGCCGGAGGGCTGACCTTCCATGAGGAATCGACGGTCTGCTGGAGCATCAAGGTCAACCAGTCCGCCTATGCCAGCACGGCCGTCCGCAAGGTTGCCTACCTCGGCATGTGGCTGCCCGGGATCGGCGGGGCTGACTTCTCGGCGCTGCTCGGCCAGCCGTTTCATCTTAAAAAATTCGTCCCGGGCCCGCGCTGGGATGCCGGGGCGGCCTCCGGCCCGCCGGTCTTCACCGGGCAGATCCGGCTGCGCCGGAAATTCGCTGACCAGGAGGTGCGGCGCGAGGGCGGCTCCAATCTGACGGGCGAGGATGTGTACGAGCTTGATTTCTCCCCCTTTCAGGGCGAGGGCACCTACTGCCTTCAGATTCCCGGCCTCGGTCGCTCCTGGCCGTTTGAGGTCACCCGGGCCGGGTACGGGGCGGCCTTCTACACGATGATGAAGGGGCTCTATACCCAGCGGTGCGGCACCGGGCTGCAGGAGCCTTACACAGCCTGGGAACGGCCACCGTGCCATCTGCAGACCCGTCAGGGGCAGTTCATTCCGGAGACGGCCAATTGGTACTCAGCCCGCTACCGGCAGGGCGCGCCCAATCAGGACTCTGTCGGGTTCCGGTCCGCCGCCGGTCAGCGCATCGGGCTGTCGCAGTTCACCCTCATTGGCAACTCCAGCCCGGATTCTCCCGTGCTGCCCGGCGTGCGTGGCGGCTGGCATGACGCGGCGGATTTTGACCGCCGCTATTACCACTACGGCGCGGTGGCGGATCTCCTGGCCGCTGTGGAGGCGTTCCCCGCCCGCTTTAAGGATGGCCAGCTCAATCTGCCCGAGTCCGGCAATGGCATCCCCGACCTGCTCGATGAGGCTGCCTATGCTGTCGATGTGTGGCGGTCCACCCAGCGCCCGGATGGGGCTGTCACCAGTTGGATCGAACAGGAAAGCCACCCCGGCTATAGCCCCCGCAACTTGGAGAAAACCTTTCCCGGGGACCCCCTGCAAATGTATGCCGCCGTCGCCGATCGCACCAGCTCCTTTGCCTATGCGGCGGCGGCCGCCTGGCTCGGGCGTTTGCTGGCCCCCTATTCGCCCGCCCGCTCCGCTGGCTACATTGAGTCCGCGCAGCGCGCCCACGCTTGGGCCAGGGACGCGGGCCATGCGCTGCGCGATCGCCGCTTCACTCTCGCGCGGCCCATGCGGGATGAGAAGCTCAAGGGCACCACCATTTGTTTCGATGAGGATCCCCGGTTCCGGGACCAGGACAATGGCCGCGTCGATGGGGCCTTTTCCGCCGCCAATCTCTACCTGGCCACCCGGCAGCCAGCCTACCTGGCTGATTGGGAGGCCAGCGGGTTGGGTAGCAATTTCTCCAGCCTGGCCCATTCCATCAGCCCCTCCCGGTGTCTCCCTCTGGTGCTCAACCAGGGCCTGCCCGGCCCGGATGTCGAGACCATCCGGAAGTCCCTGCTGGCCTCGGCCGACCGCCTCCTCGAAAGCCAGGCGGCCAATCCCTACCGCATGGCGTGGCTGGCGCCGGAGGAGGGCTGGTTCCACGCCATGGCCTGGGGCAACATCCACGGCAAAACCCGGGCGCTGGTGGCCGCCTACGCCGTGAGCCGCGACGCCCGGTACCTGACGGCGATGCAGAATGCCGCAGACTTTTTCCTCGGCTGCAATCCGCTGGGTTCCACCATGGTGACCGGCATCGGCTCCGTCCATCCCGTCGTGATCCAGCACATCCACTCGCTCGCCGATGGAATCCCGGATCCCATGCCCGGAATCGCCCCGTACACCTTCACCTTCGGCATTCCGATGCTGCCCTTCCTCATCGTGGACAAGGGCCACCCCAGCGTCAAAAAGTTCTTCGATCACGTGGCCCTGGCCTTCCTTCCGGACAAGCTCGGCCGCCGCGAAATTCAGGCCGGCCTGGATGGCTTTGGCCGGACCGGCGATTGGACGCGCGCCGCCGGGGAGCCTGGCCGGAAAGTGGTTTGGAAAAGCTTCCCCGTGCTGCGTCGCAAGGTGATCCACCCGTCCGCCGCCGTGGATCAGAACGAGTTTACCGTGAACGAGACCATCAGTCCGCTCGCCCTCCTTTTCGGGGCGTTGACGGCCGATGCCTGGATGCCCTCAGAGGCGCTCAAAAACCGCCGTCCCAGGCGCTCCATCGACGATCTGCCGTACTACTCCATGCCCTGAAAAGTCGGGCGGCGGGCCAGAAACCTTTGCCTTTCCTCCACCATTGTGGCCATTCGTTCCTCCCTTCCACCTTCGGAATGCCGGTTGCAGACCGGCCTGATGCAGCCAGCCCCAAGGGGGCAAGCAGGTGATAGCCCGGGGCAACGCCCCGGGAGAAACCCCCACCAAACACATTCCCGCCCTGAATGGGCGGCCCAATTTCCGGCCTTCCATCCCATTTTCCAAGTCCTAGTTATTGGTCAGCCCAGGGTTCG
Organism: uncultured Verrucomicrobiota bacterium; assembly: GCA_903930345.1. Lineage (GTDB taxonomy): Bacteria > Verrucomicrobiota > Verrucomicrobiia > Limisphaerales > CAIYYI01 > CAIYYI01. Next base: position 49,756 of record CAIYYI010000396.1, read on the forward strand.
GTGCGTTTTTTGCCGATCGGACATTCATGCTCCGTGTTCGATGGTTTTTCCTGTCCTGCCCCTTTGGACCGGCTTCGGCAACGTCTTGGGGATGGGATGGCCCCTGCGCCTTCATCCATAAATCGGAATCACCGTCCGACAGCCCCCGGAATACGCACGTTGCCACCACTGGAGACAACGCAAGCGCAGACGAGTCTCTGGACTTTGCCAGTTGACAGGGCGCGCCGGTTTGGCAAGCTGCGCCCGTGATGTGCGAAGGCAAAACGCAATGCATCAACCGTATGAACTCGCCTTTCCTGATGGTTTCCACCCTGATGGCACTCTTCCTGGTGACGGCCAGTGGCCAACCCAAGCCCGCGCTGCCCAAGCCTGAGGCGTTTCTGGAAACCAAAGCCAAAGCCGAGCGGGGCGACCTCCAGTCCCAATGCAACCTCGGCGGCATTTACTACGCAGGTCGCGGGGTCCCCAAAGACGACGCTGAGGCTGCCAGGTGGTTTCGCAAAGCGGCCGACCGGGATTATGCCGAGGCCCAACGCAACCTCGGCATCATGTGCCACGAAGGTCGCGGGGTTCCCCAGGACGACGCTGAAGCCGCCAAATGGTATCGCAAAGCAGCCGACCAGAATGATGCCAAGGCCCAATTATACCTCGGCATTGCTTATTTGGACGGCGTTGGGGTCCCTAAAGGGGACGCTGAAGCCGCCAGGTGGTTGCGCAAAGCGGCCGACCAGAATTATGCCGAGGCCCAATACAACCTCGGCTTCATGTACTCCGAAGGTCGCGGGTTTCCCAAAGACGACGCTGAAGCTGCCAAGTGGTATCGCAAAGCGGCCGACCAGGATCATGCTAAGGCCCAATTCGAACTCGGTGCCATGTACTCCGAAGGTCGCGGGTTTCCCAAAGACGACGCTGAAGCCGCCAAGTGGTTTCGCAAAGCGGCGGACCAGGACCATGCCGCGGCCCAATGCAACCTCGGCATCATGTACTCCGAAGGTCGCGGGGTCCCCCAAGACGACACCGAAGCCGCCAAGTGGTATCGCAAAGCGGCCGACCAGAATTATGCCGGGGCCCAATGCATCCTTGGCGTAATATAACGCGATGGTCGCGGGGTCCCCCAGGACGGTGCGGAGGCCGTCAAATGGTTGTACCAAGCGGCTCTCCGGAATTTTCTCCGCGCTCAGACACTGCTTGCGCAAATGTTCGACAAAGGACTTGGTGTCCCTCAGGATCCGGTCCAATCCCACGTCTGGTGGTCCATGGCTGCTGCTAACGGTGGCGATGCAAAAATCCGCTTTACCCTCCAATCCATCGAGTTGTTCATGACCCCGGAGCAAAAAACCGCAGCCGCCAAGCTCGCCAAGGAATTGGCCGCAAAACTTAAAACCACTAACGGGCCTTCCAATCCCACCCTTCAGTTTTCCCGCTGAATCAGGCACCGTGAACTGCGAACCCTGGCTGAGGACTGATTCTGGATTTGCGGTCTATGGCAGGTGACTTTTCAGCCTCTCCCAGAGGGAAGGGCGCGAGGTCGAATTTTCGCTGGGCTGCGCGAGCTTCTCCGGGTAGTAGTTGGTTTCCGCGATCTGGCACACCAACGGCTTGCCCTCAGTCATCGATGCCACGATGCGGCGGTTATTCCTGGCCGGTTCGTAATCCGGGTCCAGGGCCAGCGCTTGCTCCAGGCAGGCCAGGGCGGCTGCTTTCATCCCCATCCCCGCGTACACCAGGCCAAGATTGCCAGGCGCCTGAACGTGGCGGGGGTTCTTCTCAAGCACCTTGCGGAAGCCCGTTTCGGCCTGCTGGAAATCCCTTATCCCCAGCGCTGCAAAAGCCTCCTCGAACAGGGTCTGGTCGGCCAGGTAGTCGTCCAGCGTGTCGCAGACCCCCCCTCCTTGACGAGCGATTCCAGAAACCGAAGCTGCTTCTCCGCCCGGCGCACAACGTCGCCATCCTCACTGTATCGAATCGCCGCCCGAAATCCCAGCACGGCCTTCCTTGCGTTCTGGATGAACCAACGCCATTTCGGTCCTCCCATGCAGCATCAGCATCCCCGGATATTTGCCCAGGTCAACGATGGTGAGGCCTTTCCTGAGCACTTTTTCGGCGACGTCGAGCGTCTTGATCTTTTTCGGTTCAGCCACGCTTGACGCAACCAAGCTGAGCACCAGACCAGCGAGCACGATCAGGCTGTTTGTACGTCTCATTTGTTGGATTGGATTCACTGGATTTTTGCAACTACCGGCATCCAGACACTCATTCCTGAACGTCCGCGATTCGCCCAGGCGAAGTACGGGATGAGACGCAGGTCGAGTGGTTGGAGGCTCTGTCGGGTTAGTGGCCGGTATAGGCCTGTCCATGTGGATTCCTGAAGGCGCAAGCCCTGACCCTGCAAGCTCACAATGTTCGTCCCCAGTGCGGCCGTGGCGGAAAACAAGCCCTGGATCGGCTTGAGCTGGATATCGCTGGGCAGGTGAACCTCCGGCACCCGGACGCCCGGCGGCAGGTCTGGCGACTCGACACAATAGACAATCGGACCGCGCATCACCGCCATCTGGTTGCGCACCTGTTCGATGTTAGGATTTCCCGCGATGAGTTGGGCCGAAAGCGGCAGGGTCATCACCAGAGTGTCGCCCGCTTTGAAGATACGCTGGTGATGCGCATAGCCATTCTGAATGCTGACCTCCTTCATCGGGCTGCCGTTCAGCGAGAAGGTAACCGGGGTTGCGGCCCACCCAGGCACGCGCACATGCAAAGCTACTGGTTGGGCGGGAGCCGTCCGGATCAGCCACTTCACTTCCCCTGACCAGGGATAATCAGTGATTTGCTCCACTCGGAACTCACCCTTGGCAGGCAATTGGCAGGTTACGCGTGAACCGCCGAACTGATGCACCCAAAGCCCGCTGTCATCCTGGCTGTAGAAGTAGGCTGAGAGTTGCGCCATGGTGCGCAGGAGATTCGATGGGCAGCAGATGTCGGTTCTTCCTGGCACGCCGCGCTGTGCCATGTCGGTCCAGCCGGTCGGCTTGTAGTTCTCGTCGTACCGGCGGAGCACCGCCCGGTAGAACCAGCTCCGGCCATCCAGCCCGAGGCTTGGAAGCATGCCGTTGAACATCTCACGTTCCATGACGTCGGCGTACGTTGCGTCAGGCTGGTTCACTAGCATGCGGTAGCCCCACATGAAGACGCCAATTTGTCCGCAGGTCTCGTTGTAGCACGTGCTGTTGGGCAATTCGTAGGGCGCCCCGGCAGCCTCGACCGCAGGAGCATTGTGCGAAAGCGTGACGGGATGCGCGCTCACACCGCCATTGATGAACATCTTGCGGGTGGTCAAATCCGTCCAAAGCAGGTCAAGCGCGTGGGCTAGTTTCGGGTCGTCTCGCTCCGCGCAGAGGTCAGCCGCGCCGGTGTA
>CAIYYI010000397.1 GCA_903930345.1 uncultured Verrucomicrobiota bacterium
GCTTCCATACCAACCTTGGCTTTGAAAGCCCCTGTGTATCGTTTCCGTGTTGTTTTGCTCATGGTTCCGCTGTTCTCTCACGCCCAGCAAAACCCGAAAAGCCTAACTTAACCTCTGGTCCGAAATCCGGGGTCCATTTCTCAGACTCGCGGGCGGGGCATTTTCAGACACGTGCAAACTTGATGTAGCACTCACCGCCCCGCGGCAGGAATGGGGTGGGCTGGCATCTCACAGTTGCCAAAATAACTTGCTTACAGCGATCATGAAGCTAGCATGCCGTACAGAATAACTAATCAAATAAAGTTCGGAGGAACGGTTGTTGTAATGATCGAAGACTTATCCAAACAGCCACTAGGGCTCCTCGGTATGCGGCAAAAACATCCGGCCAGCGTGAGTGTTGAATTGGGACAAGGCATCCTCAGGGGTGTGTGCTTTGGTGGCAGGCAGCGAATGGTCCTGGCTATGAGCGGTGCTCTCGTCAGGTTTTTGAGTTTGGCGGCTCTGGTATTCCTGTTGCCCGTTGCCGTACTTGCCCAGTACACCTACACAACCAGCAACGGCACAGCCATCGTCAGCGGTTACACGGGCACTGGTGGCGCGCTGGAAATCCCCGGCACGATTGACGAATTACCGGTGGCCGGCATTGGCGGAGCTGCGTTCTCGAACTTGACCACTCTGACCAGCGTGACCATTCCAGGGACGGTCACCAATATCGGTTCATACGCCTTTGCTGATTGCGGCAGTCTGGCCAGTGTCACCATTGGCAGTAATGTGACCGGCATTGGACGCTCCGCCTTTTCGGGTTGCGCCAGCCTGACGAATATGGTGCTGCCTGCCGCCCTGGCCAGCATTGAAAGCTTTGCTTTCATGAACTGCGCCAGCCTGGAGGCTGTGTTGCTCTCCGGCGGCATCACCAACCTTGGGGATTACGCCTTTTCCGGGTGTGCCAACCTCAAGGCGGTGGTGCTGCCAGACCGGTTGACGAACCTGAATGCGGGCGTGTTTTCCGGGTGTGCCAGCCTGGAAACAGTGACGATCCCGGACGGCGTGCCAGAAGTTTTGAACCATGCATTTTATGAATGCCGCAGCCTGACGAATGTGGTGATGCCTGCCACGGTGACGAATCTGGGGGTTGGAGCCTTCGGCGGTTGCACCGGCCTGACCCGTTTTCTGATCCCCCGCAGTGTGACCACCCTTGAGTACAATGTTTTCAGCGGCGCCAGCAACCTGTGCGAAATCATGGTGGATCCGCTCAACCCCAGCTACAGCAGCGTGGATGGGGTGCTCTTCAACCAGGACCAGACCAGGCTCATTACCTTTCCGGAGGGTAAAGCCGGCAACTACTCCATTCCAGAAGGCGTCACCAACATCGTTTTGGGCGCGTTCTCTGGCCGTATCCATCTGACGGGCGTGACTATTCCGGGTAGCCTCTCGAATCTTGTGGGCGGGGCTTTTTCCGGGTGTGTCAGCCTCACCAACGTCACCCTCCCCAACGGTCTCAGCCGGATTGGGAATCATGCCTTTTCCGGTTGCACCAGCCTGGTCAGCCTGGTCATTCCCGAAGGGGTTACCAACCTCAGTTGGTTTGCCTTTTCCGAAAGCCCAAACCTCGCCGGTGTGACCCTGCCCGACAGCATCAGGGAGATTGGAGGCTGGACATTCTACGGCTGCACCAGCCTCTCCGGGGTACCCCTTCCCAACCAGTTGGCCAGCCTCAACACCGGCTTGTTTGCGGGCTGCACCAATCTCAGCAGGGTGATCATTCCCAATGCCGTCACCGGCATTTGGGATAGGGTCTTTGCAGACTGCACAAGCCTGACCAATTTGCTCATCCCCAACGGCGTCCTCAATATTGGCTGGTTTCCGTTTACCAACTGCACCGGTCTGACCAATATCACCATCCCAGCCAGCGTCAGTTACAATGGCCTCAGCAGTTTCACCTTCGACGGATGCCGTAACCTGCGCGACATCACTGTGGACGCACTCAATCATTATTTCAGCAGTGTTGACGGCGTGCTGATGGACAACTTCCAGACGGTACTGGTTAGGTATCCGGAAGGTAAAACCGGCCGCTACACTCTGCTGTCCAGCATTGTCAGAATCGGGGGCTCGGCGTTTTCGTCCGCTGTGGGACTTACGAATATCACCATCCCCACCAGTGTCACCAACGTTGGCATACAGGCGTTCTCGGCCACCGCCGGCCTGGTGGCGATCACTGTTTTGCCCGGAAACGCATACCTGAGCAGTGTGAACGGGGTTTTGTTCGATAAAAATCTGACCTTGTTGATCAAATATCCGGAGGGGAAAGCGGGTGCGAATTACACCCTCTCCAACGGCATTGTCCGTGTCAGTGATGGCGCGTTTCTCTCCTGCGTCCACCTGACCAACGTTTTCATTCCGGGCAGCGTCACCAATCTTGGCGCCTCGGCGTTTGCCTCCTGTTCCAATCTTGTGGGTGTCTATTTCGGCGGGAACACCCCCAGTCTGGGTTCGGCTGTATTTGCTGATGATAACCAGGCCACCGCCTATTACCTGCTGGGGACCGCCGGGTGGGGGACGACGTTTGGCGGTCTTCCCGCCACCTTTCGGAATCCGCAGGTGCGCGTCGATGGGGCCAACTTTGGGGTGCAAACGAATCAGTTCGGATTTGCCCTATCCGGGATTGGCGGCCCGGTCATCGTGGTTGAGAGCTGCACCAACCTGGCCGCGCCCGTCTGGGTTCCGATGGGAACCAATTCCCTGGGCAGCGGAAATGTCTATTTCAGCGATCCGCAATGGACAAACCACCCCGTCCGGTTTTACCGCCTGCGGTCACTGTGACCACCCGGAGAGAATGCCGACAAAAACCATGAAACACCCGAGTCCAAACCAGTCTGAACACCAGTGCGGCTTCACACTGATTGAATTGCTGGTGGTGATCGCAACTCTGACCATTCTGGCAGTCCTGCCGTTGTCAGCCCTGAACAAGGTCAAGGACGAGACGCGAAACTCCATCTGCAAGAGCAACCTCCGCCAGCTCACCACCGGCATCTTCCTGTATGCGGATGAGAACCGCAACCTCATGCCCTGGCCTCCCCAGCATGCTCTGCAGGGGAGAGCATGGTCGGGCGAGCAAGTGTTTGCTCCCGGAGGTCCGGGCGATCTCATATCGCCCGGCACTGCGACGGCTGACATTGTGTATCAAACCAACGCGGACGCCATTGCCATCCATGCCGAGGCCGGATCGGTGTTCCCGTACGTGACCGGTCGAAAAAAAGTTCCGTTTAACTTGAGTGCCACCAACCGAACGGCTTATCCCGTGTACCGCTGCCCCAGCACCGGTATCAAGGGGGAGGTCCTGCGGGTCAATTACTCCATGAATGGGTGGTATAATCCCTGGTCCAGCCGTGTTAGCAATCCCGGCGTCCGAACCTCTGCCATCGTCAATCCCAAGGAAAAGGTGCTTCTGGTGCAAGAATCTCCGGAATCCATGAAAGAGACGGGCTTCAGTCCCGGCACCAATGTTAACGCTGCGAGAGTCAGCCACGCCATCCATGATGGGAAAACGAACCTCACCATGTCCGACGGGCATCTGGAAGAGGTCACCAATGACCAACTGCAGACCATGCATCAGCTTCAAGCCAATCGGTATTTCGACCCGTTGAAATACAAGTAAACCTGAACGATGCGGGTTGTCACCAGCCTCCCCGGTTTGGCGAACCGCTGTCTCGTTGCCGTTTTGCCCCGCAGTAGGGTTTCACCCCATGGCGCCGGGCTGAACCCGGGCCTAAAGTGACGGATGTGCGAAGTTCAAACCCCGCTGGCAAGCATGGAGAAAAACGCATGCACAATGTCCTGATTGTCCTTGCGCTGTTGGGCCTGGCGGCTCTGGTCAATGGATGTGCCGCCGTTTCCGCCCTGCCTGTGGCTTCCATGATGGGTTCACCGAATGCCTCAACCTTGCAGATCCAAGGTCAAACCGAAGTCCGCCTTCAGGAGGCGAATTTCATTGTGTCCAAGACCAATGTGGTCGGGGAGAGCGGAGGTTTTTCACTGCTTGGCATCCTGACCATTGTGCCCCCGAAATTCACCAAAGCGATGAACCGCCTTTATGCACAGGCCGAAATGCAACCGGGCCGGGCTGGGACGCTGGTGAATCTGATCATTGAAAAAAACAGCCCGTATTTCATTCTGTTTTCACTCCCGCGAATATCGGTCCGTGCCGATGTCATCGAGTTTGTTTCAAAGGTTGCCCCGACGACCCGATCCTTGCCGGATCATTGTTGCGAGTGACGGTGGTTTCCCGGAAGCTGAACCAACGGGGCGAGGTTTTTTCCGTGGATTGGGGGTGTTTGACCTGCTTTCGGGGGGCACGGCCAAACATCGCTATCGCTTGCGGGTGATGTTGAAAGTGGAGCGGGTGATGGGAATCGAACCCACGTGGCCAGCTTGGAAGGCTGGAGCTCTACCATTGAGCTACACCCGCA
>CAIYYI010000398.1 GCA_903930345.1 uncultured Verrucomicrobiota bacterium
GAATCACAATGAAACCCACCCTACCACTCATCACCGCCCCACCGCTGACGCGCCTTCGGATGCGCCTTCCGAATCCAGACGTTTCCGTGATTTGGACGCGCTCCCGCTGACGCGCACTCCGACGCGCCTCTCCGATTCCAACGTCCGCAGAGCACCCAGCGCGCCAGACCCCCTGCAACCCCGGCCTGTCACGCTGGCTGCTTCCGCTCGCGCCAGTGCTTCGCAACGGCGCTCCAGGGGCTCGCCGTTCGCTCTCGTGGTAATTCTAGCCTCGTGGGTGTTCGGACGCCCCCCCCCCCGACGCGGCTTCGCGGCGCGACCGGAGGCTCGCTGTGTAGGTGCTCCAGTTCTGTCCGTCGGCCAACACAGCTCGTCAGGATGGCGCTTGCGACGACTCCAGCGCCAGCGCCGCTCTCCGCACAAGTCGGGGTCAGGCCATAGCTCGGTGCATATCCGTCTCTTCAACTGGTCGGTGATATGAGAGAAGCAACCCGGCTGCTGATGGAGACGACCCCGAATACGGCACCTCTGCAAGCCTGCATCTGGGCTGGATGAGGGATTTGTCCTGCCAACGGGGGGTATGGAATTGGCGGTGCTCCGCCAAAGCGCCGCCACGGGGACGACCGATAAAAACGCCTTCTCCCCCGCGCGAATGCACGGGGGGGGAAGGCCGGAGAGATCACTTCATGGCGCGGGCCAGGGTGTTCCACCAGGCGTCGTGCAGATCGCCCAGCGCCCAGGCGGTTTCGCCGGCGGCGGTTTTGATCACCAGCTGGCTGCCGCCCACTTTGCCAATCACCTGCGCCTTCACGCCCAGCAGCTTGGCCTGGGCCACAACTTTGCCCGCGTTCAGGGCGGTGGTGGAGACGACGATGCGGTTCTGGGTCTCGCCAAACAGGAGGCCGTCCAGACGCACATCCTTAATGGCCGAGAGGTCGAGGGTGGACCCGATGAGCTGCGGCGTCTCGCGGGCCGCCTGGCGGCTGATGCAGGATTCCGCGACGCACACGGCCAGGCCGCCCTCGCTGCAATCGTGGGCGCTCTTGATCACGCCTTCGCAGATCAGGGCCAGAACCGTCTCGTGCAAGGTCTTGGCCTGCGCCAGATCCATGCGCGGAGGGGTGCCGGTCTTGAGCCCGTGCAACGCCTGCAGATAGGTGCTGCCGCCCAAACCCTGCAAGGGATCCCCGGCCACCGCGTCGCCCAAAAGGATGATGGCATCCCCCTCATCCTTGAACCACTGGGTGGTGATGTGCTCGACCTTGTCGATCAGGCCGACCATGGCGATGGTGGGGGTGGGATCAATCGGCCCGTTGGGGCTCTGGTTGTAAAGGCTGCAGTTGCCGCCGGTCACCGGGGCATTGAAGGCCCGGCAGGCCTCGGCCAGCCCGCGCACGGACTCCTGCAATTGCCAGAACAGCTCCGGATTGTGCGGGTTGCCGTAGTTCAGGTTGTCGGTGACTCCGAGAGGATAGGCCCCGGAGCACGCCAGGTTTCGCGCCGCCTCGGCCACCACGATCTTGCCGCCCTCGTAGGGATCAAGATACACGTAGGTGCCGTTGCCATCGCAGGTCATGGCCACGAATTTCTCCACGTTGACGGCGGTATCCACCACCCCCGCAGGCAACTGCGGGAGGGAATCGCCCTTGATGCGCACCACGGCGGCATCGCTGCCGGGGCAGACCACCGAGCCATTGCGCACCATGTGATCGTACTGGCGATAGACCCAGTTCTTAGAGGTCACCGTCGGCGCGGCCAGAAGCTGCGGGAGGACGGCCGCCGGATCCTTCAAATCGGGCACTCCGGCCAGGGTGAAAGCGCGCACCGCCTGCAGGTACTTCGGTTCCTGGGCTTCCCGCTGGTAAACCGGGGATTCATTGGCGATCAGGCGGGCCGGGATATCGGCCACGATCTGGCCCCCATGGCGCACCACCATGCGACCGGTGTCGGTCACCACGCCGACCTCGGCCCACGGCAGGTCCCACTTGTCAAAAATGCGCTTTACCTCCTCCTCACGGCCCTTGTGGACGATGATGAGCATGCGCTCCTGGGACTCGCTGAGCATGATCTCGTAAGGGGTCATGTTGGGGGCGCGCTGCGGCACCTTGTTCAGCTCGATCTCAATGCCGGTGCCCGCCCGGGCGGCGGTTTCGCACGTGGAGCAGGTGAGGCCGGCGGCGCCCATGTCCTGGATGCCCGCCACGGCCCCGGTGGCCAGCAGCTCAAGGCAGGCCTCGCACACCAGCTTCTCCATGAAAGGATCGCCCACCTGCACCGCGCCGCGCTGCTGCTCGGCAGATTCCTCGGTCAGGTCCTGGGAGGCAAAAGCGGCACCCGCCAGGCCATCCCGGCCAGTCGCCGGGCCGACGTAGAAGACCGGGTTGCCGATGCCCTTGGCGCTGCCCCGGGCGATCTGCTCGTGGCGCAGCACGCCCAGGCAGAAGACGTTGACCAGCGGGTTGCCCTCGTACGACTTGTCGAAATAGACCTCGCCCGCCAGGGTCGGAATGCCAAAGCAGTTGCCGTAATGGGCGATCCCCGACACCACCCCGCTGAAGAGCCGACGCACCTCGGGGTTGGACAGCTCGCCGAAGCGCAGGGAATCAATGGCGCAGACCGGCCGGGCACCCATGGTGAAAATGTCCCGGATGATGCCGCCCACTCCGGTGGCCGCGCCCTGAAAGGGCTCCACGGCGCTCGGATGGTTGTGTGACTCGATCTTGAAGGCGATGGCCAGGCCATCGCCGATATCAATGATGCCCGCGTTTTCCTCCCCGGCGCCCACCAGGATCTTGGGGCTTTTGGTGGGGAAGGTTTTCAGCAGGGGCTTGGTGTTCTTATAGGAGCAGTGCTCGCTCCACATCACGGAAAAGATACCGAGCTCAGTGTACGAGGGGGTGCGGCCCAGGATGGCGAGGACGCTCTGGTATTCGGCCTCGGTGAGGTTGTGCTTGCGCACCAATTCAGGGGTGATGGCGGGTTCGGTCATGGTCGGAAAGGGGTTGGCGTTCAGGCGGCGGGACGGGCGGTCCGTTGGGTCAGGGTCTGGAGCATGCCCTGGAAAATGAAACGGCCATCCGTGCTGCCCAGCACGGATTCACAGGCCCGCTCCGGGTGGGGCATGAGGCCCGCGACATTGCGGCCCTCATTGCAGATGCCGGCGATGTTCTCCACCGCGCCGTTGGGGTTGGCGTCATCGGTGACTTCGCCCCGGGCGTTGACATATTGCCAGAGAATCTGGCGGTTGGCCTGCAGGCGGGCCAGGGTTTCCTGGTCGGCAAAGTAGCAGCCCTCGCCGTGGGCGACCGGGATGCGCAGCACCTGGCCAGCCGGGATGGCGCTGGTGAAGGGCGTATCGTGGTGGAGCGCCTTCAGGTAAACATGCTCGCAGCGGAACTGGAGCGAGCGGTTGCGGACCAGGGCACCGGGCAGCAAGCCCGCCTCGCACAGGACCTGAAAGCCATTGCAAATGCCGATGACCAGGCCGCCCGCCGCGGCAAACTCCCGCACCGCCTGCATCACCGGGCTGAAACGGGCGATGGCCCCGCAGCGCAGGTAATCACCATAGCTGAAACCGCCGGGTACAATGACGGCATCCGCCTGGCCCAGGGAGGTTTCCTTGTGCCAGAGGTAATCCGCCTGATGGCCCAGCACCCGGATGGCATGGATGGCATCCTGGTCGCAATTGGACGCGGGGAATTGGAGCACGGCAAATTTCATGATCACTCAATCTCCAGCTTGTAGTCTTCGATCACCGGGTTGCTGAGGAAGCGGTGGCAGGCCTGGTCCAACTGCTGCCGGGCGACGACGGGATCGGTGCCGACGAGTTCGATCTCGATGTATTTGCCGACATGAACCGCGCCGATACCGGCGTAACCCATGTGCGCCAACGCGTTTTGAACCGTCTTGCCCTGGGGATCGAGCACGGCTTTTTTCGGTGTGATGATGATCTTCGCTTTCATGATGCTGGCGGGATTCACCCGCAAAAATTCGGTCTGATGTTGGGGAAAGGCGGCACCGGACGCTAGCAGAATTTTCAGGCGCGGGCGGGAAAGTCTGAGCCGGGCTTTCACCGTGAGCCTATCCCGTTGTTTTCAAATGCGTTGTGGCGGCGGATTATCCAGATCATCAGACCGGCATGACCCTACTCCGGGAGCTACAACGCGGCCGGGTGTGGGGGTGGCCGGGCTTCAAATTGAGGCAAAACACCCCAAAACGCAAAAGCCGGAATGACGTTCTCTTATTTCAGGTCTGCCGCATCATCTGGAGCCGGTTTGAACTTCACTTCCAGGTACCAGAAGATCCCGGCGGCGAGGACGATGAGGAGGGCGAACCAGCCCCAGTCCGGCACCCCGGTCACATCCGGCAGCCGCACCTTGCCGTAGGCGGCAACCTTCTGGATATTAGTCTCCACCCAGGTGAAACTGAGCGCGTAAAGGATGGCCCCCAAGAGCATGCCGCCAAAGCCCGCCAGCGCGTGTACGCTGCCGGTCGCCATCGCCGCCACACCCGTTCCGGGGCAGTACCCGTAGAGGACCATGCCCACGCCGAAGAGCGCCGCCCCCAGCCCCACGCCGAGCAGGTTGGCCGGCTTGATGTGGTACTGGGCCTGGCCCATGCCCTTGAGCACCAGCACACCCAGGCCGCCCACAATGATGGCTGTGAACATGATCTTGAGGACGGTGAAATCCTTGAACCGGAACTGGTTGACAATCACGTTGTAATTGGCCACGCCGCCGCGATGCAGCAGGAGGCCGAAAAGGATGCCCATCGGGATCGCGAGCCAGCGGGCGGTTTCAACTGAGACAGGGAAGTTCATGGTCGTAAAAAGGGGTGGGGATCAGTTTTGGGGGGCGGCCGGTTTGCGGAAGAGCAGCAGCGCGGTCAGCGTGCCGAAGGCGAACATGGTCAGGAAGAACACCCAACTGCTCACCGCCAGTTGCAGGGAGCCGCTGATGCCATGGCCGCTGGTGCAGCCGCCGGCCATGCGCGCGCCGAACATGATGATGACGCCGCCCAGGAAGGCGGCCAGGAGCCGTTTGGCGGGCGATCCGCCAAAATGCCGGGCCCAGGTGGCCGGGACCTTTTCCAGGCGGAATGTCCCGCTGGCCAGCACACTCAGCAGGCTGCCGAGAAAGGTGCCGATGAGGAACAGCATGCCCCCATCCAGCTTGAGCGGGAATTTGGCCCAGTAGGCGTTCTTTGCCACCGCCTCCCCGCCCATCACGGGCAGGGCGCAGGCGCTGGAGACGGAGGAGAGGGCGGTGGAAATGCCCAGCGGCTGGTTCACGACGGCAAAAGCGGCCCAGCACAGCACGCCGATGCCAGAGCCGACCAGATAGGGGTTCCAGCGGGCCTTTTGGTCGGCGTTACCACAGCAGCACGCCCCGGAGGGGCATTTTGGTTCACTCATGCCGATATGGAGCCGCCGTCCCGCCAAAGGTTACAAAGAAAGACACGGTTGTGTGGCCGGTTGCCCCTCAAAGTCCTGCGGTTTTGAAATGGCATAACGGCACCCCACCTGGACGCGCACTGCCGTGGCGGTGGACCGTGCAACGGAGCGCGGATTTGCAATCCGCTTTCCGCCGCACCCCCTTGCCGATGCCGCAAGTGTTTCCTTCCCATGGTGGCCTCTGCAAATGACTGCCGGGTCAGCGCAAGAATGCGTCCGGCAACTTGGGAAATGGCGGCGGGCAGCAGCGGGTGGCGGTGGCCCGGAGCTGGCCATCGAGCGTGGTTCCGCCGTGATGGTGGTCACCTGTGCCGGTCAATTTGTGCAGGATCAGGGGCGTAAAGCCTTGTTTGGTGATGCCGGTTTTTTATGCGGGCGGGTTTCAGGGGGTCAGCAGTCGTTGCATTGCATCCAGCTTTTCCCGTACTTCACCGTTGAGATCTGCGGGATCGCAGAGCGCCACCAGCTCATGAAAACCACCTTTTCTCGCCAGCATTCGGGTGCCGGTTTCGTTCGCGAGACGACGGAAGAACTCTTCGGCAAACAGGCTCAACTTCTTGTTTTGCGTCTGCGCCCGCCAAAGCGTCTTCCGGGTGGAGGCGTCCAGCCTCTGATAGTTTGCGAAGTCCCCGGCCAGGCCATCGAACACCTGGTCAAGGATCAGCCCGTCCAGGAGGCGCTGCCGGGTTTGGGCAAATAAATCCTCTCCCGGCATCTGCCGGGCCGCCCAGGCCAGCAGCAGCTCCGGCGTGATGAAGTAGTTCTCCGGTTCGTACCGTTTCCACACCCGTATCTCCAGCGCGGCCTGGTTGCCTTCACGAGGCGGTTTCCCATCGCTGTCACGGATCACCAGCCCCCGCAGGTCCGGGATCATGCTGCGCAGCGCATGGTAATGCTCAGTCGCACTCATGCCGTAGCCGCCCTCCACACGTTCCAGCTCTTCGTTCCGGTTGCGTTCAGGGCCAGGGAAGTTGTCCTGCAGGTAATACACATTCAACCGTGCGCCGTCGTCCAGCGCGGCTGTCACCGGATGTTCCAGTTTCCTGGCAAAGGCACGCAGCAGATCCACGTCGGTGCCCCCCTCCACGTAGAAGACATGGCCCGTTTCCCGCGCTTTCACATAATGCTCGGCACCGAAGTGCCTCAGCGCATTTGTGATGTTCGTCTTCGTGGCCAGATTCTCAGCCTGCCCACCGAGGATAAGCGTCAAGTTCGTATCCAACGCCTCGCGCAAGACCACCTCCGAGTGTGTCACCATCACCACCTGGCAGCCATTCCGGTGCGCGATGTCGCGCAGGAGCACATAGACCTGTTGCTGCCGCAGGATTTCCAGATGCGCGTCCGGCTCATCAATCAGCAGCACGCTTCCCTTGTGCAGGTACAAATGGGAAAAGATCAGCAGCATCTGCTGAAAACCGCGCCCTGAGAGGCCCAGATCCATTTCTCCGGTTGTTCCGTCCTGCGCATACGCAAGGTCCACCCCGCCTTTTTCGTTCTCCTGCGGCTTGCCGAGTCGCACATGAAAAAGCCGGTGCATCAGCTCCGAAATCTCCTGCCAGTCGCCCGCCGCCTGCTCCAGCACTTGCAGGCAGATGTTCCGCAGCACCTCCGCCGTGCTGCCCCGGCCCATCAGGAACTCGATCCGCTTCGGCAGGATCACCGCCTCATCCGCCGAAATGCCGGACATGGGATACAGCAGCGACACATCCAGGGATGCCGCCCATTGAAGGATCCCCTCGTTCTTCAGCGTGTCCGGTGCGGGTTCGCAGTAAACCAGCTCATCGCTCGCATGGTGGCGGAAGATCATTGACACTGGCACTGGCTGGCCCTTGACGTCCACCCCAACTGTAATCCGCAGCTCCTTGTTCCCGGTCTTCAGGTTGTGCCAGAAGTGGCGCGTTTTGGGCACCGGCACCGACAGGATGCTCAGCCGGTTCAACGCCTTGCCTTTGCGCTTTTCCGCCTTCGAGTTTTCCGACTCCAACTTCCATGTGCGCAGGCCGATGCTCCACAGTGCGATGGCCTGCAATGCGCTCGTCTTTCCGCAATTGTTCGGGCCGATGAGCACAGCGGGGTGATCCAGCTCAATGCGCTGGGTGTTCCCGTAGCGCTTGAAGTTCTCGATCTCGACGTAGTGCAGCAGTCTCATGGCTTCATCCTCGGGCATTCTGGAAACATAATCAATCGCTCGCTTCGTTGGCCGTCGGCGGGGCTTTGGTCACATTGCTCAATTCCCCGGGTTCGATGGCGATATTGGTGAGGGAAACCCGCGTTGGCAATGGCAAAAACACCTTGATCAGGAGTGCATTACGCCGAGTTGGAGTACTCGGAAGGAAACTGGAGTGCAGAGGCTGAAGGACAATCGAATGCAAGTCGGGATAGCCCATAAGCCGGAGGTGAAGCCATCCGTGCCGGTCAATTGGCGCAGGATCAGGGGTGTGAGCCTTTTTCGGAATCTATGAGAGGGTCTTTGAAAAGCAAAGCTCGAAGCCAAATCTCGCGTGGGTAAAAATGGTGGTAGGAGAAGGATTCGAACCTTCGGAGGCGTAAGCCAGCAGATTTACAGTCTGCCCTCGTTGGCCACTTGAGTATCCTACCGCCGGGCCTTGCAGCTCAGGGACGCTGATTAGGCCAAAGAGTCATTCCAATCGCAAGTGGAATTTTCACCAAGTTTTTCGGCGGGGGGAGGTGGGGTTTTCGGCGGCTGCGCGGCAAACACCCCATCATTCCGGGTGACGAATCACGGAACAACGGTATATCCTTGCGCCATGAAGACTCGCATGTGGCTGGGTGTCATGATGTTTCTCGCTGGCTGGCTGAACGGCAGGCTGACGGCGGCCACGCTGGTGGGTGATTTCGAAACCGAGACCGAAGTGGCCGCCTGGAGGAAACAGGCCCAGGGGTGGAGCCGATTCGAGCTAACACCGGAATACGCCACCTCAGGCAAAGCCGCCTTGCGGTTCACCTCGCCCGCCTGGAAAAGCGGGAGGCCGGAATGGCCCTCCTTTCAAGCCGTGCCGGGAGTGACCAACTGGGCCGGCTATGACCGCCTGGTGGTGGACCTGATCAATCCCAACGCCGAAAGCCATTACTTCGGCCTATTTGTCTCCGATGATAAAACACCGGTCCGCAAAGGGCTTTCCTACCGGTTTGAGGTCCCGACCAGCGGTTTCCGCCGGTTTGAGATACCGCTGGCCACTTTCCCCAAAGGCATCAACCGGTCCAACATTGCGGCGATTCATTTTTTCACTGAACGACCGAAAACGGACCTCGTCTTGCACCTGGACCAGCTGGTTTTGCTGCGCCCCGGAGAGACGCTGCCCTGGCCCGGAGCACCATTTGTCAGGCAGGTGGCCGGGCTCACCACCACCAAATTGGACACTGCGGCTGCCGGGCTTACCCAGGCCCGCCAAACCATATTGGCCCTGGCCGGGGATGCCCGCACCCGGGCCCATGCGCTCCGGCAGGTTGCGCAATTGGAAGCGCCTTTGAAAGCGTGGTCCGCCGAGCTGGCCGGTGCCGAGCTTGACCAACTCCGGCAGATCAATGCTGACCTTGAGGCGATGCCCCGCAAAATCGCCCGCGCCCAATCGGTGTTGCGCCTGCACAACGACTGCGTCGCCGCCGGGCAACCCGCACGGCAGTTTTTGGTGGGGGCCGCCACATCCATGGAGAAAATCGCACCCCGGGAGGCGGACTTCAACCTGAAGGCGGCGCGGGATTTGACTCTGAGCCTGGCGCGAAATGAAAAAGAAAGCCTGCAACTGCTGGTGCTGCCAGTGGAAGGCCCGCTGCGCCGGGTTGAGGTAAAGGTCTCTGACTTGAAAACACCTGCGGGTGCGGTGCTGGGGAGGACCAACATCCAGTGCGAGGTGACCGGGTATGTGCAGACCTCTCACGTGCCGCCTTATGGCTCCCCGCAGGTCGGCTGGTGGCCGGATCCCATCCTCAATTTCCTCGGGCCGGTGGAGATTGCGGAAAACGACCTCCAATCCTTCTGGGTGCGCGTCGGCATCCCCACCCGGCAACCGCCGGGAGTGTACCAGGGCAAGCTGACGGTGACGGCCCAGGGCGCGGCGGCGGTGACGGTGAAGCTGACCGTGCGGGTGCATGCCTTTGCGCTGCCGGACCACAGCCCGCTGCCGCTGGCCATCACTTTTTCCCCCCAGGACCATGCCCTGCCCGAAAGCGCGGCGCAGCAGGCCAAATGGAGGGCCAGCCCTGACTACCCGGTGAACGCCTGGAAGAAACACCGGCTCCGCTGGGCGGATTTTCTGGCTGATTACCGTATCAACTACGACAGCCTGTACCGCTCTGGCCCGCCGGACTATGCCATCATCAAGCACCTGCATGACCAGGGCCGCCTGACCGCCTTCAACCTCGGAATATTTGACGCGGTGGCCCGGGGCAGCGAGGCCTCCCGCAGCAACGCGCTGGCCGGGCTGCGCACCTCCTACCAGCAGGCCCGGGAGTTGGGAGTGCTGGACCACGCCTACCTCTATGGCTTTGATGAATGCAAACCGGAGATGTTCCCCGTGCTGGAACAAACCGCCCAGCTTCTGCGGCGGGAATTCCCCGGGGTGCTCCTCATGACCACGAGCTATGACCACAGCTACGGGATGGACACGGTGGTGAAAACCATGGACGCCTGGTGCCCGCTCACGCCGAGCTTCAAACCCGCCCAGGCCGCCGCCGTGCGGGCGGCTGGCCGCCAGGTGTGGTGGTACATTTGCTGCGGCCCACTGCATCCGCACGCCAACATGTTTGTGGAGTACCCCGCCATAGAGGGCCGCCTGCTCATGGGCGCCATGACCGCCCGGCAGCGCCCGGACGGTTTCCTCTATTACCAGATCAGCATCTGGAACTCCCGCACCTCCATCACCAACGGTCCGTTCACCGATTGGGAGCCCCGCAGCTGGACCACCTACCACGGGGATGGCTCGTGGACCTGCACCGGGCCGGATGGCACCCCGCTGCCGACCGTGCGTCTGGAAAACTTCCGCGATGGCCTGGAAGACTATGCCTATGTGTGTGTGCTGGAGGAAATCGTGCGGCAGTTTGAGGCCCGGAGCGCGTCGCTGTCGGCTGCTGAAAGGCAATGGCTGGCGGAGTCCAAAGGTGCGCTGGTGGTTCCCGAGGCCCTGGTGAAATCCATGACCGAATACGCGCGTGATCCGGCCCTGCTGTACTCCTGGCGCAACCGATTGGGAGATCTGATTGACCGCTCCGGCGAGGCCGACGCCAACCCGTGGGGCAGCCATTTTGGCGTCCGGGGTTTCCCGATGGCCCCAGCCCCGGGAAAATAGAACCTTTCACGAGTCCATCGACCTCTGGACGCGCCAGCTTTGGCCGGACGCGCATCCCGTGGCCGGCCTAAAAGGAAACCCAACGGGCGTTGCGGATTACGTATTTCACCCGGGTATCCTTGGTATTGACGCCGATTTTGACCGCGTTAATGAGGCCGGGATCAAGCTTGTGGTTGGCATCCGGCGGAGACCATCCGGAGCCGAAGGCCGCCGCCTCAAACGTCGCGATCGCTTCGATGGTCTGGCCGGGTTTCGGTCCAGCGAGCAGATCGGAGACATAGCATGCGCCCCCTTCCTCGCGCCAGATCGCGCGGAATTGTCCGCTGCCTTCGACCAGGGTCAGTTGAAACGCCAGCCCGGTGGTGCCCTTGGGAGCGTGTTCCCCGGCGAGGAGATCCAGCCGCGGATAGGCCCAGCGATCCGTGCCTTTGGGCTCGACCAGGATTTCCACGCCGCCCTTGGTGGGCGTGACCTGGAACAGGCCCGCGCCGGAGATTTCCTTTCCCCAGCGGGCGGGATCAGCCGCAGCATCCAATGCGAGCAGCGCCAGCGTAGCCAGCCGCAGCGGGTCGGGCATGAGGTTGAAGCTCACGACCGGTTTGCCCGCCGTGCCAAAATCGCCCGTGATCTTCAGCGTTTCCACGGTGCTCATGCGGGCTTTGCGGCAATCCAGCCTGACGATGAGCTCCTTCCGCTCCATCGGCGCCAGCTCCAGTTGCCGGGGGAAACCGGTGGCGGTCTGACCGGCAAGAAAGCTGCTGGTGCCGGAAAGCGTGACCGTCCCGCGCACGGTGTTCGCGCTGAAATTATAGGCCTGGATAACCACCTCCGCCGGCTGCTCCGTGCTGATCTTGTAGGCGGATTTGGCCAGCACCACCCGATCCTCCGGGACTAGCACCTGGAACACGACCGGCGAGACGCTCCCGCCCGGTTTGGCTGGCGTTGCGGGTGGGGCATCAAAGCCCAAGCCGGCGCGGTCCTGGAGGGCGAAATAGCGGGGCGCGGGCGTCAATGCCTGCGCTCTGGCAGGGCTAGCCATCGGGCGCCCCAGGTGATCCCACGCGCCGGTGGGATTCAGTGCTAGGGCGGCTTGGCCGGTCTTCGCCCAGGCCACGAGCAGCTCCGTCTGGCGTCCAGCGGCCTGCGTCTGGAACAGGAAACCGACGACGTTGGATGGCCCGGTCAACCGGCCCAGCGGGCGGGCATCGGCCAGCAGCCGCCCGACGGCAGCCAGGGCGACATAGGCGGGGCGGGGCGTCAGGTCCGGGCGCAGGATGCCGAATTGCGTCTGACCCTCAATGTAGTGCGGGAGCATGAAGTAAAAGGTGGCTGCCGCGCCTTCGTGGAGGGACCCGGCGAAGGTTTTGACCAGGCGTTCTGACTGGTCCCAGAGCTGTTCGTCGGCCAGTTCCTTGCGCGCGGCGTCACCCGACCACTTGACCGGCTGGGCGCATTCGCTGACCCAGAGGGGCTTGCTGGCGCTCACCGTGCGGTGGTCGGCATACAGCTCCGGGTAGCGCTCGTAGGGCTCGTAGTGGTGCAGGTTATAGGTGTCGAAGTAAGGCCAGGCCTCGTTCGCGCGCAGGTCCTCCAACTGGGATTTGCGATGGATGGCGAAAACGTTCAGGCAGCCGATGACCTCGGGATTGCCCGCTTTCAGCCCCAGATAACCCGCCTTTTGCAGCGATGCCATCTCGCTACCGGTGTGCCCGCCAAACACCTCAATGTCGGCCTCGTTCCAGGGCTCAAAGGCCAGGACCTTGCCCTGCCAGCGCCTGGCCATCTCGCGGTGGAAATGGTAGGCGTCGCGCAGGTCCAGCGGGAAGCGTTTGCCATCCGGGTTCGCCCAACTCGGAGAGCGGTGGCCCACTTGCAGCACCCGCAGATGGGCGTCGGCTTGCGCGCGGGCCGTCTCATCGTAGCGCGTCGCCGCGGCGAACTCCCCGCGCCTGGGTTCGATCTCCGGCCAGCTCAGGCGGTCCCGCACCCAGTTGACCCCCGCCAGCGCGCACAGGTTTGCGGCGGCATCCATTTGGTCGCGCTTGTAAAACCAGGCCATCGCCACATCGATGGCAATGGGTGAGGAGGCGGGCGTGGGCTTCCGCAAAGGCTCAAGCACCGCCAGGGAGATCCAATCCCCGTTGGTGTTGCTGACCGGGCGCAGCCGGTAAAAGCCCACCGGCAGCGTTCCGAGTTCGGCAGCCCCCTCCCTGAGGGTGACCGGGGCAGGGGCGGCGTTCCGGTAACCCACCAATTCCCACGGCCCGGGCCGGTTGGCCAGGACCGGGATGCGCACCTGCTCGCCGGCCAGATACACATTGCCAGGATGCGCCGCCAGCGGGCGAGCCAGCGGACGCTCAGCCGCAGCGGCAACCAATGACCCCGCCAGGAGGCACAGCGCCATGGCCAGGGAAATGCATGGAGGGATGGAAACGCTCCGGCCGCCCGCCTCATTGCGCCGGCGGGGAAACGGCCGTCCCAAAGGAATAATCATCGGCTTCATCGGTGTATGGGCGGCAGGCTACCGTGAGAAATGGATTAAGGCCACGACTTTTCAGGCGGGACCGTGCTGCGGTGCCGCTTTGCATCCGAAAAGGGGCAGGAATATCTCCCGCCGCTGTTGCCTTCCGCCGGGGTTGCGGGTAAAACTTCGGCCATGAGACACTTGCTAACGAAGGCGGCCCTCCTGGGCTGCCTGGTGTTGCTGGCCGGCGGCAGCGGATCTGTGGCCGGGGCGGAGCGTCTGCCCAACGTCGTCGTCATCTTCTGCGATGACATGGCCTATGCGGATGTGGGCTGTTTTGGTGCGAAGGGCTGGACCACGCCCAACCTCGACCGCATGGCGGCGGAGGGCATGCGGCTGACGCGCTTTTACGTGGCGCAGCCGGTTTGCTCCGCGTCGCGCTCGGCGCTCATGACGGGGTGTTACCCGACCCGCGTCGGCATCATGGGCGCGCTGGGGCCCAAGGCCCCCATCGGCTTGAACACGAATGAGGTCACGCTGGCGAGGCTCGTGAAGCAGAAGGGCTACGCCACCGGCATGGTGGGAAAGTGGCACCTGGGCCGGCCCGCGCCGCTGCTGCCGGTGCATCAGGGCTTCGATGAATTCTTCGGCCTGCCGTACTCCAACGACATGTGGCCCCACCATCCCGAAGCCACCGCCGGCACCTATCCGCCGCTGCCGCTCATCGAGGGCGACCGCGTGCTGAAGGACGGCCTCACGGGCAAAGATCAGGCGAAGCTCACCACGCAGTACACCGAGCGCGCCGTGAAGTTCATCCGGCAGAACCGGGACCGCCCGTTCTTCCTGTATGTGGCGCATTCGATGCCGCACGTCCCGCTGTACGTCAGCAGCAAGTTCAAGGGCAAGTCCGCCCAGGGCCTCTACGGCGACGTGATCGAGGAAATCGACTGGTCAGTGGGCCAGATCCTGGCGGCGCTCCGGAAGCACAAGCTGGACGACAACACGCTGGTGATCTTCACCTCGGACAACGGCCCGTGGCTCTCCTACGGCAACCACGCCGGTAACGCCGGACCCCTGCGCGAAGGCAAAGGCACCTGCTGGGAGGGCGGCATCCGGGAGCCGTTCATCGCGCGCTGGCCGGGGAGGATCCCGGCGGGCGGGGAGTGCCGGGAGCCGGCGATGACCATCGACATCCTGCCCACCGTGGCGAAGCTGATCGGCGCGGAGCTGCCGCCGCACAAGATTGACGGCCGGGACATCTGGCCGCTGCTTTCCGGCGCGCCGGGCGCCCGGAGCCCGCAGGAAGCCTACTACTTCTACTACGAGAACAACCAGCTCCAGGCCGTGATGAGCGGGCGTTGGAAGCTGATGCTGCCGCACAGCTACCGCACGATGGACGGCCAGCCCCAGGGCGCGGACGCCAAACCCGGCAAATACCGCCAGGTGAAGATCGCCAAGCCCGAGCTCTACGACCTCGAAACCGACATCGGAGAGCGGACCGACTTGGCGGACCGGCAGGCTGACGTGGTGCAGCGGCTCCTGGCGTTGGCGGAAAAGGCGCGCGAAGACCTGGGCGACTCGCTCACCAAGCGCAAAGGCTCCGGGGTGCGCGAGCCGGGCCGCGTCGCCCCGGGTACGCCGTAGCTGGCAGAATCTGGCACAAATCCAGGCTTCTGGCGTTTTCCGGACACTTTCCAAATTGCATCACTGCCCCAATCCCTCTACCGTACCGCCATGTTTGATAGCTTGACCAGCAAACTGCAGGACGTTTTCCGCAATCTGCGCGGACTCGGCAAGATTTCCGAGGACAATATTGCCGATGCTCTGCGGGCGGTGCGCCTGGCGCTGCTTGACGCGGATGTGAACTTCAAGGTGGCGCGTGATTTCATTGAGCGGGTCAAAACCAAAGCCATTGGAGCGGAGGTTGTTAAGACCATTCAGCCGGGGCAGCAGGTCATCAAGATCATCCATGATGAACTGGTGGATTTGCTGGGATCCGAGAATTCCGCGTTGCAGGTGTCGGGCAATCCGGCCTGCGTGATGATGGTGGGTCTGCACGGGTCCGGCAAAACGACCTCTAGCGGCAAGCTGGCGCGGTTGCTGCGCAAGCAGGGCCGGGAGCCGCTGCTGGTGGGGGTGGACGTGTACCGGCCCGCCGCCATGAACCAATTGGAAACGCTTGGGCAACAGTTGGATATACCGGTCTTTGTCAAACATGGGGAGAAGGATGTGCAGCAGATCGCCCGGGAAGCCCTGGCGTACGCGGCGGAGCACCGCCGGAACACACTGATTTTTGACACGGCGGGCCGGTTGCAGATTGATGAGCCGCTGGTGCAGGAGTTGGTGCGGCTGCGCGACCTGATCAAGCCTCAGGAGATCCTGCTGGTATTGGACGCGGCGACAGGTCAGGAAGCAGTGAATGTGGCGACACACTTTGACCAGGCCCTGAGCATCACGGGGGCGGTGCTGACCAAGCTGGACGGCGACGCCCGGGGCGGCGCGGCGCTGAGCCTGAAGTCAGTGACGGGCAAGCCGATCAAGTTTGTGGGCGTGGGGGAAAAACTGGATGAGTTTGAGGCGTTTCATCCGGAGCGCATGGCGTCGCGGATCCTGGGGATGGGCGACGTGGTGAGCCTGGTGGAACGGGCGGCGGAGGCGGTGACGGCGGAGGATGCCAAGCGCATGGAGGAGAAGATGCGCAAGGGCGAGTTCACGCTGGAGGATTTCCTGGAGCAGTTGCGGCAGATGAAGAAGCTGGGGCCGCTGGAGGGTCTGGTGGGGATGCTGCCCGGGGGCTCAGAGATGCTGAAGGGGCAGGACATGGGCAAGCATGAGCAGGAGTTCCGGCGCATGGAGGGGATGATCTGCGCCATGACTGTGAAAGAGCGGCGCAGCCCGCAGATCCTGAACGCGAAGCGCCGTCAGCGCATCGCCAAGGGGAGCGGCGTCTCCGTGACCGAGCTGAACACGCTGCTGAACCGGTTTGGTCAGATGCAGCAGATGATGAAGAAATTCGGCAAGATGCAGAAGATGATGTCGCGGATGGGCGGAATGATGCCGAAGTTTTAGCTTCTCAGCCCCACGTTGATGCCGTGCTTCAGGCAGTAGGCGGCGTTGGCCACGTATTTCTCCGCCCAGTGGCGGATGCGCTGCCGCTCGACTTCAGACAGGTTTTTTTTCACCACGGCGGGGGCCCCCACCACCAGGGAGCCGGGCGGAATCCGCATTCCCTGGGTGACCAGGGCGTGCGCGCCGATGATGGATTGCGCGCCGATGACCGCACCGTCCAGGATGGTGGAACCCATGCCGATCAGACATTCGTCCTCCACCGTGCAGGCGTGGACGGTGGCGTTGTGGCCAATGGTCACGTGGTTGCCCACCAGACAGGGGTAATCATCCGCCAGGTGCAGCACGGCGTTGTCCTGGATGTTGGTGTGGTGGCCGACGACGATGCGGTTGATATCGCCGCGCAGGACAGCGTTGTACCAGACGCTGGAGAAATCACCGAGCGTCACATCACCCACCACCACGGCTCCCGTGGCCACGTAAACACTCTGGCCCAGCGTGGGCGGTTTGCGCAGGAAGGTGTCCAGTTGTTGTTCCAGTTTGGACATGGCTCTCTTTAAGGGGAGACGGGAGGGATGGCAATGGGAAAAGCGACCTGATCCACCAGGCGTGGGGTGGGGTCGCGCAGGATCAGTTTGGTTTTGGCTCGGGCCAGGGTGCCCGTGCTGGGGCCCACCACCAGGCGGCTCTCCCCGCCGGTGGGGCGGCGCGGCCGGGAACGGAATTGCAGGAGGTCCGGGCTGATGTACACGCTGCCGTGCGCGGGGATGACCGTGCCGGGTTTCAGGGTGAAGCGCACCGGACCTTCCAAGGTCCAGCCGCTGACATCCACGGCAAAGGCATTGGCGTTGGTGAGGGCCACCCATTCCTGGGCGGGCAGGGTGGCCGGGCCGGCGGCTTCGCAGGAGTGAATGCGCACCTGGACCTCGGCGGACTGGGGCAGGGGGATCTCCCCCCCGTTGGTCACACTCATGGTTTTGAAAAGGAATTTGCGGCGTTCGGGCAGGAAATCCTGGATGGCCCGGTCCACGGCCTGGGTGAGATTTTCCTTGGGATCCCAGGTGCCCCACTTGGCGAGGTCCAGGGTGGCGTCCGGTGCCACCTGGTCGCGCAGCTCCAGCCAGCGCTGGCGCCAGTGGTCCTGCGCGGGGGGAGTGCCGGGCGGTTGCAGTTGCTCATCCATGAGGGTGCGGAGGCGGCGCAAAAACATCTGCCGGATGGTCGGGGTGTCGTAAACCGGGGTGAATACAGTGTTGCCGTAGCCGAAAAGGATCGACTGGTTGGCGTACAGGGTGTTGTCAAAGTAGCCGGAGGTGAACATGCGCCCCAGGCTGAGATCGACGTCCCACGGAAAGGCCTGCCACTCGCCGGTGCCCCGGGTGTCACGGTAGAGGTAGTAGTTCTTGTGGCAGCAATCGGCGTCGGCGGAGAGGATTTTGCCCGCCAGGAAGCTGATGATGGCGGGGAGGTCGAGGTGGTCGTATAGGTAGGCCTGGCGACGTCCGGCATCGGGTTGGGACACGCCGGCAATCAGGTTCCGCAGATCCTTTTTGTCCTCCTGTTTGCGGGTTTTCTTTTCGCCGCCGTCGGCGTTTTCGGCCGAGTTGTACATCTTGTAGAGGGCACCCTCGGGATCGAGGCCCAGGCGGCGGAGGAAATCGGCATCGCCATTTTCCACCAGGTTCATGACGGCGTGAAACCGGCCGTTGAGTTCCACGCGGATGGGGAGCGCGTAGTGGGCGGGGCTGCCGGCCTGGCGGTAAATCTCGTGCGCCAGCACGTTGCGCAAGTGGGTGCGGTCCGCCCAGGTGCTGAGCAGGTTGAAGCTCCCCACGCGCGGGGCGTCCTCTGACCAGGAGAACTTGTGCCCGTGCGGGCTTTTCAGGTCGTAGCTGTGCTTGGGAAAGCCCCGGCTGGTCTGCCCGTGCAGATCAATGCCCACCTGGTCGAAGAACTCCCCCCGGAGGGCGGCGCTGCCATACGCGGTCTTGTCCGAATCCATCGCGGCCGGTTTTTCAAAGAAAAGCTGCAGGACGGGCAGCCGGGAGGAGGCCAGGGCCGGGTTTTCCACCACCACGCCCTCATACTGCGGATGGCCCGGGCCGGGCAGGGAGGGGGGCCAGCGGGTCTGGTTGGTGGCCGCATCGGTGGCGGTGACCGCATAGCGCACCATCTGGCCCGCCAGCAGGTTGGTGCCGGGCAGCCGCGCGCCATAGACTCCGTCGCGGGCCTTGCCATCCCCATGGCGGCCGTCATCCAGCATCGGCAGGATCTGTTC
This sequence comes from uncultured Verrucomicrobiota bacterium, assembly GCA_903930345.1. Lineage (GTDB taxonomy): Bacteria > Verrucomicrobiota > Verrucomicrobiia > Limisphaerales > CAIYYI01 > CAIYYI01. The sequence continues at coordinate 18,567 of CAIYYI010000398.1, forward strand.
AGGCTGGAACAGGATGCGGCAATGAAGGGTGACAGATTGCACCGGATTGCGTGTGGGCAGCACGCGGACGATAATCGACAGATCCTGACCCGGGTGGACCACTGCGGGCAGGGTTTCCAGGCCGGTGACCACCGGGCCCAGGTTGGTGGCGGCACCCCCGTCATCAGCCCCGGGAGTGGGCGGGGAAAAGTAAACCCATTCCGTCCGTTTGGTGGCGGCGGGGCTGATCAGGCCATAACTGGCATCGGGCATCTGTGGTGGAAAGGCCGGTTTGAATTCGCTGACGCGGGTGCGGCCGTCCGGCTTGACGAGCGCCAGGTATTCGCCTTTTTCGCTGAGCTTGAAATTGGTGTGCAACGGCTGGCCGGGCAGGGTGCGGTTGCGGCCGGAGGCGAAGACCACGCAGTATTGCCCGGGGGGCAGGTTGGTGGTGGGAATGGTCCACTTGGTGAGGGCCTGGCGGTCATCGGTGAGGTGCCAGCCGCCCAGATTCAGCGGGCTGGGGCCCGGGTTGCGGATTTCCACCCAGTCCTCGTACTTGCCGAAATCGTCCGGCAGGGTGCGGCGGTTATCGGCGAGAAACTCCGTGATCAACGGCACGGGCGGGGCGGCGGCAAGCGAGGCCCCGGCCGCTCCGCCCAGGAGCAGGCCGACCAGCCAGAAACGCCATAAAGTGCCGTGCCACATGTTGTTTTTCAATCTCACCCACGCGCCAAACCGATTGGCAATGAAGCAAGGACGCTTCGCGCGGTGGTTTCATTCAGGAAAACTGCTTTCGGAACAGGCTTGGAAAAAAAGCAGCCGACGGGCATAACGGGGGGCAGTCAGCCTTGTCCAATCAGAACAACGATATGGAAAGCAACCCAGTTCCAGTCCAAAAATACCAGCGTGCCCTGGAAACCGAATTGTCCCGCCGCTTTCAGCAGGCGGGATTTGCCGCCCCGGCGGTGTTTCAAAATCCGGTGTTGCGGCAGGCCATTGATGCGGCGGTGGAGCACGCGCAGCAGCAGCAGGAGACCACCGTCACGCTGGAGCATCTGTTGACGGGGTTGTTTGAGGTGGCAGATCCGGCGCTCAAGTCGGTGTTGGAAAATCTGGGGCTCAACCAGCAGGCGCTGGCTTCAGCGCTGCACCGATCCCGTTCCCAGCCACCGGTGGCCACCCTGTTGGCGGACTCGGCCTCCATCAGCGCCTTGCAGCGCTTTGGCCGGGATCTGACCGCCTGGGCGCGCGACGGCAAGATTGATCCGGTGATCGGCCGCGAGGAGGAGATCACGCGCGTGATGCAGGTGCTGACGCGGCGCACCAAGAACAACCCGGTGCTCATCGGGGAGCCGGGCGTGGGCAAAACCGCGATCGTGGAGGGGCTCGCGCGGCGCATCGCCGCCGGGGAGGTGCCGGATTGCCTGCGGGACAAGCAGATCATCGCCCTGGACCTGGGGTTGCTGATCGCGGGGGCCAAGTTTCGCGGCGAGTTTGAGGAACGGCTCAAGACCTTTCTCCAGGAGGTTTCAGCCAGCGATGGCCGGGTGATTTTGTTCATTGATGAATTGCACGCCCTGGTGGGAACGGGCGCGGCAGAGGGGGCCGGGGATGCGGCCAACCTGCTGAAGCCGCAGTTGGCGCGGGGCGAACTCCGCTGCGTGGGTGCCACAACCCTGGCGGAGTACCGCAAATATGTGGAGAAGGACGCCGCCCTGGAGCGGCGCTTCCAGCCGGTGCTGGTGCCCGAGACCTCGGTGGCGGCAACCCTGGAGATTCTACGCGGCCTGCGCCCCTGCTACGAGGCCCACCATCAACTGCGGTTTGCCGATGCCGCCCTGGTGGCCGCCACCCGCCTTGCCGAACGTTACATCCGTGATCGTTTCCTGCCGGACAAGGCCATCGACCTGATGGATGAGGCGGCCGCGCGGCTGCGGATCCGGCGTCCGGCCCAGCCCACCGCGCCCCAGGAGGTCACCGCCGAGGATGTGGCGGCCATTGTCGCCGCCTGGACCGGCATTCCGGTGCTGAAGATTCTGGAGACTGAGCGGCAGAAACTGGTGGAGATGGAGGAGCGCCTGGCCCGGCGCGTGATTGGCCAAAGCGAGGCCATCGGGGCGGTGGCCAACGCCGTGCGGCGGGCGCGCGGCGGCCTGCAGGAAAACAACCGGCCGGTGGGCTCTTTCATCTTCCTGGGGCCGACCGGGGTGGGTAAGACCGAACTGGCCCGGGCGCTGGCGGAATTCCTGTTTGATGATGAAGACTCCCTTTTGCGTGTCGATATGAGCGAGTACATGGAGAAACACACCGTTTCCCGGCTCATTGGGGCGCCGCCCGGGTATGTGGGGCACGAGGAGGGGGGACAGTTGAGCGAGGCGGTGCGGCGCAAGCCCTACAGCGTGGTTTTGCTTGATGAGGTGGAGAAAGCCCACCATGACGTGTTCAACGTTTTGCTCCAGGTGTTGGAGGATGGGCATCTCACCGATGGCAGCGGCCGGGTGATTGATTTCCGGAACACTCTCATCATCATGACCAGCAACGTGGGTTCGGGCACCTTGCAGCAATTGTTCCAAGGCGTCGGCAAGACCGACAAGGCCCACGCCCGCATGCAGGAGATTGTGCGCAATGAGCTGCGGATGCATTTCCGACCGGAGTTCCTGAACCGCTTGGATGACATCATCATCTTCCAAAGCCTGGATGTCAGCGATCTCAACCAGATCATGGATCTGCAGTTGATAGCCCTACAACAGCGGCTGACCGATTTGCAGGTGACGCTGGCCTTTGCGCCGGGGGTGCGCGAGTTCCTGGTGCGCACCGGCTTTGACCCGCACAACGGGGCGCGCCCCCTGCGGCGCAATTTGCAGCAGCGCGTCCTTGATCCGCTGGCCAAGGCGCTGTTGATGGGCACGTGCAAAGCCGGGGATCGGGTGCAAGTGCGGGAGGCGGAAGGCGTCTTGCACTTTGAGCCTCTGTCGCCGGGTTGAGATGGGATTATTTTTTTGTTAACAATTGATGGTCAATCGGATGGATTGTTGTCTTTGCGGTGGTTGTGGTCGGAGGTGGTTTTGGCCGAATAGTTCGGATTCAGGTTGCACTTTGGCGGTGGTTTGCGCACAAATGCGGCCTGACATTTTATGAAGAAAGACCCGAACGCGAAGATGGAGAAGCAACTCCTGGAATTGTTGAAAAAAGTCCTGCCCAAAGCCACGCATGATCCCCAACTGGCAGGTCAGATTTATGCTGCGGTGGAACAAGAGTTGAAGGTGAAGAACCGCTCCCAATCGTTCGCGGACCTGTGCGAGCGCATTGAATTGCCCAGCCTTGAACCTGATGATGTGGAAGCGGTTAAACAGCAACTTGCCCTCGCGTTTCAGGGCGGCGATGTCACGGTGAAACCCAACAAGAAAGCCCGCAGCGTGGCGGTGGAAGTGGGCCTGCCGGATGGCACCCAGTTTAGCAGCGAGATCAAGGTGCGGGCCCAGGGTGCCGAGGAGGAAGAGGAACAACCCACCGCCCCGTTCGTCGCCTTGCCGGTTTGCCTGCCGGGCGATAAGGAACTGGTCTGGTTCCTGGGGCGGCGCGAGAATTTGTCGCCGGATGAGGCAGGCATTTCCCTGAGCCGGGTGGAAGAGGAGTTTTGGGCCACCAAAACCGGGCTCAAGCTGCAAAAGGACCGGGTGGAAAAATGCTTTGCCGAATTCATCGCCCGCGTGCCGGCCGGCATGCTGACCGAATCCGGCCTTAAGCGGCATTACAAGCAGCCGGAAGCTGTCAAACTGTTGCGGCCGTTGGTGAAAAAGGCCTGATCTGCCTCTCTGCTTTCAAACAACCGGTTCGGGTGCCATTGTGGTTTCCCTAATTCTGGGTTACATAATGGTACCTGAAAGGTTTAAATGAATCTTCCCGAATCCCTGGGCGGTGCGCGTCCGAAGCGGCGGTTGCCTCGGTCCTTGAAGGAACTCACCCCCAGCCGGCACTTCAGTCCGTCCACATTCTTCTATGAACTGGTTTGGAAGGGTTGGCTGACCCGGCGCACGGGCGAGCAAAAGCGCCCGGTGTTTCCCCGGCTCAAGCCCGGGCAGGTGGCTTTGACGTGGATTGGCCACGCCTCGTTCCTCATTCAGTTCAACGACTTGAATGTGTTGGTGGATCCCAACTTCGCCAACTGGCTGTTTTTTTTGAAACGCCTCAAGCGCACCGGCATTCAGTTGAAGGATTTGCCGCCAGTGGATGTGGTGCTGTTGAGCCACGCCCACTTTGACCACTTTCACAAACCGACCCTGCGGCGTTTGCCGCCCACGAAAATCGGCGTGATGCCGTGGGGCGTCGGCAAACTGGCGAAACGGTTGCATTTCAGCCGCATCATCGAATTGGAATGGTGGGATGCCTTTCAGCACGGGGCCTGGAAGGTGACGCTGGTGCCCGCCAAACATTGGGGGGCGCGCTACTTGCAGGACACCCACCGTGGTTATGGCGGTTTCATCCTGGAACATCAGGGCCGGTGCATCTATCACGCGGGGGACACCGCCTATTTTGACGGCTTCAAGGAAATCGGCCAGCGTTTTGCCCCCGAGGTGGCCTTGTTGCCCATTGGCGCGCATTATCCGGAGACCTTTCGCACGGTTCACATGGGCCCGGATCAGGCGTTGAAGGCGTTTGAAGATTTGCGGGCCAAAATCCTGGTGCCCATGCATTACGGATCATTTCGCCTGGGCTTTGAGGCGATGGAGGAACCCCCAAAAACGTTGCAGGATCTCGCCCGAAAAAGTGGTGTGACGCGGCACCTGACCATGCTGGAAGAAGGGGTGCCCCATGTGCTGTGAGGAAAATACCTCCGGCATCTTGGATTGAAAAGACCGGGGAAAGCGTTCAGGGTGGTGCCCGACCCAAGACGTCAAACAATGAGCGTTAACGGACATGGCAGTCATTGACATCACCGTAATTGGGGCCGGCATCGTTGGCCTCTCCACCGCCTGGCATCTCCAACAGAAGTTTCCCCGCGCCAAAATCCTGGTCTTGGAAAAGGAAAAGGCC
>CAIYYI010000399.1 GCA_903930345.1 uncultured Verrucomicrobiota bacterium
CGGTGCATCCACGCCAGCCACCGCCTCGCTGAGTTCTGGAAATACAGGCTCAACCAACACGCTGCCCGCAACGACACCCTCCCATTGGCGGCCTGAACCCAGAATTTTGTCATGCGCCCTTGTTCAGGCCGCTGGCACCGCAGTGCTGGCGCGCAGCACCAGCGAGGCGGGGAGCAGGCGGTTGGGGGGGTGATTGCCCCGCTGCAATTCCACCATCATTTCCATGGCGGCAACCCCAAGCCGGTATTTGGGCTGTTGCACGGTGGTCAACGGAATGCGCCAGTTTTCCGCGAGCAGCACATCCCCGAAGCCGATGAGCGACACCTGTTGGGGCACCTGCCACCCCTGCTGGAGCAGGAGATTGCCGGCCCCGATGGCCACCATGTCATTGACGCCCTGCACGGCGGTGAACCTGACCGCTTCCGCCAATAATTGGGCGGCGGCCTTTTCGCCATCCTCAATGCGGCTGCCGGCGGCATACACCAGACGATCATCCCACTCCACCTGCGCCTCGCGCAAGGCGCGGCGGTACCCCTCCAGGCGCTCCTGTGCCCAGGGCGTGGAATTGGGTCCGGCCAGGAAGGCGATGCGCCGATGCCCCAGATCCAGCAGGTGTCGTGTGGCCAGGTAGCTCGCCTGCTGATCGTCTGTGGTGACGTGAGCGAAAGCCTGGGTGAAGGGGACCGGATGGCCGAGGACGATCACCTTGGTGCCGCGCCGGACCAGTTCCTCATACACCGCCGATTGTGGCGCCAGCCGGTAAACCGGGGAGATGAACAGCCCGTCCACCCGGCGGGTCAGGAAGCGCCGGATGATCTGCTCCTCACGCTCAATCTGCTTCAGGTTGTGGGCCACGAGCAAATCACAGGCCTGCTCGTGCAGCCGCTCCTCCAGCGCCAGCACCAGCCGTGAATAAAGCGGGTTGGTCACGGCGGAGACCACCAGGCCGTAAAGCCGGGTGGTGCGGCTCCGCAGGGACTGGGCCATGGAGTTGGGCACGTAGCCCATCTGCTCGGCCAGCAGCCGGATGCGGGCTTTGGTGCCCGCGGAAATGTCCGGGGCGTCATGCAAAGACTTGGATACCGTCATCACCGAGACGTGGGCCAGGGCGGCAATGTCTTTTAAGCGAACCATAATGTCTCTTCGGGCTGGAATTGGGATCGTTTGATGCGACGGAATGTTCAACCCACCCGTCAGGTGTGGGAGCCTGTCCAGTTGAGTTTGTGCCGCAGGGTTTGGAAAAACGAGTCGCCGTTCAGGTGAACCAGGCGGATCTGGTGCCGACTCCGGCGGATGGTGACCGTGTCCAGGGCGTGGAGCGACATTTCCACCGCGCCATCGGCGGCCAGAATGGTCTCGGGTTTGTGGCTGGCCACGGTGACGCGCACCACGGAATCCAGGCTCACGATGACGGAGCGGTTGGAAAGGGTGTGCGGACAAATGGGGGTGAGGGTGAACACGTTGGCGTCCGGGCTCACGATGGCGCCGCCTGCCGCCAGCGAATAGGCCGTTGAGCCCGAGGGGGAGCTGATGATCAAGCCGTCGCAGCGGTAGCGGGTCAGCTCCACGCCATCCACGCTCACATCCAGCTCGATCATGCGCGACGCCGCCCCGCGGCTGATGACAATGTCATTGAGCGCCGGTTGCACCGCAGGTTTGCCCGGCCCGGGCATGACCGCCTCAATGAGCGGCCGGCTTTCCACGGAGTATTCCCCGTTCCAAACCTTTTCAAAAGAGGGTTGCAACCGTCCGGAGGGCACAGCCGTCAGGAAACCGAGCTGCCCCACATTGATGCCCAGGATGGGGGTGGGGGAGCCCGCCAGGCAGCGTGAAGCCCGCAGCATGGTGCCATCCCCGCCAAACACCATGATCAGATCGCACTCTTTGGCCAGTTGGGCCAGGGAGCGGCCCGCGTTGGTGTGCAAATGGGTGAAATCGGCCGTGGCGGATTCACATAGGAAGCGGCGTCCGCTGCGGGAGATCAGTTCCGCCGCCCGGCGCACTGTGGCGCGGCAGAGCAGTTTGTCCACGTTGGCCACCAGGCCCACGCGTTCGATCTTTTTAAGTGTCTTTTTCAAGCAGCACCAAAAACTCTTTGTTTCCCGCCGGTCCCAGCAACGGTGATTCCGTGACCCCCTGCCAGCGCAAATGCGGCAGGACCCCCACGAACGTTGTCAATTCCCCAATCACCCGCTGATGAATCGCCGGGTCGCTGATCACGCCGCTGCCTTTGTCCACCTCTGCCTTGCCCGCCTCAAATTGCGGCTTGATCAGTGCCAACACTCTACCCGATGGGCGCAATAATGCAATGGCCGGCGGAATAATATGGCGCAGCGAGATGAAGGAGCAATCGATCACGGCCAGGTCAAAAGCAGCCCCCCCGGCGCCGAAGGAGGCCGGGGTCAGTTCGCGGGCGTTCATCCGCTCCATGACGGTCACCCGCGGATCCTGGCGCAGCTTCCACGCCAGTTGCCCCTGCCCGACATCCACCGCCCAGACATGGGCGGCCCCCTGTTGCAGCAGGCAGTCTGTGAAGCCCCCGGTGGAGGCCCCCAAGTCCACCACCCGCCAGCCATGGGGATCGACCTGGAAATGGGTCAGGGCATGCTCCAGCTTGTGGCCGCCCCGGCTCACGTACTTTTCCTGGGCCAGCAACACCAGTTCGTCGGACTCCTTCACCAGGTCGCCAGCCTTGGCCGAGCGGTGGCCATTGACAGTGACATGGCCGGCCAGAATGGCGCGCTTGGCTTTCTCCCGACTGGGGCAAAGCTGGCGGTCCACCAGAGCCTGATCAAGGCGGACGGCCCTGGATTTGACGCGCTCACTCATGGTGCGCCTCAGGCCTTGCCCGCGGCAATCCGTTGCTGCGTGTCGCGGTACATGTGCAGGAACAAATCATTGTCCGCCCTGGTTTTCAGGATGATCTGATCCAGGCTGGCCAGGTCTGCGCTGTTCACCACCGCATGCACGCTTTGCGCAAACGCCTGCATCGGGTGCATGGTTTGAAAGCTGTCGCCCAGCAGCAGGATGGTGCAGTGGCGGCGCAGGCCCATGGCCAGCGCTTGCAGCCACTGCAGGGATAGGTTCTCCGCCGGGTTCGTGCTGGCAAACAATTCCTCGATGACCACCACGTGATACTGGATGGCGGTGAAGCGGTTCTGGAAATCCTCATGGCTCTCCGCACAATGCACTTTGAACCCCATCTCGTTCAGGGTGGCCATGCTGCGGGCCTGCCATTCCAGCGTGCTCAGGCCGAGCAGGGCGGGTTTGTCCGTCGGACTTAGAAATTCAAATTCCAGCGGCATAGGTGTTATTTCAATTTGAGGGTTGCGGGAATGGGCGGCAGTTCTGATTTCTTGCCCTCCTCGGTTTTCTTGAGCTGCAGATCCGAAATCGTGGAGGTTGATTCGCCGCGGGCTTTCTTGACGTTGTCAATGCTGCGGGTGAGCGGGCCGCGTTTGGAGCAATAGAGCAGGGCGGTCTCCTCGGTGATTAGGCCATGCTCATAGGCCTCCAGACAGGCGCTGTTGAAATGGCGCCAGCCGAAGGTGTAGCTGGCATCGATGATCTCGTAAAAGCTCTTCCCTTCACTCTCACCCTGCAGGATGGTGTCTTTGGTGCGCATGTTCGAGCCCATGATTTCCAGCAAAGCATGGCGGCCACCGCCAATCTTGGGTGCCAGGCGCTGGCTGACCACCCAGCGCAGGGTGTCCGACAGGCGAATGCGGATCTGTTCCTGCTCATCAGTGTTGAACATGCCCAGGATGCGGTTGATCGTCTGGCCGGCGTCAATGGTGTGCAGCGTGCTCACCACCAAGTGACCGGTTTCAGCCGCGCTCAGGCCGATCTCCACCGTCTCCCGATCCCGCATTTCACCCACGAGGATGACTTTGGGGGCCTGCCGCAAAGCGGCACGCAGCCCGGTGGAGAACTTGTCGAAGTCGTTGCCCATCTCCCGTTGGTTGAAGGTGGCTTTTTTCTGCGGGTGAACGAATTCCACCGGATCCTCCAGGGTGATCACATGGACCGATTTGGTTTCATTGATTTCGTTCAGCAGGGCGGCCAGCGTGGTGGATTTTCCCGATCCGGTGGCTCCGGTCACCAGGATCAGCCCCGTCTTTTCCTTGGAGATGGATTTGAAAAGTTCCGGCAGCTTCAGGTCGGCCAGCGTGGGGATCTTGGTGTTCAATTTGCGCAGCACGCAGGAGTAGTTGCCGCGTTGGGAGAAAATATTGACGCGAAAACGAGCCCGCCCGATCAGCGAATAGGAGGAGTCGCACGAGCCACTGTTTTGCAGATCCTCCGTCAGGCGCCGATTCCCCCCGACCAGGTTCAGGGCAATCATCTCGGTTTGGTAGGGAGTCAGTTTTTCCACCGGTGGCTCCACGGGCACGGGCGTCAATTGGCCATCCGCCTCGATTTGCAGTGGTTTATCCACCGTGATGTTCAGGTCGGACACGTCCTTGTGCATGTCCAGCATCCGGTTAAGGATGTAATCCAGCTCGTTGCGTCGCATGGTTTGAAGTGGTTATGAAAACGTTCACCCGGCTTAATCAATCTCTCCGTTGGAGCGGGCCTCTTCCTGGTCGGCAGGCGTGAGGAAGGGGGCAAATTTTTTCTTGTCCAGGCACTTATCGAACGCGTCCTTGGCCCCAATGCGCTTCATCATCACATGTTCCATGATCGCGTCATCCAGGGGCCGGTTGCCGATCTTTTTGCCCACCTGGATCATGCCCGGAATCTGATGGGTCTTACCTTCGCGCACCAGGTTGGCGACGGCCGTGGTGAAGACCAGGATTTCCAAGGCCGCCACCCGGCCCTTTTTGTCGATGCGTTTAAAGAGGTTCTGGGCCACCACCCCGCGCAAGGCTTCGGACAGGGTGGCGCGGATTTTGTTCTGCTGATCCGCCGGGAACACGTCAATGATACGATCCACTGTTTTGGCGGCGCTGGGTGTGTGCAAGGTGCCGAACACCAAGTGACCGGTGCTGGCCGCGGTGAGCGCCAGTTCAATGGTTTCCAGATCGCGCATTTCACCCACCATGATGATGTCCGGATCCTCGCGCAAAGCCCCCTTCAGGGCGGAGGCGAACGACCGGGTGTTCACCCCCACTTCACGGTGGTTGACCAGGCAACCCTTGCCTTCGTGCACAAATTCAATGGGATCCTCGACGGTCAGAATGTGGTCTTTGCGGTTCTTGTTGCAGTAGTCAACCATTGCGGCCAGTGTGGTGGACTTGCCCGAACCGGTCGGCCCGGTCACCAGTACCAAACCTTTGTGCAGCATGCAAAATTTCTTCAGCACGGCGGGCAGGGGGGCATCAAACTTTTCAAAGTCCTCAAAGGAAAGCACTTTAGAGGGAATCTGACGGAAAACCGCCGCAATGCCGTTCTTTTGGTTGAAGAAGTTCGCACGGAACCGGGAGACCCCGGGAATTTCATAGCCGAAATCGACGTCGCCGGTTTCCTCAAACACCTTGACCTTGTATTCCGGGGCGATTTCGTAGAGCATCCCTTTCAGGCTGTCGGGCTCCAGCGGGGGAAACTCCACCCGGCGCAGTTCGCCATTGATCCGCAAAATGGGCGGATTACCGGAAGACATGTGCAAATCGGAAGCCTTCTGCTCCAAGAGAAGGTTGAAAAACGCGTCAATTTTAGCCATAAGGTATCCTCAAAATCTGTTCACATTATTCACCGAATTACGCTAATCTGCAAGCGAATGCATGAAATTTCAGAGATCATTCGGGGGGCCGCCAGCCAGGCCGGGGGGGTGCTGCCATTTGCCCGTTTCATGGAGTTGGCCCTGTACCACCCTGAGTTTGGTTACTATGAGCGCCATGACCGCCAGATTGGTCGTTCGGGCGACTTTTTCACCAGTGTCTCCGTCGGTCCGCTGTTCGGCCAATTGCTGGCCTTCCGTCTGGCCCAGACACTCCAGCCCGCCCTGACGGGTTCCCCTCGGATCATCCTGGCTGAAGCCGGGGCGCATGATGGCCAATTGGCGGGCGACATCCTGGATTGGCTTCAGGAAAACCGTCCCGCCCTTTACGAGCGCGTGGAATTCCATTTGCTTGAACCTTCCCCCCGGCGACAAACCTGGCAGCAGGCCAAACTCCACCGGCACTCGACCAAAACCGTGTGGGTCAATCATGTTTCCGCCCTCCCCCTAGGGGAGACCCTCCTTTACAGTAACGAGTTATTGGATGCCTTTCCCATCTCTAGGTTGCGCTGGCATTCGGACGCGCACGCCTGGCAGGAATGGGGCGTTGCCTGGTTGGGAAACCGCTTTCAATGGCAGCCGTTGGCGGCCCTTTCGGTTGAGGTCATCCCCTGGGTGCCAGACCTGCCGGAGGAGTTGCTGGCGGTGTTGCCGGATGGTTTCTGCGCGGACATTTCCCCCGCCGCCCTGCGCTGGTGGCAGGAGGTGGTTGGCACTGTGGCGCAAGGGCATATCTGGCTGATCGACTACGGGTATCTGCCCGGGGAATGGCCTCAACCTGGCCAGGTGGGGGGCAGCTTGCGGGCGTATGCCGACCATCGGCTCTGCCCGGATCCTTTGGCCAATCCCGGGGGGCAGGATCTCACCGCACACGTTGATTTCGACCGCCTACAGGTTTTGGCCAGATCCGCTGGTTGGCAATCGGAATACCTGGGTACGCAAAGCGCCTTCCTCAGCGCCATTGCCGCTGATTGGTGGCGCACGGGCGATGGTACGGCCGCGATTTTCCAGGAATCGTCCAACTGGACCGCTCCGATGGTCCGACAATTCCAGACCTTGGTCCATCCCGCCCACTTGGGCCGTGCTTTCAAGGTGCTGAGCCTTTCCCGGACGCAAAAAGCGGCGGTCACCTGACCGCCGCTCGAGAAAGCAACTGGCACCGGCCTATTTGGCGGGGGCCGGGGCTGCCGCCGGTTTCGGTTTGCGGCCCTTGGTGTCCTGGTTTTCCTCCAGCTCAGCCGGGGTAACCCTGCTCTGCACGCCGCCGGCCGGGATTTCGCCCTTGGCCATCCAGACAATGGCGTTCAGCACCACCCGCCGGAAATCATCCTGGCCCCAGTTCTTATGAAAATGGCCACCTGTGAATCCGAAACCCCGGCCGCCATCCGGCCGTTCATAGGCCCACATCACGTGCTGGGGTTCCTTGTTCTTCACCGCCTCGCGGACGGCGGGATTGCCGCTGTGCGGGCCATCGGGCCGGTTCATGGTGTTCTCCGGTGCCAGCGCGCTCAGGATTGGCGTGACCCCGGTCATCCCTTCCTTGAAGCGCATGTGGAAGTACCACTCATCCCGCATCGTGAACGGATTGACCCCGGTTGTGATGGGGTGCTTTGGCAACGTGGTGAAATTGGCGTCCCAATGGGGGTTCACCGACCAGTGGGTTTCAAAATAGCCGCCCATCCAGTTCAGGAATTCCGAGCCCCCCTTTTCCTTGGGCACTTCCACGGCGTAATGGCAGCAGCCAAAACCAATGCCGCGCTTCACCAGGTCATCCATCATCTTCAACCGTTCCGGGGATTGGTTGACCATGTGTCCGCCACCGCCATCGCAATAGACAAACACGGCGGCGGCACCGTCAAAGATGGAAGTGTCCTTGGGCCAGCCATTGGTGTTTACCACGGCCTTGATGCCCGGCACGTCATTCAGCAGGCGGCCCAGTAACAGGCAGCCCGCATTGTGCTCGTGCTCGCCCGGCCCATGGCTCGGCGTGCCCGCCAGCAGCACCACTTTCTTGTCGGCGGCCCCCAGCGTGGCGGCTCCGCCCAGCAACACCGCTCCCACCCAGTTCATCCACAGTTGTTTCTTCATGGCAATTGGTCTGGTGAATTAGATTACAAAGTCTTGATGCGCACGTTTTTGAACTGCACCACCATCGGGGGACCCACATGGATTTGCAGGGCCAGCACGCCGGTCTTCGCCGCCTTGGCGGCCTGTTCATCCGTCACATCAACTGTCGGCATTCCGTTGATGAAGTGCTGCAGGTGATTACCCTTGGCGATCACCACGTACTCGTTCCAATCCTCCACTTTGATTTTTGCCTGGATATCCTCAGATTTGCCCATGGTCCCGGTGACGGTGACCTTGGTTTTGCCCGGCTTTTCCGGATCCTCGGCCACTGTGGTCTTTTGTCCGCGTTGGGCCAGGATGCCGCGACCCCGCTCTTCGTACAGGATGCCGCTGTACGTTTTGCCCGCCTCGAAATCCGCCTGGTA
>CAIYYI010000400.1 GCA_903930345.1 uncultured Verrucomicrobiota bacterium
CCAGATAGCCGATGAGCGCCCCCACACCGAAAGCGATGCCAATGGCCTGATACGGATGCTCATGAACAGCCGTGTCCGCGACGCGGACGCCCTCCGCCGCCTTCGCCTTGACGCAACCGATGATCTCCTTGCCGCTATCCAGGGCAGCCGCGAGGCGTTTGCGGGCCTCGCTGATTTTTTCTCCGGCCACGTCCGCCGTGGCGGCCATCAGAGCGCGCGCATCTTCGGCGAGGGTATCACTGCTGTTTACTTGGGTTTGTTTGTCCATAGAGTTTGGTTCTTTCTACTGTTTGTTGATTGCCAGAAGCGTGCTTTCTGCCTTTGCGAGGTGGGCTGCTTCCAGTGGGCTGCCCACGGTTAGAATCGAGTTTCTTCCGCCAAAAGGATTGGGCACCGTTTCCTTGGCGAGCGGATCGGAAATCCATTGCCCATCTACCACCAGCCGATATTCATAGGTCCCGATCGGCAACACGGTTTCCTTCAGCCAATGACCGCCGCCCAAGGGATGCATGGGTTTGCCATCAACGTGCCAGTCGTTGAAGGTCCCCGCAATACAAACGGTGGTCGCCGTGGGATGGTTGTATTCAAAGCGAACCGGCTGGGTTTTCGCTTCGGTGGAACTGGCATTGTCGTGATTTTTATTGTGTTTCATGTTTTTGAGTGATTTTGGAACCTGGGATACTCCGCTTGAAAGTTTGTGTATCATACTCTTTTGCCTGTCTGAGCATGGGCCCAACGACCAGAAACGCCACTCATTTGCAGTTTGCTTTTGCCCCGTTTCAGATTTCGGAGACTGCGGGCTATGATCTGCTTTTCCAGATTCTTGGTGGCCTTGAGCAAAGCGGCCTCCAACGTGCTGTCTCCCGCCTCGGCGTGCAGATCCGGACCATGAAGGAGCAACGCAGCCTCCCGCTTATGACGGGTGTCATTGGCGTGGGTACCCGGACCAGGCACCTCCAACCGCACCTGCACGCGGAAGGCGGGTTTGCCTTCACGCTGATGTTCGAGCACCACTTCGGCAGCGGTGATGGGAGTCAGGCTTTGCAGGTGTTTAAGTTGCTCCTCCACGTGGCGATGCCACGTGGTTTGGGCATTGAGACTCAGATATCGAAGGGTGGTTTTCATATTCGTTTCAGCCGACTCCCGGCGACCGACCAGAAATTGCCGAGGTTTATAAGATTCTCGCGTTTGTTTCTTTACCTGCCGTGTTGCTGGCCGATGCTCCGGACTCCAAAAACGTTGCCTCCGCCATCGCCAGTCGAACCGGCCCGTACCCATTCCACATGCTCTGCACCGTTTGATTCAATTGCATGTCGACCCAGAAGGTCTGCCAGTTCAAGATCCTGATCGCTTCCCGAGGAAGCACTGATTGAACGCCTACTTCGAAGGCGATATCGAACCCGAACACGACCAAAAGTCTTTGTGTTTTCATGATTCCCGGTTGATGCGTTAGGATTTCATTCCGGTTTGGCTCTCATGCGGGTCGAAGGCGTGTCCGCCATGTTCCGCTCATGTTCACGTTCATGCACCACCAACACGGGGCATGGGGCGTGCTGAACCACCCGCTCTGCCGTGCTGCCCATGAGAATGTGTTTGATGCCGGTGTAACCGTGGGTGGATACAATGATGAGGTCCACGTCCAACTCCTTGGCCGCCGCGGTGATTTCCTGCCAGGGGGTGCCACTGCGCACGGTGGCCTGCCGGGTGAAGTGCGTGCCCATGGCCTGTTCGGTGCGGTGCGCGAGTTGTTCCAAGGCTGCCTCCACGGTGGCTGTTCCCGCCCGCTTGACCGCGCTCGGCACAAAACCCAGTTCTGCGGGCACAAGGCTCGTTTCAAGAACATGAAGCAGGATGAGTTGCGCACCAAACCGCTCGGCCACCGGCACGGCATAGCGTAGCGCCTTGTGGGAGGAGTCGGAAAAATCAATCGGGACCAGAATTTGCTTGAGCTTGTGCGGGCACACTTCGGTCAGCAGGCACCTTTGTTGCCGCGTGAGTTCGACGGCGGCTTTGCCGCGCTTGATGGCGAGTTTGGGTTTCATAGATTCTCAGCAATGGCATCGTTTTTAGGCCCGACTCCCGCTGCGCAGCGTCAGCACGAGTCCGGCCACGGTCGCAATGATTCCACCAATCAGCATCCAGACCGCCTTGTCGGTCGGGGAGCCCGTAAAGAACCGGGAGACATCAGAGCTGAAGGAATTGGTGGCGTTGATCCCAATGATCATCAGCGCAATGCCACCGGCCAAAAGCGCGAGGGAAACAATTTTATTCATAACTGCCTCTTTGTTTAATCGGTTTAATATAACTGTTCCGAATCATTCCCAGCCACCTTCACAGCACCTTTCGGCCCTGAATGATTCTGACGAGCACCATCACAATGGCGATCACCAGCAAAATGTGGATCAGCCCCCCCATCGTGTAACTGCTGACCAGACCGAGCAGCCACAGCACCAACATGATTACCGCAATCGTATAAAGCATATTGTATCTTTCTCGTTAACTTTTTTTGTTGTTTCACTGCTGGCGCACCCGCGCTGAAACCCTGATTCATGGATAGAAGGCCCGGTAGAAGCGATGTGGCTCGCCTGAGGCTGTGGCGTCATCGAACGTGGTGGGGCTTTCCGTCGTGTACGACGTAGTGAAGATGGTCCAGTTTTCAAGATCGGCCGAGGTTTCCAGGGTCAAGGCAAAGCCGGGCGTGTTGGTGATAACCACGGTCACAGAATTGGCAGACGGACGGCGGAGAGGGCCAAAGCTGGGCGGTCGGGGGCGTGGGGCTGGACTGGTGACGATACTGGAATCCATCGTCACTGCTCCAATCATGGCCAACGCTCTGCCGTCCAACGTCGCACCGGTGTTCATGGAAATGGATTGATCCGCCAGGATGGTGCCCTTGAACACGGAATACGAACCGAGCGTTCCGGATGACCCCACCTGCCAAAACACATTGGCAGTTTTTGTCCCGCCACTCAGGACCACCTGACTCGCCGGTGCCGTGTAAAGCTCTGAGGCCACCTGAAAAATGAACACCCCATTGGTGTCGCCTTGGGCGTCCAGAGTGAGGGCTCCGGTCAGACCCAGCGTCCCGGAGGATCTATAGAGACCCGGGGCGAGTGTCCGTCCGCCGAGGTTCGCGTCGGAAACATCCACCGGCGCCAGCGTTCGTCCAGCGGCGTCGTTGTACGCAACATTCAAATCGCTTTTTGACTGGGTCAACATCACCGCCACAGCCCCACCGTCATCGGCGGCAAAGATCGCTCCAACCACTTCTGGACCCGTAAGCCCGGTCAGCTTGGACCGGGCGGCAGGGCTCAATCCAACATCCCCGCGAATCGTCGAGGTTGGGATGCTGCTGACGCCGCTTCCCGCCAGAACCGCGAAACGACCAGCGGAACCAAGCGCCACTGGCGCCTGGCCCGCCGATGTCTCCTGGGCAAATGAGAACATGGCCGCAACCACCACGGCCAGTCCCGTGAGGGTTCGCCTGTTGGCAAGCCGATATCCGACGTCAGCCAACCGGAGCCAAGGTGTTCTCTTCATAATTCCTCTGCGGATATGAGTCACTCTTTGACCGTGATGTTGTTTTGAACATCGGTGACGCCCACTGCTTTCTTGGCCAGCTCGCCGGCCCGGCTCCGCTGATCCTTCGTGCTGACGAATCCACTCAATTGAACCACGCCCTTAAACGTCACCACGTTGATTTCCTCATACTTGTACTGGTTGTCATCACCCAGTGCCTTTTTGACATGCGATGTCAGCGTGCGATCATCAATGTGTTCACCGGTGCTTTGCTCATATCGACTTCCGGTGGTGGTGCAGCCAGTCACACCGCAGAGCAGTGGCAGGGCGCTGACGGAGAGGATCAATGCCAACACCTTGAAAGCGTGGCCCGGTTTTATGGATGTGTGTTTCATATATATCTGTATTGCTGTTGTTTAACGAGTGATTCCTGTGATTTTCTGGGCCGACCATTCATTTTGCCGACTTGGCGGGTGGAGCCTGCTTTTCAACCAGAGACTCAAGCTCGTCCCAATCAATGAGTAATTCGACGGCGTCAGGCGCACTCAGCGGCAGAGCCTTGCCTTCTTTTGCACTGAACTTCTGTCCCGGCGTGATCACCGTGATGCCGGTTTCACCGAACACCTTGAGCGGCACAACCGAATCCTTATCCGCAACTTGGGTGCCATCCGCCGTGATGATGTACCGGCCCTTGCCGCCCCCGCCTTCCACCACCGAGCGTCCCGCCGCGTTGCGGATTTCGAGGGTGCTGCCGGAAACGAGGGAGCGCACCACCGTGAAGATCCTGCCCGTGCGGAGGTCCAACAGCGTTTCCATGACCGGCGCACCGTCTTTCATGTGGCGGGCCATCTTTTCAAGTTTGACTTCCGTGCCGGGTTGAAAGCGCACTGTCGTGCCAATCCGCCTGAAGAACAGGTCGGTCCGCGCCTCCACCCCGGTCCGGATGACCGCCCCTTGTTCAACGACCTGTCCAACCTTCAAACCTGAAAACGCCTTGCCGTCTTCAGAATAGTTGCACGGGCCGAGCACCGAGAGAACGATGGCTTGCGGCTCATCGCTGCTCTCGGCGATTTTGATCGTCGTCACCTGCGCCCCGAGCGGGACCGTTGTGAGGCAGAACCACCACACGGCACCAAAGACAAACCAAGGTTTTGTATTCATAATTCTCATGTTGGACTTGGGTGGGTGAAAGCGGCCGCCGCCATCCCGCTCACTCCTTTATGGTGACGTTGTTTTGAACGTCGTTGACACCCTTGACTTTGCGGGCGATATCTCCGACCCGGCTCTTTTGGTCGCTCGTGTTGACGAAACCGCTTAGCTGGACCACCCCCTTGAACGTCACCACGTTGACATCGCCGTACTTGTACTGATGATCATCACCCAACGCTGATTTCACG
Source organism: uncultured Verrucomicrobiota bacterium (assembly GCA_903930345.1). Lineage (GTDB taxonomy): Bacteria > Verrucomicrobiota > Verrucomicrobiia > Limisphaerales > CAIYYI01 > CAIYYI01. The sequence continues at coordinate 4,917 of CAIYYI010000400.1, forward strand.
CGGGAAGTCAGGGTGTGATCGTCAATGTATTCACCGGTGCTTTGCTTTTCGCGACTGCCGGTGGTGCAACCGGTGATGCCACTGACCAGCGGCAAGGCTCCGATGCAGAGAATCAACGCCAACACCTTCAGGGGTTGGATTGCTTTTACAGATGTGTTTTTCATATTGAATTTTGTTTGGTTGGATTTAACGAAAGTTTTCGCGCTTTAGGGCGCGATTTTATCACTCACCCATTGCCGGGCCGTCTGAATCCCATCCTTGAATTCGCCGTAGCCCTTTTTGAAGGCGGCTTTGACATCGCTCCAGGTTGACTCCGTGGCGTTTTTCGCGTCGTCCAATTGCTGGTTCAGTTTCGAAGCCTGGTCTCGCAGCGCCTGGAGTTTGGGCTTGGCTTCAGCTTTGGAGGCGTCGCTGGATTTTTCAATGCGGACCATGAGCGCGTCCAAATCCTTGTTGATCTCCGCCATCTGCCCCTTCATTTTTTCCACGAAAGCCTCCTTTTGCGCGAAGGTGTAATCCTTCATGTCCTGCGCCGCCTCTTTGGTTTCCTGTTTGACCTTGTCGAACTGCTCGGCCGTGGTTTTGGCTTCCTGTTCTGGCGAGGGTTTGCATCCGACGGCAAAAGCCGCAATGGCGACTGCGATAATGGCGATGTGTTTCATGAACTTATCCTTTGGGTTTCTCACGCTTGATACGGTAGAGTGTTTCATTGAGGAGACAGTAAGCCGGGAGTCCATCCCTATCTATGGGGTGTAACCCTACCTTGAATGACTGAACACCACGTTGGAGGATTAAAGTGAGGGACTCTGGAGACACCCAATCCTCATCAATTTCTGATGGTCACAAAATGATCCCGGCGGTCATCCAGCAAGGGAATGGTCTCGCCGGTCACTGGCTGACCGTCCAGGAATATCAGACCGGTGCCGGGCAATTCTTCAGTGAGATGAGTGAGGGTGAGGTGATACATTGTCTGGCGATATCGGTAGTGAATGGTGACCGTGGACCAGGACTTCGGAAGCCGTGGTGACATGCGCAATTGATCCCCCTCCAGATTCACCCCCAGCAGCGTTTCGATCAGCAGGCGATACATCCAGCCTGCGGATCCCGTGTACCAAGTCCACCCTCCCCTGCCCTGATGCGGTGCCACCGCATACACGTCGGCGGCGACGACATACGGCTCCACCTTGTACGTGGAGATTTGTTTGGGGGTGGCACCATGATGGATGGGGTTCAGCATGGCAAACAACTCCCAGGTTTTCTCGTGGTCACCCAATTGCGCAAAGGCCATGGCCGTCCAGATCGCCGCATGCGTGTATTGTCCGCCGTTCTCCCGGACACCCGGAATGTAGCCCTTGATGTAGCCGGGGTTGAGATGGGAATGGTCAAAGGGCGGATCCAACACCTGGATCAGGCCCGCCTGCGTTTGGATCAACCGCTCCTGCACCGCTTGCATGCCCTGTCGGGAGCGCTCCGGTTCGCCTGCGCCACTGATGACTGACCAGGTTTGCGGCAATGAGTCAATCTGGCATTCCGGATTGTTGCCCGAACCAAGCGGTTCACCGTTGTCAAACCAGGCCCGGAGATACCATGAACCATCCCAGGCATGTTTCTCGATGTTTTGCTGAAGTTGCCCGGCTTGGGCCAGACAACGATCAGCAAGTGACAGGTCATTGTGCCGACGGACCAATTTGGCAAACTGCGTCAACACATCGTAGAGGAAGAAGGCCAGCCAGACACTTTCGCCCCGGCCCTCTTTGCCAACCATGTTCATGCCATCATTCCAGTCGCCACAGCCCATCAGCGGCAGACCATGCGCACCAAAGTTCAGGCCGTGTTCAATCGCGCGCACACAATGCTGGTAGAGCGTCCCAGAGTCCTCGGAACGGTTCGGCAAGTCATAGTAAGCATCCTCCTCCGGCTTGACCGGCCGCGCCTCAAGAAAGGGAACCGTCTCCCCGAGCACGCCGACATCCCCAACGCACGAAACATAACGGCAGGTGGCGTAAGGCAGCCACAAATAGTCATCTGAGAAATGGGTTCGAACGCCGCGTCCAGTGGGGGGATGCCACCAATGCTGGACATCGCCCTCGCGGAATTGATGCGACGCGGCCCGCAACAAATGCTCGCGGGTCAGGGCCGGCTCCGCATGCACCAGCGCCATCACGTCCTGCAATTGATCCCGGAACCCGTAAGCCCCGCCGGATTGATAAAACCCGGTGCGCCCCCACAGACGGCAGGCAAGCGTCTGATACAAAAGCCAGCCGTTGGCCAGCACATTCACAGAGGGATCCGGAGTCTCCACCCGGACCGCGCCCAGCGTTCGCGTCCAGTATTGGCACACGTCCCGCAGCACTTGGTGGCTGGCATCAGGCTGGCGAAAGCGCCGAATCAAAGTTTGGACATCCGGCGCGTTGCGCCCCACCCCCAGGCGGAAAATGACCTCCCGTTCCTGCCCGACCGTCAAGTCGCATGTGACCTGCACCGCCCCGCAGGCATCCAAACCGGCCCCGGTTTTTCCGGACAGACGCTCGCGCCTGAGCGCGGCAGGATGAGTTAGGCTTCCGTTTCTACCGATAAATTCCTTCCGATCCCCCGTGAAGGTTCGCGTCGCCTCGTTGACATCAATGAACACAAGACGCTCGGCATACTCGGTATTGTAGGGGTTGCGGGCCAGGAAGGCCCCGGTTTTGGGATCCACTTCGGTTTGCAGGTGCAGCAGGCTCTGGTGCCGGAGGTCGCCCAGCACCCACTCCCAATACCCCGTCGCAGACACCCGGCGCGGTCGGCTAGACAGGTTGCGCAACTTCAGCACCGCGAATTTCACCGGCGCATCCAGGGCCACATACACGGTCAACTCGGAGGCAATGCCGTTCTCCGTGTGCTCAAACACCGAATAGCCAAACCCGTGGCGGATGATGTACGGGGTCGCCCCGCGGGCAGGCAGCGGAGTGGGTGACCAGAACTGTCCGGTCTGCTCATCCCGGATGTACATGGCCTCGCCGGAGGCATCCGAAACCGGATCGTTATTCCACGGGGTCAGGCGGAACTCATGGCAATTCTCCACCCAGGTGTAGGCCCCGCCGCTCTCCGAGACAATCGTGCCGAAATACGGGTTGGCCAGCACGTTCACCCAGGGGAGCGGCGTCATCTGGTCCGGTGGCAGCGTAATGACATATTCACGACCATCGGGAGTGAAGCCGCCGAGTCCGTTGTCAAACAACAGCTCCCGCTGTGGTGGCGGGGCAAACTCACGCGCATCGCGGAAAGGCGTCCGACTGGGCATCAACGCCGGGACCAGCACCTCGGGACTGCCGGCCCGTTCCAGTTGTTCAACCAGCGTCCCGTGTTCATCCACGAGGACCAGGCGCGCCACGGATTGCAGCAGGACGCGATCTTCGCTGGACACCTGCTCCTGACGACGAACAAAGATCCCGCCCGGCTTGTCCATCATTTGCGCCTCGATGCCCGACGCAATGAGACTGATGATCTGCTCGTGCAAGGGCTGCCGATACACCGAAACATCCTCGTTCAGAATCACCAGCTCCACCGACAGACCTTTCATCCGCCAGTAGGAGTGCGCCTGGATGAGTTGCTGCACGATCTCGATTTTTTCGGCATCGCTGATCCGCAGCAGGACGATCGGAGCGTCCCCGGAGATGCCGTAACTCCAGAGCCCGCTTTGTCCTCGCCGGTTGCTAAGCAGCACGCCGGGCGTGGTGCGCCGGGCGGGGTTGGCATAGATCAAGGCACTGGCCAGACGCGCATAGAGCTGGGCTTCTGCCTCCGTCGCATTGAGGTGGCGCAAGGTCACCTGGCTGTGGGTCCAGGCGAGGTCCAAGGCCCGGTCCGCCATGCGGGGATTGTGGTATTTTTCAACCAGGGCCAAAGCCGCCTCCCGGTTTTCCGTCACCCCAATGATGAAGTCAACGCGGGCGGTCTCATGCGGGGCCAGCGTGATTGTGCGCCGCAGCGAGATGATGGGATCCAGGACGGAACCGACCGTGTTGGAAAGCGCGCCCGCCTCCAGCATCGCGGCTGGCCGGGCGAGGGTCCGGCCACGCCCGACAAAGCGGGCCCGATCCGTCTCCCAGGAGAGGTCACCCTGTTCGCCGCCCTGCCCCACCATCAAGTTAAGTATCCACAGTGGTTTTTCGCTTTCCGAGCGGGGGCGGCGGGTACACAGCAGGGCGGGATGCGGAGCCACGAATTCGGTCTGCACAAACAGATTGCTGAAGGCGGGATGGGCTGCATCCGCCTCCGGCAACGCAAGCACCACTTCGGCATAGCTAGTCAGCTCGATGCGTCGTCTGGTGTGCGAGTGGTTGGTGA
>CAIYYI010000401.1 GCA_903930345.1 uncultured Verrucomicrobiota bacterium
CCGAACGAATGGTTTCCTTGGAATTACCGCCAGACTCTCGCGGTGGCCAGCAGCGGCTGATTAGCCGGGGGGGCCGTCCTCAGTTCCAGCTTTTTTGAGCCTACACACGCTTACCGAAGCAACACGGTAAACACCCAATTCCAGGATCCGCACTTTTTGTGATCGGCCATTGAATTTGTCGGGGGCTTTGTGCTACTATTTCGCCCGTGGAAAATCCGTTTGGCCATGCCCTCCGTGCCTTGGCAGCCCTCGTTGCCTGCCTCGCCAGTCTCCTCCCGCTTTCCGCTCAAATCATCGGCCCCGACTTCTCCGGTCCTTACTCCGTCCGGGACGTGGGCTCCGTTCCCGGCCTCCCCGAGCACTATGGTGGATTGACGTTCAAAGCCGGCTCCACCAACCGTCTGTTGATCGGGGGCGACGCCAACAGCAGTTCGGCCAAGGTGTTCGAGGTCGAGGTCGTCCGGGATGCCCAGGGGCATATTACCGGCTTCACCAATGAGGCCACCCCGTTCGCCAATGCGTCCGGGTTGCCCAATTCGAGTGGCGGCCTGGATGGTGGGCTGGCCTACGGGCCTGGCGGCTTACTCTTTTTCACCAGCTATCCCGATAATTCCATCGGCCAGATCAAGCCCGGGCATATCCTCCCCTCCAAATACATTGACCTCTCCCTCAAGGGCATTGATCAGTCCGTTGGCGGCCTGGTCTTTGTCCCCACAAATTTCGCCGGGGCCGGCCACCTCAAAATCCTGGTTTTTGCCAACGATAACTGGCACGACGCCACGCTTTCCCCCGATGGCTCCGGCACCTACAACCTCTCCGTGAATCCTGTGCCCGTGCCCCTTTCCGGCGGGCCCGAAGGGGCCTTCTACGTGAAAGCCGGCAGCCAGGGCTTCACCCGCGATAGCGTCCTGATCTCCGAGTACTCCGACGGCAACATCGCCGCGTACGACATTGATGCCAACGGCGATCCCCTCCCCAACACCCGCCGGGTCTTCATCACCGATGTCCAGGGGCCGGAGGGGGCCGCCCTTGACCCCGTCACCGGGGATTTCCTTTTCTCCACCTTTGGTGGGGCCAACCGGGTCCTCGTCGTGGGCGGATTCAGCACCCCTCCCCCCCGCATCGCCATCACCTACCCGGAAAACAACTCCACGCTGCCGACGCCCGCCAGTTTTTACTGGACCGTGGCACCCACCGAGCCGGGCACCTCCCTTTCAGAAGTCCGCTTTTATCTCGGCACCAACCTCTTCGCCACCGAAACCTCTGCCCCATGGGAAACCTGGGTCGATCTTTTGCCGCCCGGGTCTTACGATCTCACGGCCGTGGCGGTCGATGCCAGCCGGCAAACCGCCACTTCCAGCGTGGTCCGACTGACCGTCTCCCTGCCTACCCTGGAGGTCCAGCTCCTTCAGCCGCCCAGCAACGCCCTCTTCCGCGTGTGTACCCCGATCTCCCTGCTCGCCTCGGTCGGCCCCGGGCCCAACCCCGGTGCCACGGTCTCCTTTTTCGATGGCGCCACCCTCCTTGCCCGGGTCACCAACGCGCCCTTTGCCTACCTCTACACTAACGCCCTCAGTGGCCCCCGCGCCCTGCGCGCCACCGCTGAAACCCTCCTTCGGCAAACCGGCACCTCCGCCACCGTGCCCGTCCTGGTCTCCGCTCCCCCGCTGCACACCCTCGTGGCGGCAGCCTGGCCCGACCACTCCCTGCGCCTCTGCTGCACGGCGGAACCCGGCTCCAATTATGTCTTTGAGGCCGCCCCTAACCTCGGAGGCGGCTCCGCTCCGGCCTGGCAACCCCTCCTCACCAATACTGCCGCCGGTGGCCTGCTGGAGTACCTTGACCAGGCCGCCACCAATCTGCCCCGCCGTTTTTACCGGGCACGCCAGGTCCCCTGATCCTCCCTCCCCGCTCGTCGCGCCCGATCTCCTCCGGTCTGGAATCAGTGTCGCATATCGGCTCCCGGCGGAGCTTGATTTGGAGCGGCACGGCCTGGCTGGCTCCCGTTCGCTGACCCGTTTTCACGGGTTGCCCGCCCCTCACTTCCCTGAGAAGCTTGAGCCCACCAGTTTTAAAAACCGCCTTCGCCCTCTTTATCCAGCCACCAATTGCCAAACGAGTCGTTCAGGACATGGTTGGCGTCAGAGCCACAACCAGGTTGCTCCACACGCGGCATTGTTTTACTTTCAGCTTTACAGCCAATCGGCCATATGAGAAAGGCAGGCATATGCCACGGCAAATGCGACTCGATTTTCCCGGTGCCATCCGCCATGTGATGAGCCGAGGAGACCGGCGAGAGAACATCTATCAGGACGATGTGGGCCGGCAGACCCGCACTGCGGGATCAAGACGATGGATGGGGGATAATCCGATCACAGTTTCAGCATCGTGCTTGCCGCCAATGGAACAAGCATCAACAACAATACGCTAAGAACATGCGTGAAAAAAAGTCCATGCTGTGGCCTGCCCCCTGCGACAACGTGCGCTGCCTCCTCGTCATCCTGCTCTTGTCATCCTGGCTGGGCGGCCTTTCCCTGATGGCGGCAGAAGGCGGGGGAAAAACCGACGTCCTCGCCCTCGTTGAAGCGGACCAGTCAACCCACGCCGGGGTCCAGGGTCAGGACGGATCCGATGGCCGCATCAACCTGGCGGCCATCTCCTACCACTACGCCCATGTCAGCGGCTACCGCGACGGCGGCAGTGCGGCCCCTAACGCCATCGACGGGAAGCCGGAGACCGCCTGGCTGGTGGCTAAGCCAATCACCGAGGCCTGGATCGAGGTCGGCCTGGGGGTGGCCACGCCCATCAATCGTATCCTCCTCAGCGAACCCCGGCGCCTCATCCGCTGGCACCGGGTGAGCGTCCACGATGCCGACGGCTGGCGGCTGCTGTACCAGGGCGGCGGACTGGACCCCGCCGGAAGGAGCTTCCCCGCCGTTGTGGCCGGTGCCCTGCGTATCGAGATTCGCACCAGCGGCGGCGGGGGCCTGTCCGAGATCATCGTCCATCGCGACCTGTCCCATCCCGTACCCGCTGGTCCAGCCGTCACCCTGCGTCCGGAACCGCGGGTGGTCGGCACCAGTATGGCCTACGTCGGCTTCAGCTCCGTGAATCTCGTCGCAGGCGAGAACCAGGCCGCATGGCTCCGCCATCTCGGCGTGAACGGCGTACGCACCTGGTACACCGCCAGCCGCCATGTCCAGAAGGAGGATCTCCGCCTCGGGGATCCCATCGCCACGGTCGAAGACTTCGCCCGGCGGCGGGCCGCAGTACGCGCCGATCCGGTCCGTTGCGGCATCATCGACTGGGAGGGCATCGCCCGCCGCGCCGCCGGCCGTTTCTCTGCGGGCAAGGACACGGTCTATACGGTGGACCACGCCAACCTTCTGTTGCGGAAGCTGGGTATCACCCCCATCTGCGAACTCAACGGCACCGGCTGGGATGAGCACTGGCAGAGCGCCTGGCGCAACTGGGTGACCCTCTACGCCTGGGTCTTCCATCAGGCGCGCACCGCCGGTGTCTGCCACTACCAATACGCCAACGAGCCCGAGACCTTCGCCTTCAAGCTGAAGCCGGAGATCTATGTGCGAAGCATCCAAATCTACGCCGACGCGGTGCATAGCGCGATCGCGGACGTCAACCGCCTGCATGGCATGTCGCTGACGCCGGTCTTCGCCGCCCCCGTCCTGGCGGGCAGCGGCACCAGCGAGCTGGCCCGGAACATGATGCGCACAATCCGCACCGACTTCCAGGGCGGCCGGGCCGATCCGCCGCTCGTGCAGTGGTTCTGCAAGCACCGCTACAACACCCGGCCCCATTCCTACGTGGCCGAGATCGACGAGATGAATGCCATGATGCGGGCGGAGTCCCCCGACCGGGAGGCGCTGCCCATCATCTATTCGGAGTTCAACCACTCGACCGGTCGCAACTGGGCGCGTCCCGAAACCACCTATACCGGCGATACGCCGGAGGTCTTCCGCAACCAGGCGTCCGTCTGGGGCTTGGCCTCCCGCGCCGGGACCAAGGCCTTCTACCAGTTCAAGTTCGCCAATGGGCTGCGGAAGTCGAACAGCATCTGCAAAACCTTGGTCCGTGACCACGACCCCGGCACACCGGTCGGCAGCGACGGGGACATCGGCGACAGCACTAAAAATGCCGAGGTGACCCGCCTGTTCGCCGAGGGCTTCGCCCAGGCACGGCCCCTGCTGGATCCGGGCTGCCGCAGCGCCGACATCAATGTCATCCCGCTCTGTTCGCGCGATTCGGCCACCGGGCGCATCCACCTCTGGCTGCCACAGCCCAACAGTCGTGCGGACTATCCCCTCACCCTGGACCTGCGCGGCCTCGCCATCCCGCCAGACGCACTCCTGCAGATCAAGGAGGTCAGCGCGGCACGCTTCGGCGAGACGGTGCAGCGCCTGCCGGTGACAGACCGGCCGCTCGCGCTCATCCAGCCCCGGGACAGCGTCTGGCTGATTGGCATCGAACCTGTGCCCAGTCGCCTGGAGATCCTCGACCCCGAGGCCGACGGCGAAGTGCGCCAAGGCACTGAGGCGGATCGGCGCTTCGGCGGCGCTCCCCTCATGGGCGTACGCCAGGGTTCGGACGGCAACAACCGCATCTCGTTCATCCGTTTCCGCCTGCCGGCGGACATCGCCACCGCCAGACGAGTGCTGCTGCGTATCCATGGCCGGGCGGAGGGGCCGGCAGGCGAGGCCTTCGACCACCTTGTCTACGGGACGCCTGCCGCCGACTGGGACGAGCAAACGCTGAACGCGCACCAGACCCCCGCCCTCTGCCACACCGTCTCGGCCATGGCCAGGGTCGACCTCGACTCGCGGCCCGTGGGACACCTCTCGTTCATGCCGGGCGCACCGGAGCGAACCGCCTGGCTCGACGTCACCACCTATGCGGCCGAACATCCCGGCGCCGCCGTGACGTTCGTGCTGATCAAGGAGAAGAAATACCCGGACGACGACTTCCGGGCCTACTCCGCCAGCTTCGCAACCCGCGAGGAAGCACAGAAGAACCATCGTCCGGCGCTGGAGGTGTGGCGTTGAGAACGGACAGGACGTACAAACCGCACTCTCGAGGGGACGTTGAGGATGAGCTTGCCGGAGGAGAGCGTCTTCGGGGTCCCTCAGTTCTTTTGTTTTGCGCTGCTATCAAGTATTCCCCCCAGACTCACAGTTTGATCATTGAGGCGCAACGGTTTCAGCTTCCTGCCTCCGGGGAATGTGTTTCTTCCGCACGGGCTCGCATCCATTGATGCAGCCGTGTGCTGGCGCTGTATGATGTACCCAGATATAATCGGGCGGCGATGCTTTTGACGGTCAGGGTCGTCTCCTTTCGCAAACGAGTTGCCATCGCCATTTTTCCAGGATCGCCTTTGCGCCGCCGCGCCAACTCCTCCTGGCTCCATCCCAGGCGTTGCAGTTCCTCGCCAATAATCCGCTCGGCGCGGACTTGGGCGCTTTCCCGCCGCAATTCCCCCATCTGGCTTTCCCCCTGCCTTTCCGCCAGTCGCTCCAGCACTTCCTGCCGGAACGCGTCTGTGCCGCAGCACCACCCGCGACTGATAGCCTTATACTCCTCGTCTTCAAAATTCTCCAAACGCCGTGCTTCCATGTGCTGTTCGAAAGTCCGGATGGCTTCGTCGCTCTCCATCGGCAGGCCATGCTCGCCCAAGAGGCGATCAACCCGAATCCAAGCTGGTCGCTGGGCGCAGGTGGCCAGGTACCAAGTCAGGCTGCTCCACGGATACGACAATAACCGTTCGTGAGGTTTGAGTAATCCGGCCCGGACAGGGTTCAGGTGCACATAATCACAAACCGTCTTGAGGTAGCCATTGCCGCTCTCAACCAACAAGGCTTTGTACCGACCACTGAAGACATGGCCGCAAAGCTTGTGGCGATGATTCAGGCGGATGGTGTAAGCGCTTAATAACCATCGCATTCCTTCGACAAGGTTGGCCTCCGGAGTTTCGACCACCAAGTGAAAATGATTGCTCATCAGGCAGTAGGCGTGGATTTGCCAACCCGTTTTCTGGCACGCCTCGGCCAAGGTCTTGATAAAGTCCAGGCGATCAACATCATCAAAAAAGATGTTCTCCCGGCGGTCTCCTCGGCTCAGGACGTGATAATGAGCCCCAGGAAATTCAATGCGTAACCTGCGGGCAATGGCCCAATAAAACAGGAATCACATCGGAAAATCAAGAATATTCAAATATACTGAGGGACTGACCCCTCGTTCTCTCACGAAGGGGGGCGTTCCAACGTCCAAAGGGCTCGCGGGGGGGGCGCGTGCTTTTACTCCAACAATTTCTCCCAGGCAGTTTCCAGCGAAACCAACCTGCCTCCGTTTGTACTCAAGGATAACTCAGCCGGTAGTACCGCTGCGGGTTGGCGGGGGCGTTGGTGTCGGTGAAGAGGTAGCGCGGGGTGGCGGGGCCGAGGGGCAGCCAGTTCACGAGGTTGGTGGAATACTGCACGCTGTAGGCACCCGCAATGGAATTAGTTAGCGCAAAGGTCACGTTCGTGCCGCCGAGGCCGGCCACGTTGGTCATCGCGAGGAACGGGCTGTTCGCATAGTAGCGGGGGAGCACCTGGTCCAGGTCAGACTGGCTCAGCGTGCCGTTGCCGTTGAGATTCGGCAGCATCAGGGCCAGATCCGACTGATTGACCACGCCGTCGCCATTCAGATCGCCCGCGAGGCCGACGGCGGGAACAAAGAAGGTCTGGTCCGTCAGGCTGTTGGTGCCATACGCATTCGCCGCCACGGTGCGGAAATGGTAGGTGGCGCCTCCGCTCAACTGCACCTGCCCGGTCACATTGGTGACGACTCCCGCCGTCAGCACGTTGTTGGAAACGGTGCCGCCGTAGGCCGCCGTCATACCGTAATCGATGGTCACCGTGGTGGCCAGGTGGTTCGGGTTGACCTGGGCGGCCAGTTGCACCGAGGTGAGGCCATTGACAGGGCTGTTGGTGCCACTGACGGTGGCCGTCTGCGAAATCAATTGCGGGGGCCCATAAATCCACGGGGACTCATAGGCGCCGATGTCCACATGCCCGCCGACCTTGCGCGGGTAACCCCGCGCGTCGGCGGTGAGATTCAAGGGGGCGCTTAGAATCGAGTCATCGCCGGCATCCACCGCCGGGCTACCGGAAACCAAGGCCATGGTCATCACGGGCCCGCCGTTGTTGGCCAACGGGAACAGCCCCGGATTCAGCGGGGCACCTGCCGTGCCGGCCAAGTCGTTGTTCACGGCGTTGGCCAGGCCTGAGCTGCCGTCCAAAATACCGATCAGGTTGTGGCCCTGCGAGGAAATCGGGCCGCTTATGTCCGGATCACCTGGTCCATGGTTCAAGGCCACCAACGAAGAGCGAAGGGTGCAGGCGCCATAAATGCCGCCGCCGCTGCCGTAGGCGCCGAATTTCCAACTGATGGGGCTGGATCCGCCAGGGCCTGCGCTGTTGCCGCTAAGGGTGCAGCTCGTCAGGGTCAATCCACCCGAGTTAAAAATGCCGCCGCCGCTGCCACCGCCGCCGCCGCTGGCCTGCTCTATGCTGGTGCCGCCGGGGGTCGCACCGGCGCTGCCGCCGGATTCGGCGCGGTTGCTGCCGAGGGTGCAACCCATCAGGTAAAGCACGCCAGCATTGTAAATGCCGCCGCCGAGGCCGCTGTTGCCGCCATCGGCGTTACGGCCTAAAGAGCCGCCGTAGTCGGGCAGGCCGCCGTCGCCGCCGCTGCCGCCGGAGTCTGCGCGGTTGCTGCTGAGGGTGCAACCCGCCAGGTAAAGCACGCCGGCATTGAAGATGCCGCCGCCGCTGCCGCCATTGCCGCCAATGCCGCCATTGCCGCCGTTTCCAGGGCCACGGGCGTAAACGCCACCCAAGCCGCCATTGCCGCCACTGCCACCGGAGCCGCCGAGGCTCGCGGTGTTGCCGCTCAGGGTGCAACTCGTCAGTGTTAATGTGCCAGAATTGTAAATGCCGCCGCCATGGCCGCCATGGCCGCCGTTGCCGCCATTGCCGCCGGCGCCAGGATAGCCGGAGACACCGCCCCCGCCGCCCTTACCGCCGAGGCCGCTGCGATTGCCGCTAAGGGCACAACTGGTGAGGGTTAACACGCCCGCATTCATTACCGCTCCGCCGTGGCCACCGGGGCTGCCGTTGCCGCCGTTGCCGGCGGGGCCGCCTGGGATCCCGCCGTCGCCCTCGGCACCCTCTCTGCCGAAAGGAGCCTCCCCGTTGATCAGGGAAAACTGCCTATTTAGTTGACTCCAGTGACCCCAACCAGTAGTGGTTGGTCTGTATGGATGAGGATTATCCGGCGAACCTGATTGAACTGGAGGAGCGCTTCACCACCGAAGGCGCTTGCG
>CAIYYI010000402.1 GCA_903930345.1 uncultured Verrucomicrobiota bacterium
CCGTCCCTGTCTTCAAATCCGCAATCCACAATCCACAATCCGCATTTGTGTGAGCCATCTCATTCCGCTTTTCCGCCCAATTTCATCTCCCGGTCACTCCCGGTCATCGCCAGTCACGTTTAGTCATCTTTGGCGCGTATTTCTGTTTTCTGCTTTTCCAATTTCTACTTTGCCCCACGCTTTTCCATGCGCCGCCGCGAAACCGGGTGCCAAAAGGTGCCAATAAGGGCCAAAAGATGCCAAAAAGTGCCATCCAATGCGAATTCCGAAAAATCGCTCGCGTATGGTATCCTCTGGCGAAGGTAATCGGTGGGGGTGTATGCTGATTCCATATCAGGACGGGCTATGCCCGGCGCGAAAGGAGGGAAGCCAGAACGCCGCGTGGGGACACGCGGCCTACAAAAAGCAGCCGGGCGGGTTCGGATTTCCCGACCGTTGAAGCATTCACTTTTATTGACATCCGGCGGCGGGTGTTTACCGTTGCTCGCAACTTACGAGCATTTATGAATATCCGTCTCACACCTCTCTTGCTGGCCACCACGGCCCTGGTTTGCGCTGCCACCGCCGCCGACTGGAACCATTACCGCGGCTCCAACGTGGATGGCTACTCACCTGACGCGGTCAACGTCAAGTGGCTGGCCTCCGGCCCCAAGGTGGTGTGGAAGACCGCAACCGGAAGCGGTTTCAGCTCGTTTGTGGTGGCCCAGGGCAAAGCCTTCATCCAACTCGTGCGGGATGTGAATGGCGCGCCCCGGGAGGTGGTGGCCGCCTTTGACGCCAACACCGGCAAGGAACTGTGGGCCACGGATGTGGCCGTGGGCAAATTTGACGGGTCCGGCAACGCCGGCACGCAGGAGAACAACGGCGGCGACGGCCCCCGCAGCACCTGCGCCTCCGCCAATGGCAAGGTGTTTGTCTATACCCCGTCCATGGAGCTGGTCTGCCTGGACGCTGCCAGCGGCAAACGCCTGTGGAGCAAGGATATCGCCAAGGATTTCGGCGGCCGCAACATCGGCTGGAAAAGCGCGCTGGCCCCGGTGACGGACGGCGACCTGGTCTTTGTGGCGGGCGGCGGCGCCGGCCAATCCCTGCTGGCGTTCAAGCAGGCTGACGGCGAAGTGGCCTGGAAGGTGGAAGATGAGAAGATGACCCACGCCACCCCCACCCCGGCCACCATCCACGGGGTGCGACAGGTGATTTTCTTCATGCAGAGCGGGCTGGTCTCCGTGCAGGCCAAGGATGGCAAATTGCTCTGGAAATTCCCCTTCCGCTACAACGTCTCCACGGCGGCCTCGGCGGTGGTGGGCGGCGACATCGTCTATTGCTCCGCCGGGTACGGCGTGGGCGGCGGCGCCTGCAAGATCGTGAAGAACGGGGCGGAATTCACCGCCCAGGAACTGTGGAAGACGCCGGGCGACAAGGATGTGGCCAACCACTGGAGCACCCCGGTTTACAAGGATGGCCACCTGTATGGCATGTTCAGCTTCAAGAAGTATGGTGTCGGCCCGCTGAAGTGCGTGGAGATCGCCACCGGCAAGGTGAAGTGGGAAAAGCCGGGATTCGGCGCCGGGCAGGCCATCATCGCGGGCAACCAGGTGCTGGCGCTGGCGGATGACGGCCAGTTGGTGGCGGTGGAAGCCACCCCGGAGGCCTACAAGGAAGTGGCGCGCGCCAAGGTGGTGGCGGGCAAATGCTGGTCCACCCCCTCCCTGAGCAATGGTCGGCTCTATATCCGCAGCACCAAAGAGGGTGTCTGCCTGGATGTGAAACCGTAAGGCATCCGACCGCCAGACCATCAGGCCATGTTAAAGCGGACGCCACTCTACGAGTGCCACCAGAAACTGGGGGCGCGGCTGATCGAATTCGGGGGCTGGGAGATGCCGGTGCAATACACCGGCATCATGGACGAACACCAGACCGTGCGGACGGCCGCCGGGATGTTCGACATCGCCCACATGGGCGAGGTGCGGGTGGTGGGGCCCAACGCCCGTGAGTTCCTCAACCACGTGCTGGGCAACGACATTCGAAAACTATCCAGCGGACAAGGCCAATACACCCACCTGTGCAATGAACGCGGGGGGGTGGTGGATGATCTGTATGCCTATTGTCTGGCCGCCCGGGAATTCATGCTCATCATCAATGCCTCCCGCATTGATGCCGATGTGGCGTGGCTGAAGGGGCAACTGGAGCAATACCCCGGCCGCAACGGGGTGTTTTTGGAGTCCGTGAGCGATTATCTGGGAGCCATCGCCGTCCAGGGGCCCAACGCGGTGAAGTTCATTGATCAACTGCTGCCGGCGGGAGCCGTCGGCGGAGTCTCGGTAAACGTCCCCAGCCAGTTGAAGAAGAACGAGATTGCCGCGTTCCGCTGGGGCACCCCGGTGGTCTGGGTGGCCCGCACGGGGTACACGGGCGAGGACGGCTTTGAACTGGTGATGCCGAACGACGTGCTGAAACCCGCGTGGGACAAATTGCTGACCATCGGGCAACCGCATGGGCTGAAACCCGCCGGACTGGGGGCGCGCGACACCTTGCGCACCGAGGTCTGCTACCCGCTGTACGGGCATGAATTGGATGAAAACACCACCCCCTTGGAGGCCGGTTTGGGGGTGTTCGTGGCCTTGGACAAGGGCGAATTTGTGGGCGGCGCCGCTTTGCGCGCCCAAAAGCAGCAAGGCGTGACCCGCAAATGCGTGGCCTTCAGGATGGCGGAGAAATCCGCCCCCCCCCGGCCCGGGTATGAAATGTTCAGCGCGGGCGAGAACAGTGGGCGGCTGGGCACGGTGGCCAGCGGCACCTTGAGCCCCACCCTGGGCGTGGGCATCGGCATGGGCTATGTGCCCACCGCCGCCGCCCAAGTGGGCGGGCGCCTGGAGATAGAGATTCGCGGCCGCCGGTTTGCCGCCGAGATCGTGAAGAAACCCTTTTACCGGAAATTAGTTTGATTTTCTAAAAAAAACAGTCTGACTTACCCTATGGCAAATGTTCCTGCACATTTGAAATTTACGAAATCGCACGAGTGGGTGCGCGTGGAAGGCGATCTGGCCGTGGTCGGCATCTCGGACCACGCCCAGCATGAACTGACCGATGTGGTCTTTGTGGAACTGCCAGCGGCGGGCCGCCAGCTCAAGAGCGGGGAATCCTGCGCGGTGGTGGAATCCGTGAAGACCGCCAGCGACGTGTACTCCCCGGTAAGCGGCGAGGTGGTCGAGGCGAACCAGACCATCGTGAATGATCCCAGCCTGGTGAACACCGACCCATACGGGGCGGGCTGGTTCTACAAATTGCGGCTGACCACACCGGCGGAAGTGAACGCCCTCATGGATGCCGCGACCTACACCCGCCAGATTGGCGGATGACCGGCCAGCGTGGATTTTGGCCCCAACGAAACCGGCCGGCAGCCGGTTTCCTTTTTTCCCAGACAGGTGAGCCCGATGAGTGTCGGGTGAACAGGGCATGACAAAAGGTGGGGTTGGACAACCGCCACCAAACGTGGAACCTTAGGCGCACCGGCAACCTGATGCGGGTCCGCGAGGCAGTTGTTTTGCCCCGGCAGGCCAGCGATCAGGAAAGCCCACAGGCACACAATGACAGCAGCAAATCGACATTCAACGGAACGGAACCAACGGCTCAGCCTTCTGCCGTTGTACACGGCCACCGCCCTGCTTTTGGCCGGATGCGGTCGTGACGAGGTAAAAGTCTATCAGGCACCAAAAGAACCGCCACCGCCAACAGCCGCCCCCGCACCCGCCGCCAACCCGCACGCGGGCATGAACATGGGCGGCGGGGCTGCCGACCCCCACGCTGGCATGGGCATGGGAGCCAATCCCCATGGCGGCCAGGCCACCGAGACCATGCAGGCCACCGTGCCGGAAGGCTGGGAAACCCAGCCCGCCGATGGCATGCGCGCCGCCCGTTACCTCATCAACGGCAAGAATGCGCAGAAGGCCGAAGTTTCGGTCATCCCTATTTCGGGCATGAA
>CAIYYI010000403.1 GCA_903930345.1 uncultured Verrucomicrobiota bacterium
GACCGCGCCCTTGAGGGGGCCGCCATCAGGCGCAAAGGCGGCCTGCACACCCTGCGGCACTCCTTTGCCACGCACCTGCTGGAAAGCGGCGTGGAGATCACCGTGGTGCAGCGCCTGCTCGGCCATTCCAGCCTGGCGACCACCGCACGCTACCTCCACGTCACCAACGCACGCATCCAGAGGATCGCCCTCGCCCTGGACCTGCTCGCCGCCCTGCCGCGATGAGCGGCGAACTCGGCGCCATCCTGCGCGCCGGGATGGCGGCCGTGCCCGCGCAGCACCGTGCCACGGTGCGTGCGCTCACGCGCTGCCGCACCGGCGAACTCGGCCACACCCGCCACGCGTGCCTGGACTGTGCGCACGACGTGGAGGTCCCCCGCGGCTGCGGCAACCGGCATTGCCCCCGCTGCCAGGGCCGGCTGGCCCGCGCGTGGCTGCAGCGCCAGAGTAGCGCCCTGCTGGAGGTGGCGTACTTCCACGTTGTCTGCACGCTGCCCCACGAACTCCTGCCGCTGTGCGCCGCCGCTCCGGCCGCGCTATATGCGCTCCTGTTTGAGGCGTGCGCGCAGGCCCTCCAGCAACTCGGTCACGAGCGACTGGGCGGTGAGCTGGGGCTCACCGCCGTGTTGCACACCTGGGGACAGCGGCTCAACCTCCATCCGCACCTCCACTGCATCGTGGCCGGCGGCGCCTTCGATGCGCAGGGCAACTGGCACCCGGTGAAGTCGCGCCAGTTCCTGTTTCCCGTCGGGGTGATCGCCGCGCTGTTTCGGGGCAAGTTCATGGCCGGGCTCACCCGCCTCAAATCGGACGGCTCGCTGCCCGAGCCGCCCGGGGGCTGGCCGCGGCTGTGGAAGCGTCTGGGCGAGGCGAAAAAGTGGGTGGTATACTGCAAGCCGCCCTTTGCCGGGCCGGAGTCGGTGTTGGCCTATATGTCCAACTATACCCACCGCGTCGCCATCGCCGAGAGCCGCATCGAGGGCGTCGACCCGGCGGCCGGTACGGTCACCTACCGCTGGCGCGACTATGCCGACAACAACGCCGTGAAACGCGACACCCTCAGCACCGAGGAGTTCATGCGGCGGTTTTGCCGGCACCTGCTGCCGCGCTCCTTCACCAAGATCCGCCACTACGGATTCCTGGCAAACCACGCGCGGGGCAAACAACTGCCCCGCGTGCGTGCCGCCATCGCCGCCGCCACGCCCCGGCGTCGCAAACCGCCGCCCCCGCTGCCGCCCCCGCCGGACTGGAAGCCCGCCTGCGCGCACTGCGGCGGCACCCGCATGGCCTGCCTCGCGGTGGTGCATGCCGACGGCCGCACCGTCATGCTGCCCGCCGCCGCACGGCTGGTGCTCTGGCAAAACCGCGCTCCTCCATGAAACCAAGGCAGAGCCAAGATCGCACAACGCTGAGCCGCCCCCACCGTGTCGCCGAGAAACGGCTATACAAGGGCGGAGCTTTGTCCCCGTGCAGCGAAAACGCCATAAACGCACCCCGCAAGGCCCTTGCTGCGTGGGCAAACCGTGCCGTAAAGCCGTCTTTGCCCCCTGCGCCGGCGGTCTGCCCACCGCTTCCCGTGCCGTCCGGGGAGCCCGAGGCAGGGATGAGCGAAGGAACTTTCGCTCTGTATATAAGGCAGCCGTCCTTCCGCGGCCTCGTTCAACCGTGATGTAGGCCGCTCGGCCCGTCTCCCTCCCTGCGGCAGCGCTCGCCCCTCGCAGCCTACTTCACTTCAGGTTCGGCTTTCTTCCTATTGCCGCTTTCCCATCCTGTCTTGGTTCATAGATCGAAGA
>CAIYYI010000404.1 GCA_903930345.1 uncultured Verrucomicrobiota bacterium
ATCAGCGATTTGATCCGTCAATCGCTCAAAAAGGCCCCCTGGACCCAACGCGCATAAATACACCCATGACGTCCTTATCCAGCATCTTCAGTTCGGATCCTTTTCCTTAAGTCAATGGCAGTGGGGCCCTGGCCTGGCCGATCATGACCACCAGTTTGCGGCCGCGGGTGATGCCGGTGTACACGAGGTTGCGCTGCAGCAGCAGGTAATGCTGCGTGGCCAGCGGCATCACCACCGCCGGGTACTCCGAGCCCTGGGCCTTGTGGATGGTGATGGCGTAGGCCAGCTCCAGCTCATCCAGCTCCCCGTAGTCATACACCACCTCCCGTTGGTCGTAGCGCACGCGGATTTCCTGCTCCACCGGATCAATGGCGCTGACCAGCCCGATGTCCCCGTTGAACACCTCCTTGTCGTAGTTGTTCACGGTCTGGATCACCTTGTCGCGCGGGCGGCATTGCCAGCCGAAGCGCTCCGCCACGGTCTCGCCCGGGCGGGGCGGGTTCAGGGCCTCCTGCAGGCGCGTGTTCAACTCGCGGATGCCGAGCGAGCCCCGGTTCATGGGGCTGAGCACCTGGATGTCGCGCAGGGGGTCGAGGCCGAACTTGCGCGGGATGCGGTCGCGCACCATCTCCAGCAGCAGGCTGGCGATCGCGTCGGGCTCGTTGCGCTCCACGAAGAAGAAATCGCCCTCCGCCGGTCCGCCCAGCTCGGGCAGATGGCCCTGGTTGATGGCGTGGGCGGCGGTGATGATGCGGCTGGTGGCCGCCTGGCGGAAGACTTCCGTGAGCCGCGCCACCGGCAGCGCGTTGCTTTCGATGAGGTGTTGCAGCACGCTGCCCGGCCCCACGGAGGGGAGCTGGTCCACGTCCCCCACCAGCAGCAGGCTGGCCTCGCGCGGCAGGGCGCGCAGCAGGCTTTGCATGAGGTGGAGGTCCACCATCGAGGTTTCATCCACCACGAGGAGCTGGCATTCCAGGGGCCGCCGCTCATTGCGTTGGAAACCCGGTTTTCCGGCCTGCACCTCCAACAGCCGGTGGATCGTTTTGGCCTCCTGGCCGGTCGTTTCCGCCAGCCGTTTGGCGGCCCGGCCGGTCGGGGCGCAGAGCAGGCAGTCCACCTGCTTGGCCCGCAGCACCATCAGGATGGCGTTGACCAGCGTGGTTTTGCCCACGCCCGGCCCGCCGGTGATGACCAGGGCCCGGCGGGTGAGCGCCATCCGCAGGGCCGCCGCCTGGCTGGGGGCCAGCGCCTTGCCGGTTTTCTGCCCGCACCAGGCCACGGCCTTTTCGAGGTCGATGGCCGGGTAGGCGGGCGGGCCATCGGCCAGGTCCAGCACACGCTGCGCGATCAGTTGCTCCGCCTCGCGCATGGCGGGCAGATACACCAGCGGCTCATCCCCGATCTTCTCCCGCTCCAGTTCCCCCGCTGTGAGGCTCTGCTCCAACACCGGGCGAACCAGCGGGGTTTCCAGGCCCAGCAGTTGGCCTGCCACCTCCACCAGCACCTCCTCCGGCAGGGCGCAGTGGCCCTCATCCATGGCCGAGGCCAGCGCATGTTGGATGCCGGCCGCGATGCGCACCGCCGAGTCGGGCGCGATCCGCAATTTCTGGGCGACCTGGTCCGCCGTCTTGAAGCCGATCCCCGCGATGTCCCGGGCCAGGATGTAAGGGTTCGCCCGGACTTTTTCGATCGCCTCCGCCCCGTACGTTTTGTGGATGCGCACCGCGCGGCTGGTGCCCACCCCGTGGGAATGCAGAAAGACCATGATCTGGCGGACCCCCTTCTGCTCCTCCCACGCCACCTTGATCCGGCGGCGGCGCAGGGGGCCGATCCCCTCCACCTCCTCCAGCCGCCCGGAGTTGTTATCGATGACCTCGAAAATCTGCTCCCCAAACCGGGCGACCAGCTTGCCGGCGTAGGTGGGGCCGATGCCCTTGACCATGCCGCTGGCCAGGTATTTCTCAATGCCCTCGCGGGAGGTGGGCGGGGTGCATTGGAGGGATTGGGCGCGGAACTGCCGGCCGTACTCGCGGTTTTGGATCCACTCCCCGGTGGCCTCGATCCATTCCCCGGCATTGGCCGAGGGGAGAGAGCCGACCAGCGTCACCTGATCCCGCTGGCCCCGGGCCTTGACGCGCAGCACGGCAAAGCCCGTCTCCTCGTTGAAGAAGGTGACGCGCTCAATCAATCCGGTCAGGTGTTCCTGCGGCGGAAGGTTGGATCCCGGTTCGGGCACCGGGCAAAAGTGCCGCGCACGGGGCGGGCTGGCAAGGAGAACCGGATAGGCGATGCGTGCTCCCGACCACGACAGAATTTGCTCAAAGACAAACCCCTCCCACGATGCGCCCAGTTTGGGATGCCCCTGCAACGCCGGAAAATCCGGGATGCCCGGCAACTGGTGCAGCAATCCTGCATCCCCTGTTCCTTGAAAAATGGAACATGGTGTTCCAAAATGCAAGGACATCACCCACATCCCTGATTTTCAGGGCGATAAGGAGGCGCGGAAAGCGCAAAATCGCCGGTTTACTCCGGCGCAACCATCAGGAATGGCCCGCAGCAGGGGGATTGCCAGCCGGCCGGCGCAGGCGCAGCCAGATCAATCCCGCCAGCCCGCCCAGCAGCAACACCCCCACTGCCAAGGCCCCTGCGTGGGGTTGCCGGGGGGCCAGCCACAGCGCGCCGGCCCCCACCGCCGGCCCCAGAAAGATCCCCGCGCCAATCGCAGCCTCATGCGTGCCGCCATGCGCCCCGTGGTCCTCGCTGGCATCCATGGAGTAAAACAGGGAGGAATAGTAGATCAGGCCGGTGGCCAGGCCGAAGATGATTTGTGCCAGGACGAGCAGCCAGAGCTGGCTGGCCAGGAGCAGGGCCAGGAAGCCGATGATCAACGCCCCAAAAGCCCCGAGGAGCCAGCGGAACCGGTAATGCCACCCAGTCCATTTCCACAGGAGCAAAAACGCCGCCAGCCGCACAAAAAACCAGATGGAACAAAACAGGCCGGCCTCCGTGGTGCTGAAGGCAAGCTCGCTCGCCCGCTGCGGCATGGTGGCCAGCACGGTGTTGATGGCGATGTAGGAGAACGGATTGGCCAGCCAGGCCATCTTCAAAAACCGCTCCGGGCCGATGGGTTGCCGGAAGGCGGCGGGTTCGGGCGTGTGGTGGTGGGCCGCTGCCGCAGCGGTGTGCGGCTCCGCCTCGATCGCCACCGGCTGGCGGCGCAGCCACTCCAGCACGAGCAGTTGGATGATCAGCAGGCCGAGGGGCAGCAGGTAAATGGAGTTCTGGCCCAGGTGTTCGAACAGGGCGCCCCCCACGAAGTAGCCGCCGCCCGCCGCCGCCGCCCAGACCACGTTGTACATGCCGATGCGTCTCGCCATGCCCGCGTCATCCTCCTTCTCGCTCACCAGCGCCTCCAGGGAGGGCCAGGTGAGGCAGAGGAAGATGGTCCACCCGGCCAGGGCGAGGAGCTGGCCGGGCAGGATGGGTATCAGCCAGCCTGCCAGGAGGAAAATGCCCATGCCACCCAGGCCGATGCGTAGGGCGGTCGCGTAGCCATGCCGCTGCGCGATCCGTCCGCCCATCCAAGAGCAGACCACATACAGCAGACCGTGCAGGGCGGAGGCGCACAGGTTCTCCCGGCTGGTGAATTGGAACCGGTCCCGCAGCAGGAAGAACAGGTAGTTGAAGAAAAAGGAGCTGGCAAAGGCGTTGATGCCTTCCAGGAGGTAGTAATACGGCTTGCGTTGGGCGCGTGTCATGGCGGAGGCCATCCCGGACGGGTTCAAGCCAGGCGGCTGATTTCCTCCAGGGCCTGGTGGCAGTACCATTTGACGGGCGCATCCATCGGAGGCTGCAGCTCCTCCAGCTCCGCGCGGCTGCACCAGCGGATGTCGTGGTGCTCGGCCTCGGCCAGTTTCAGGGTGCCGCCCTTTGGCCGCGCCCAGTAGATCATGCCGATGTGTTCGTGGGTGGCGTTGATGCGGTGGATGTCCAGAAATCGCGGGGCGATCAGCGCCCGGGAACCGGGGCTGGTCGTGGGTGGGCGCTCGCCGATCAGCTCCACCTCCAGGCCGCTCTCCTCCCGCGCCTCGCGCAAGGCGGCAGCCTCCGGGTCCTCGTCCAGCTCAATGTGGCCGCCCAGCGGCAGCCAGCGTTTGAGGTTGCGGTGCAGGATCACCAGCACCCGGTGGTCATGGACCACAAAGATGGCGACGGTGAAATCAATTTTTTCGTGGATGTGGGCCATGGTTCCAGGGTGCCCGCAACCCGCCGGGCGGGGCGATGGTCAGTAATCGTACAAACCGGCGTCACGCGAATAGCCGCCCATGCCACCCATGCCGCCCCCGCCCATCCCTTCCGGGCCTTCCTCGCCCATCATATCCCCGAGCACATCCCCCATGTCCTCTTCGATTTTCTCCGGATCCTCCCCCTTCTCCAGCCGTTTGATGGCGATGTCCATCTCCTTGGGCATGGAGCCGGCCGGCATCAGATCCTTCATTTTCTTCAGCATGTGCGCCATGTGCCGGGGGTTGTTTTCATCCAGGTGATCAATGTCCTTCTCCATTTCCGCCATCACGCGGGAGACCTTGGGATCATCGAAATCGGGCATTGGCGGCTCGTTGCCGGTCGGTTCGGCGGCGGGGGCCTGCGGTTCCGCCACGCCCTTGAGGTGGGCGAAGCGGCTCACCTGCTTGGTCATCTTTTTGCCGCCGCACTTGGGGCAGGTGGGCAGATGGCCGGGATCGATCCGCTTCGAGAGGAAGTTGAAGATCTTCCGGCACTTGGGACAGGCAAATTCGTATATTGGCATAACCTGGTTTGTTATCAGGGCCGCCCGGGCGGCTTATCTGACGTTATTTTGAGCCGCCCAGCCCGTTCCGTCAAGTGGAGGGGAGGGGATATGTATGAGCGGAAGGAAAAATCCCTGAGAAAAAATGGTCGGGGCGGTGAGATTTGAACTCACGACCTCTTGTACCCGAAACAAGCGCGCTAGCCAAGCTACGCTACGCCCCGACGCAGGGCGAAACCTTAAACGAGTCCACCGGCCATGGCAATAGGGAAGTTGCCAAACTTTTCGCCCGTCTTATCGATCCAGAATTCAATTTTAACCAATTGTGGTCGAATATGTTGACAATAAAATTACCGTCCCTCTGTGTGGGACGAGGCTCCCGCCGAGCCGTCCCTCCTTCAGCCTTTATTGACCTTTTGCACCCCCGGCCCGCCGCACCAGGGCATCCCGCAGGAATTTGTCGCCATGCGCCTGCTGCCAGGCGGTCAGCCACAGGTCGCCCAGCATCTGTCCCGCCGCCAGCAATTGCTGCTCCAGAAAGGCCCGCCCCTCCTGGGCACCCGGCTGCTCCGAACGGAACTTGCCCGCTTTCTCCATCTGATAAAGCGGCTCCACCAGCCGATTCTGGGTCTGCACAAAGGCGAGAACCTCGGCAAAGAGGTCCGCGTTGGCCCCTGCCCCGCCCACCGGCAGTTCCCGCACCGCTCGGGCCGGTCGCAACCGGGCGAGCAACGCCTCCCGGCGCACCGGCACCTGCCGCAAAAAGCCGCCATCCATCAGGGCGTGGATGCCGTGGTTGGTGGTGTATCCGGCGGGGTTGGCCCCCACCCAGCCGTTGAAGTGTTTGGTGGTGTGCAGCGGCTGGGTGGAATCCCCCACGTAATGCCCCATCACCCCCATGATATAGACGCAGTTTTGCCGGCCGTTGGCAATTTCCTCCGGCGTGCCCAGCTCCTCAAACACCCGCAGGTAGGAGAATTGCGCCTTCAGCTTGGAGTACTGCTCGGCGACCGTCCAAGGCAGGAAGCCGATGAGGCTGCGGGTGTGATCCTGGTCTTTCGCGGCATCCACCGGCGGAAAATGATCGGCGTGCGCCCGGCGCGCCTGGGCCAGTTGCGCGGTGAACTCGTACCGGAACGGGCTGAGCTCAGAGGCTTTGAGGTGGTGTTCCGCCAGGTCCTCCAGGTCAAGATAGTGGTCGGGGCCGTTTTCATGGCGCAGGACATAGTCTGGCGTGTTGCGCCAGCGATCCGGTTCCCCGGCCAGAAAGGCGATGCGTTCGCGGGTTTCCGCCGCCTGGACGAACGCGGGGAAATTGGTGGGCAGGGAGGCTAGCGCCATCTGGTTGACCAGCCGGTGCTGGTCGTAATCCCACGCGGGACACGCCAGCGTGGCCAAAAGCCACAACGCCCCCGCAGCCACTGATCGGCTACGGCCAAAACAAACGGCAGAAATCATACGCCCCCTAAAGAAACACAGCCCGACCCGCGCGCAAACATATTTTCCGCTCGTTTTTTGGGTGGCAGGCCGTATAGATTTCGCGGCGGATGGGTTGGAACAAAGGCCGGTCAGACCGTTCATGTGGGGCGATTCCACTGTCTCAATCTATTCCACACCAATCGCATGCGGATAATTTACAACATCCTGTTCACGTTTTTCTTTGTCCTGAGCGCGCCTTTTTACTTTGTGAAAATGTGGCGACGGGGCAACTGGCGCAAAGGGTTCAAACAGCGTTTCGCCCAGTACGGAGCCGGGGTCAAGCAGGCGGTGACGAACCGGGATATCCTCTGGCTGCACGCCGTTAGCGTGGGCGATGTGAACATCTGCACCCAGCTCATCAAGGCCCTGGAGCCGCGCCTGCCCAACATCAAGATCATCGTCTCCACCACCACCACCACCGGCATGGGGGAATTGCTGAAACAGCTCCCCTCCCACATTGAGAAGATATTTTATCCGGTCGATTACCGCGCCTATGTGAAACGGGCCATCGGGGTGATGCATCCCAAGGCCATTGTGCTGGTGGAGGCGGAGATCTGGCCCAACTTCCTCTGGCACGCCCAGGACCGTGGCATTCCGGTGTTCCTCGTCAACGCCCGGCTCTCGGAGCGCTCCTTCCGCGGCTACCGCCGTTTCGGGTTCCTGTTCCGTCCGCTGTTTGCGGCCTTCACCGGGGTGGGCTGCCAGAACGATGTTGATGCCGCCCGGCTACGCGAGCTGGGCTGCCGCCCGGAGGCCGTCCGGGTGGTGGGCAACCTGAAATTCGACGCGGCCAAACTGGGTGAGAAAAGCCGGCTGGATGTGCCCGCGCTGTTCCGCCAACTGGGGGTGCCGGTGGATGCGCCCGTGCTGGTGGCGGGTAGCACGCACGCCGGGGAGGAAGCCATTCTGGGCGGCCTGCTCAAACGGCTGCGCACCCGGTTTCCCGAGTTGTTCCTGGTGCTGGTGCCACGCCACTTCGAGCGCGGCCGCGAGGTGGGCCGGGAGCTGGAGGCCCAGGGGGTGCGGTTCCTGTACCGCAGCGAGATCACCGCCCAAACCCAATGGGCGCCGGGCAAGCTGGAGTGCCTGTTGGTCAACACCACCGGGGAGCTGCGGTTTTTCTACGAGCAGGCGGATCTGGTGTTTGTGGGCAAAAGCATCACCGCCGAGGGGGGGCAGAACCCCATTGAGCCGGGCGCCCTCGGCAAGGCCATGGTGTTCGGCCCGAACATGCAGAATTTTGCCGCCATCAGCCAGACGCTGGTGGAACGGGGCGGAGCCGTGCAGGTGCCAGACGCGGCGGCGTTGGAAAAGGCCGTTGCGGAGCTGCTGGATGATGCCCCGCGCCGGATTCAGCTCGGGCACCAGGCGCAGGCGGTGGTGAGGGAAAATCTGGGGGCCATTGAGCGGACGGTGGAAATGATCACGCGCCATCTGGGAGATACCACGGATGTTTACGTGGCCCCCACCGCCGCGCCGGCGAGGCTCCACTTTTCCAAAAGCAACGCCGCGTCTAGCCGTTCTCCGCGGGGGTTTGCCTGAGCAACTGCCGGTGGTAGGGGGAGTACAGGTTGTAGTAAATGCTGCAGAGCGGCCTGTCCCCCTCGCCCTGGCTGAGGATGATGGTCACCTGCCGGTCCAGGGCGATGCCGTGGCGCAGGCTTGGCGCCCGGTTCTCGTATGCCTTGATGGCCTTCTCCAGCAGGGAGCGCAGGGCGGCGGCGCATTGTTCCGGAGTTTTCTCCAGGCAGACGATGTAATGGTCATACACGCGCAGAGCCTCGGCCAGCTCGTCTTTAAAGTCATCGGGCGTCACCTCTCCATCAAACCCTTGCCGGGAAGCCTTGGGAAGCAAATTTTTATCTGGCCCGATAGGGCGCGGGCGCCTCAAGAAAAGCCCTTTGGGCGTCCGCATGCCCGTTTCTCAAAGCCACGCTATTGACCGACTTTTCCTAAGCCTCCTCATTTCGTTGTTTTTTCCCAGGCGTCTGGTTACATGGGCGCATGAAGTTTGAAACTCTGGCCGCGCACGCGGGCCGCAGGGTGGATGCCGCCAGCGGGGCGGTGGTCCCGCCGCTGGTGCTTGCCACCACTTTTGAGCGGGCGGCGGATGCCTCCCTGCCGCACGGCAACCTGTACGGGCGCATGGACAATCCCAACCGGCGCGCACTGGAGCAGGCCCTGGCGGCGTTGGAGGGTGGGGCTGCCGCCGCCGCCTTTGCGTCCGGCCAGGCGGCCACCATGGGCGTGCTCCATGCCCTCGCGCCCGGGGATCATGCCCTGCTGCCCCTGGAGCTGTACTACAACACCCGCGGGCTGCTGGACCAGCACTACGTCCGCTGGGGGTTGCAGGTGAGCGGGGTGGACATGTCCCGCCCGGACGAGGTGGCCGCCGCCCTGCGCCCCAACACCCGCCTGGTCTGGGTGGAAACCCCGTCCAATCCCCGGCTCATCGTGGCCGACATCGCGGCCCTGGCCCGGTTGGCGCGGCAGGCCGGGGCCACGTGTGTGGTGGACAACACCTGGGCCACCCCGGTGTGGCAGCGCCCGTTGGAGCTGGGGGCGGACCTGGTCATGCATTCCACCACCAAGTACATCGGCGGCCACAGCGATGTCATTGGCGGCTGTGTGATCGCGCGCTCAGCGGATCAGCCGGTGTTCCAGCGCGTGCGCAGTTGGCAGGCGCAAGGCGGTGCGGTGCCCTCCCCCTTTGATTGCTGGCTGCTGCTGCGCAGCCTGCCCACCCTGCCGCTGCGGGTGCGGGCGCAGACCGCCACCGCCGGTCAGGTGGCCGCCTGGCTGCGGGAGCAGCCGCAGGTGGAGCGGGTGCATTACCCCGGGCTGGCCGATCATCCCGGGCATGCCTTGGCGGCCCGGCAGATGGGCGGGTTTGGCGCGATGCTTTCCTTTGAGGTCAAAGGCGGGCAGGCGGCCGCAGCCGCCGTCATTGCCCGGGTGGGACTGTTCCTGCGGGCCACCAGTCTGGGGGGCTACGAAAGCCTCATTGAGCACCGTTTCCTCGTCGAAGGGCCGAACTCGCCCACGCCGCCCGGCCTGCTGCGGGTCTCCATCGGGCTCGAGCATCCGGATGATCTGATCGCCGACCTGGCCCAGGCGCTGCAAAGATGAAAAAGCGGCGGTGGGGTGTTGGCTTCCCCACCGCCGCGCGTCTTTTGTCCGGAGCTTATCTCAAAATCTCAGCCGAGAATGGCCTTCAGGTCCTGGTCGGCCGTGGTGATGGGCATGATGTTGTATTTTTCCACCAGCACTTTCACTACGTTCGGGCTGAGGAACGCCGGCAGCGTGGGCCCCAGCCGGATGTTCCTGATGCCCAGCGCCAGCAGCGTCAGCAGGATCGCCACCGCCTTCTGCTCGTACCAGGAGAGGATCATGGAGAGCGGCAGCTCGTTGACGCCGCAGTTGAACGCCTTGGACAGCGCCACGGCGATCTGGATGGCCGAGTAGGCGTCGTTGCACTGGCCGATGTCCAGCAGGCGCGGAATGCCGCCGATGCTGCCGAACTCCAGCTTGTTGAACCGGAACTTGCCGCAGGCGAGCGTCAGGATGACGCAATCCTTCGGCACCTTCTCCGCGAATTCGGTGTAGTAGTCACGGCCGGTGCGCGCGCCGTCGCAGCCGCCCACCAGGAAGAAGTGGCGCACCGCACCGCTCTTCACGGCGCCGATCACCTGGTCGGCCACGCCCATGACAGCGTTGTGGCCAAAGCCCACGAGGATGGTCTTTTCCGGCTCGTCCTGGGTGAAGCCCGGGGCCGCCAGGGCGGCCTCAATCACCGGGGTGAAATCCTGGTTGGAGATGTGCCTCACGTTCGGCCACGCCACTAGCCCGGAGGTGAAGATGCGGTTCTTGTACGTCAGCTTCGGCTCCTGGATGCAGTTGGTCGTCATCAGGATCGCGCCCGGGAAGGCGTTGAACTCGTCCTTCTGGTCCTGCCACGCCCCGCCGTAGTTGCCCACGAGGTGGGGGTAGGCCTTCAGCTTCGGGTAGCCGTGCGCCGGCAGCATTTCGCCGTGCGTGTAAATGTTGATGCCCTTGCCCTCCGTCTGCCGGAGCAGCACTTCCAGATCCTTCAGGTCGTGACCAGAGACCACGATGGCTTTGCCCTTGATGGCGTTGACCCGTACCGCGGTGGGGGTGGGGTGGCCGTAGGTGTCGGTGTTGGCCACATCCAGCAGGGCCATCACGTCCAGATTGATCTCGCCGCACTTCAGGCTGAGGCCGAGCAACTGATCCAGCGTGGGGTTCTCCACCGTCAGATAATCCATCGCCTCGTGGAAGAAGCCATAGACCGCCGGGGATTCATGGCCCAGCACCAGCGCATGATCCGCGTAGGCCGCCGCGCCCTTGACCCCGTACAGGAGCAGTTCCTGCAGCCCGGCCAGATCCGCCCCCAGGCGGTCGCGTCGGTTCAGGAAGCTCACCGCGTGGCCCTGTTCCACCAATTCGCTGAAACCGACCGCCGGACGCCACACCGCCGGACCGGTCAGCGTCTCCGGGGTCTTGCCCGCCTTGGCGCAGGCCGTCTCATACAGCGTTTTTGCCGCCTCGCGAATCCGGACGGCCCGGGCGATGAAGGATTGGATGCGCAGTGCGTCGAAATTCACGTTGGTCACCGTGGTGAACAGGGCCTCCACGACAAACACGTCGATGGCCTTGTCGATGGCGCCGAACTGGCGGGCGCGATGCGCATATTGGGAGATGCCCTTGGCGGCATGCACCAGCAAATCCTGCAGCACCGCCGTCTGCTCATCCTTGCCGCACACCGCAAAATCAGTGCACCCGGTCCCTTTGGAGGTCTGTTCACATTGGAAACAAAACATATTTTCTTTCGCTTTTGGTTTGATCGTTTCTGCCGTTTTGCCGGTTCCCCGGCACGGTTGATGCCATGAATATGCCACACCTCGCCGGAGCGTTCATTGATTTCGGTCAAGTTCCCGGATGGTTTTCCGGATGAGGGCTGGTGACGGCGGACCGGACATGGTAAGTTCTGAGCCAGCGTCATGAAGCATCACTCTGGCTGGACCTCCGTGGTCGTCTTTGCCTGCCTGCTGTTCGCCGGGGGTGTGGCCATCCTTTCCGCTGCCCCCGCGCCCGTCGTGCCAGCGCTGCAAGCCTGGCTGGCGGAGCCCCGGGCCGGGCGTATTCCACTGGCGGACACCTCTTTCGCCCAAACCGCCCTGACCCGGACCGAGGCTCGATTGGCAATCCAAGCCCTGTGGGCGGATCATCAGCAATACATCCGCGCCACCCGCACGGAGGAGTTGCGCCAGCGGGTGCTGGAGCTGGACGGCCTCCGGATGAAATTCGAGATCCTCCGCTTCACCAATGCTCCCGCCACCAATGGCCAGAGCCTGTTCCTCTCGCTGCACGGCGGCGGCGGGGCACCGGCGGCTGTCAATGAGTCCCAGTGGCGCAACCAGGTGAAGCTCGGGCAGGCATACCGCCCGCAGGAGGGTCTCTACGTGGCGCCCCGCGCCCCCACGGATGCCTGGAACCTCTGGCACCAGGAGCACATCGACCGCTTTTTCAACCGCCTGATCGAGGATCTGATCGTCCTGGAGCATGTGAACCCCAACCGGGTCTATGTGCTCGGATATTCGGCGGGCGGGGACGGGGTGTACCAGCTCGGGCCGCGCCTGGCGGAGCGCTGGGCGGCGGCGGCCATGATGGCTGGCCACCCGAACGAGGCCTCCCCCCTCGGCCTCCGCAACGTGCCCTTCGCCATCCAGGTGGGGGCCCATGATGCCGCCTATCGCCGCAACACGGTGGCCGCCGAATGGGGACGCCAGTTGGACGAGCTTCAGCGGGCGGATCCGGCGGGCTACCGGCACTTCACCGAGCTGCATGCCGGCAAAGGCCACTGGATGGACCTGCAGGACCGCAAAGCCATCCCCTGGATGGAGCAGTTCACCCGGGCGCCCCTGCCAGACACGATGGTGTGGCGTCAGGATGACGTGGTGCACAGCCGGTTTTACTGGCTCGCCATGCCGCGCGACCAGGCCCGGGCGGGCCAGGAAATCACCGCCCGGCGGGTGGGTCAGACGGTGACGATCACCGCCAAAAACGCGCGCTCCTTCTCAGTGCGTTTCAACGATGATCTGGTGGATCTGGACCGGCCGGTCGTGATCCAGGCGGGCGGGCGGGTACTGTTTGAGGGCCGCCCGGCCCGCACCATCGCCATGCTGGCCGGCACCCTGGCGGAGCGGGGGGACACCAACCTGGTCTTCAGCGCCGAGGTGCCGGTGATGCTGCCGTGAGGCCGGGGGCCTGGCCCAACCCCCGGAAAAAGCCATGGGCGGTGGCACACGTGGCGGCGCTCAGCTCCTCCAGCGTGCAGCCCTTCACCTGGGCGGCCACGGCGGCGATCTCCCGCACGTAGGCGGGCTCGCAACGTTTGCCGCGATAAGGGATCGGGGCCAGGAAGGGGCAATCGGTCTCCAGCATGAATTGCCCCAGCGGCACCACGCCCAGCGAATCCCGCACATTCTGTCCGTTCTTGAACGTCAGGATGCCGGTGAAGCTCACCAAGAAACCCATTTCCAACACCTGGCGGGCTTCGGTGGGGGATTTGCCAAAGCAATGGAACACGGCGCGCAGCCGCCCCTTCCAGGGCCGCAGTTGCGTCACCAGGTCGTCGAAGGAATCGCGCTCGTGGATGATGCAGTTGAGCCCCAGCTCCGCCGCCACTTCCAACTGCTGTGCCAGGATCTCGGCCTGTTTGCGTTTGATCGGGAGATCGGCGGCGGGGTCGCCGCCGGGCTGTTTGCTGGGCAGGCGGTGGTGATCCAGCCCGGTCTCGCCGATGGCCACCACCTTGGGATGCGCGGCCAACTGGCGCAGCTCCGGCCGCAGATCGGCGGGGGCTCCGGTGGCATAGGAGGGGTGCCACCCCACGGCGGCGTAAAGGCTGGCAACACGATCGCACAAGGCCACCGCCCGGCGGCTTGATTCCAGGTCGGTCCCGATGGTGATGATCCGGGTGATGCCGGCCGCGTGGGCGCGATCCAGCACCCCTTCCAGGTCCGCCGCGAAATCCTGGTAATCCAGGTGCGCGTGGGTATCGTAAAACTCCGCCATAAGTGGCGATACCATGCCGCGCGCGGCCGCGCGGCGCAATCCCGAAACACGGAGCGCCAAGGATGGAAAGCGGGGCCGTCCGGTCCCGTTTGTCCAGCGACGGCGGCGGCTTGCATTTACTGGCCGGGGGGCTAGGGTGGGCGGGTGACTACCAATGTTTTACCCGAGAATCTGCAAAGGCAGGTTCAGGCCGAACTGCAGCCTGGTGAACCGGTGCGGTGGTGCGGACAGCCAGTGCCCAGGCCCGAGGCGGTCAAAATGGTGTGGGCGGTGTTTGCCTTCGCCATTCCGTGGACCGGCTTCGCCATTTTCTGGACGGTGGGGGCGGCCACCATGCTTTTGTTTGGCCGCCATGGGACCGGTTTCACGTTGATCGGGATGTTCTTTCCCCTGTTTGGCCTGCCGTTTATCGGGGTCGGGGTCTGGCTGCTGACCTCCCCGTGGCGGGCGAAGAAACGGCTGGCGGAGATGGCGGCCCGCACGGGGTATGTGATCACCGACCGCCGGGCGATCATCTTTGACGCCGGCATGGCCAGCCTGGGACCGGCGGCCGCCATGATGGCCATCGCCCCCCGGCTGCCGGGGATGGGCACGGATTCCCTGCGCATCGAATCCTTTCCCCCCGATAAACTGAGGCAGTTGTCACGCGTGATTCATGCGGATGGGACGGGGGACATCATCATCGCCGAGAAGATGGTGCCGGTTTACCACGAGCATCACCGGGGCATGGCGGCGCAATCGATCGGGTTCAAGGGCATCACCCAGGTGCAGGAGGTGGAACGGATGCTCAAGGAACTGGCCGAGGGGGCAGCGGATGAACCGCCGGTGCTGAAACATTGAAGACCATGAAACGACGTGAGTTTTTGCGCGGGCTGGCAGGGTCCCTGGCAGTATCGACGCTCTGGAACGCCCGGGGGGCGGAGGCGGATGAGGCCGGGGTGCGGCAGTTGATTGAGGCCCACCGGCCTAGCCGGATGAAGGTGCTACCGGCCGATTTCCGCGACCGGGTGGGGGCCACCCACGTCGCCGGGAAATACCACCTGACCGACAAGCCGTTTTTGCAGGAAGGGGCGGAGAAGCTGCTGGAGCTGGGGACGCGGGTGGGCAAGTTCTGGTTGGAGCCGGAGGGTGCCGGGCGGAGTTACCCGTTCAACAGCCAGTGGACCAAGCACAAGACACACGCAGAGCTGCTGCGGTCCGACTATTACCGGCAACTGCTGGCGCTGCCGTTCACCACGATGATGTTTGAGGCGGGCAGCCCGGTGGAGAACGGGTGGATGCGCCCCGATCTGCCGGAGCGGTTTTACGCGGCGGTGACGGAGGAGTATTACCAGACCACGCGGGAGCTTTACACGCAGTGCCGGGACCGCGCGGTGACGCTGATCCTCCAGCACTGGGAGGGGGACTGGCTGCTGCGCGGCAAGGCGGGCGATCCGTGGAAGCCGCCGCCGGACAACTGGCGGACCCGCTGCGAGGCGATGCAGAAATGGCTGCGGGCACGCCAGGCTGGCGTGAGCAAGGGGCGGCGCGAGTTTGGCGCGGGGGCCAGGTGCCGGGTGGCGCACGCGGCCGAGGTCAACCGGGTGGCGGACCAGTGGGCGGGGATACCCACCGTGACGGAGCACGTGCTGCCGGGTGTGGAACTGGACCTGGTCTCCTATAGTGCCTATGACGGGATGAAGGATGGCCTGACGATGTGGCGGTGCCTGCAGGAGATCAAGCGCCGCGCGCGCACCGGGCCGCTGTTCGGGCCGGGGGCGGTGTACGTGGGGGAGGTGGGCATCCCGGAAAACAACAGCCCGAAGCGGATTACGGAACGCTGGGACGAGCTGCTGGGAGCCATGCTGGCGACCGAGGTGAAGTACATCGTCCACTGGGAACTCTACTGCAATGAATTCAGCGCGGAAGCCCCGAAGCCGCCAGTGGTGCCGGTGCGCAATGCCCGCGAGGTGCGGGGGTTCTGGCTGGTGAAACCGGATGGCAGCCTGAGCGAGAGCGGGCGGTACTTCCAGGCGCTCTGGCAGGGCAACACGAAGAACCTGCAGCCGATTAAAAACCAATGACCGGAGCGGGGCCAGCCGGGTGGCCGACGGCCCCTCTGAACTTGCGGCGCGCGGGATGAAGGGACCAGTCATGCTTCGCAGTCTCAAATACGAATGCGGCATCCGTTTGCCCCAACGGGAATGGTCCCCCACATATACCCGGGGTTGCACCCCGGGCTGGTATGCAACCGCCCCCTTGGGGCGAAGAAATGCTCCAACGGGGATCCACGCATACCCAGGGTTTCACCTTGGGCTGGTGTGTGTGTGCGAGTAGATTAACGGGAAATCCATAACGAGCGGACATGCGAATTCTTCAACTCCTTATCATGGCGGCGGCGCTGGTCGGCGGGGTGCCGCGAGCGCGCGGCGAGGCGATGCTGCAATTGTTCAACCTGTCGTACGACGATCTGCTGCGGAAGATGCCCGAGCTGGCCGAGGCCGGGTACACCAGCCTGTGGCTGCCGCCACCCACCAAGGGCGGCAGCGGCTATTCGGTGGGGTATGATCTGTTCGACCCGTTCGACCTGGGGGATCAGAACCAGCGGGGGACGATCCGCACGCGGTACGGGTCGAAGGAGGAGCTGCTGCGGGTGGTGGAACTGGCCCACCGGTTCGGGCTGCGGGTCTATTTCGACAACATCATGAACCACCGGGCCTTCGATGTGCCGCGCTACGACGCCAACACGCCGACCAATATTTACCCCGGCATGGCCCCGCAGGATTTCCATCTGCAAATCAACGCCCAGGGATATTACCGCAACACCAGCGGCATCCGGGATTACAACTCCACGTGGCAGGTGCAGAACCTGAGCCTGTCCGGGCTGATCGACATCGCGCATGAGACCCCGAACGCGAATTTTGGGGAATCGGAGGGGGTAACGGGCGCAAAGGTGTCGTTCGTGCGGCATCCGCAGCACCCGGAGTACTATGATTTTCATCCCACGCGCGGCCGGGTCGGTTTCGGGCAGGTGACGCAGGCGGATCTGGATGCGAACCCGGATTATTACCGCGAGGATGTGAACAGCTACCAGATCCGGAGCGTGCGGTGGCTCCTGGACCAGACGCGGTGTGACGGATTCCGGCTGGACGCGGTGAAGCATGTGCCGGATTACTTCTTCGGGCAGCAGAGCGGCGGTGACCGGGACAGCAGCGACGCGGGCTACGTGGGAAACATCCAGCGGCAATTCAACCTGACGCACGGGTTCTCGGATGCGAACCACCGGGACTCGAACTTCGACACCGAGCTGGCGCGGACGGATGCGCTGGTGTTCGGGGAGCACCTGGGGGAGCCGCCGGGCTTCGGCGGCTACACGGACGCGGGGATGCGGCTGCTGGACAACCCTCTGCGCAACCACCTGAACAGCGTGCTGGGCAATCCGAGCGCGACGCTGGCGGGGCTGGAACAGCGGGATGGGGGCGGGTTCAGCGCCGGGGTGCGGGTGATGCACGCGCAGAGCCACGACAGCGATTACGCCGTGCGGCGGGAGCTGCAGAACGCGTTTTACTTTTTCCGCGAGGGGGTGCCGCTGGTGTATTCCGACGGGTACAACAAATCGGATTCGTGCGGCGATTGCGGCGGGCCGTTTCCGCGCCACGCCAACGCGGCCTATCTGGGCGAGTACGGCGATGGCAAGTTGCCCGACCTGGCCTGGCTGCACCATGAGCTGGCGCGGGGCGGTTCACGGGGGCGGTGGGGTGACAGCGACGTGGTGGCGTTCGAGCGCTATGACTACCGCGAGGGGGGCTCGGCGGCGGACCAGACGGTGCTGCTCTTTGCGATGAACGACAACTACGGTTACCCGGGGGACATCAGTTTTGATGACGGTGTGGCCAACGGCACGGGCGGGACGTTCTATGAATGCTTTCCGGCGGAGAACTCACGCGGGCAGGGGCTGGTGGTGGGGTTTCCACCCGGGGCTGTGCTGGCGCAACTGGCGTCCGGGCCGGGCAGCGACCGGGCGTGCTCGAAGCTACTGGTGCGGCTGGCGACGAACAACCGGCAGGAGGCGATCGACAGCGCGAACGATGCCAACCCGGTGAACCGCAAGGTCTATGTGGGGACGCAGACGCTCGCCGCGGGCGGGGGGGCGCTGGAGCTGAAGATACCGAGCGGCGGATATGTGGCATACGGTTACCAGGGGCCGCAACCCAGCGTGGCGGCAGGCCGCGGGGTGATCACCTTCCGGCAGGGGGCTGGCGAGGTTTCAAGACTCCTGGTGCAGCGCAGCACGGGCAAGGATGGGGACCCGGGGTTTAATCCGATTTTTCCCTTCAAGGTGCGGGGTTCGGTGAATGCATCCGGCCGGGTGGTGGGCGGGACCAATGCGGGGACGCGGACCTATGCGATCGATTTGCCGGTGGTGACCAACGCGGCGTTTGACCTGGAGGTGCGGACCGACGCCTCCGCCCTCAATGTGCTGGTGAAAATGGACGGCGGGCTGGACCTGAACAGCCACCTCGGGCTGGGGCCGACGAACGGGTTTGACCGGCGCGATAACCCGCCCGGTGCGGCCACGGATGTTTTCCTGGGCTACGAGCAGGCGCAGTTTGTGAACCGGCGTGGGCCGGAGAAATTTGCGGCGGCCAACGTGATTCGCAACACGGTGGTTTCGGCGGGTGCGGAAACCTACCAATACACCGTGGGCGGCGGCACGGCGGTGGTGAATGGCGCCGGCGGCGGGGAGGGCGTGGATACGGAGGCGGCGGATTGGCTGTACCATGATCCAACCCAGGCCGTGGAGGGGGGGCCGGCCACACAGCGGGTGCCGTTGAGCCCCGCCGTCGGCACAAATGTCGAGGTGTGGGTGAAGATCGGCTACCAGTTTCGGATCACGACGGCGCGCCTTTACTACACGGCGGATGGGACGAATCCCGAGGGGGGCCTCGGAACCGGATGGGGCACCACCCGGGTGGTGACGATGACGTTTGACCACACCAGCGCGGAAAGCGGCACCGGGCGGATGTTTGACTGGTGGCGCGGGACCCTTCCGGCGCAGGCCGGCGGGGTGCTGGTGAAGTACAAGGTGGCGGCGGCCAAGGGGGGGATCAACCCGATCTCCGATGCGGACAGCGCCAAGGCCTATGGGCTGAGCCAGTTTGCGATCACCAACTTCAACCCGCAAACGGCGCGGGTGTGGCGGCACAACAATCTGAACACGAACCACACCGCCACGGGGCTGGCGGAGGGTTACCACATCGTGCGGGCGCGGACCTTTTTGCCGCGCAAC
Source organism: uncultured Verrucomicrobiota bacterium (assembly GCA_903930345.1). Lineage (GTDB taxonomy): Bacteria > Verrucomicrobiota > Verrucomicrobiia > Limisphaerales > CAIYYI01 > CAIYYI01. Next base: position 18,636 of record CAIYYI010000404.1, read on the forward strand.
GGCAAGGCCAGCGTCTATGCCACGTATGCGCAGACGTTCTACTACGATGCCCAGCCGCCGGCCGGGGCGATCGCCTATCCGTTGGCTGGGGCGACGCTGGGAAGCCGGGAATATGGCGTGATGGTGCGCGCGGACGCCTCCACCACCGGGGTGGAGTACAACCTCCAGGATGGCGATCCGAACAACGACGACGTGGTGACCGGGCAGCACAACGGCAACGGGTCGAGCAACGGCGTGCCGGTGTTTGTGGCGGCGGCGGCGGTGAACCCCTCGGCGGGGCTGACCACCGCGTATGGGGACTTGCCGCAGGAGTATCGCTTCACCTACCTGGCGGTGCCGGCCAGCGGCCAGGCGACCATCACGGTGCGCCTGCGGGAGGCGACCACCGCGATCCTGCCGTTGCGGATGCAGACCTTGACGCGCACCATTCAAACGGCGGCACCGGCGCAAAGCCTGACGGTGGCCTATCCCGCCACCGAGGGAGAGGTGCTCAGCCTGGAGCAGAACGGCCGCTACACAATGGTGGCGAGATTCACCGACACCTTGACGGCGGATGTGAACCTCTTCACCGTGCTGATCGACGATGCGCCCCAGCCACGGCAACGGCCCGACGGGACAGTGCTGTACCGTCTGGATGACCAAACCCCCGGGGATGGGAAAAACGAGCTGCGGTTTGACTGGGGCGGAATGAGTCCGGGGCGGCATCTGCTCCAGGTGGTGTTCAACGGGAACGGGCTGAATTTGGAGGCGACGCGGGCGGTGGAGGTGTACTTCCGCCTGGTGGACACCGATGGCGATGGGTTGCCCGATGATTGGGAGGCGAAGCACGCTTTGAGTGCGCAGAGTGCCGATGGAGCGGATGGCGCGGGCGGGGACCCCGATGGCGATGGGGCGTCGAATCTGGCCGAATATGTGGCCGGGACAAATCCCCGGGATGCGGCCTCGGTGTTGCGCGTGGTGGCGCTGACGAACGGGGGGCGGCAGATCACCTGGCAGAGTGTGGCCGGGCGGCGCTATCAGTTGCGCGCCAGCACCAACCTCGCGATGCCCTTTGGGATGCCGGTCACCAATGTGCTGGCCACGCAGGCGCAGACCGTGGTGCAGGATCCTGAACCGGTGATGGGCTGGAAGTTTTATCGCGTGGAGGTGGTGCCGGTGGACACCAGCCCTTAGCCAGAAATGCTGGAGAAAACATTTATGCTGCAAAAATGGCCTGCCACCCGTGGCGCAAAGATTGAAGAAGCAGTCCGCTGGGCGTTCCTGGGCATTCTGCTCGGATGCATCGCGTACGTTTTCCTGTTGCAGTTCATGGAACCTGGTGGCCAGCCAAGTGGCGGGGCATTGGCCATTGTTTTTCTGGTCACCAGTCCCTGGGCGTGGGGATTTTTGTCATTGTGCGCTTTGAGCATGGCGCTGATTCCGATCATGGCCATTTGGTGCGGCACCGAGACGGGCTATGCTCGGCGGCTGTATTTCCTGGCGCTTGTGTGGTTTTTTGGTTTGTTGATTACGGAAACTGTGGCGGTTCTGGCCTATCGTTCGGCAATCCGGGGGCGGCATTGGGATTGGTCGGTTGTCGATCTGTTCACGTTAAGCGTGCCCACGGCGCTGGCTCTGATTGTGGTGATGGCCGGTTTGACGAGCGGGTTCCAAGGAGCCAGGCAATCCGGCATTTGCGCAAAGCGGGAATCAGGACGAGGTTGCCACCGTGGTTGAAACCGAAAGGTTGAAGCGCGGAAAACAACAACCACGAAATTGACTGAATATGACCAGAATCCTTGTTCTCTAAAGAATTTGGAATAGTCCCCTCCATCACGGCTTGGCCGACGGTGGTGTGGGGTTGAAATATTTTTTCACGATCCAGGCAGGCTGCCATTGGTCCGGCTCGCGTTTGCGGCCGGTCAGATCGATCCGCTCGGGTGGGCGGTTGGTGGCGGGGATGACGACCTTGTCTCCGACCCGGGTTTGCCATTGCCGCATCAACTGTTGCAACCGCTGCACGTGGCCCGTGTTTTCGGCGCGGTCCACCACGTTGGTCACCTCGTCGGGGTCGTTCTGCAGGTCGAAAAGCTGGAGGTGGCCGAGCTTGGGATAGGCGATGAGCTTCCATCGTTCATCGCGCACGGCGCGCTGGACCTGGAGGAAGGGGAGGAAAACGGAATCACGCACGCTCTTCTGGCGGCCCTCCCAGAGCGGCCGGAGGTTTTCCCCCTCCAACCCCGCCGGGGCAGGGACGCCGGTCAGATCGCAGAGGGTGGGGTAGAGGTCGAGCAGATAGGTGAAGGCCTGTGTGGAGCGGCCGGCCGGGATGCCTGGTCCGGCGACGATGAGGGGGACATGCATGCTGTGCTCGAACACGCTCTGTTTGCCGAGCAGCCCGTGGCTGCCCAGGGCCAGGCCGTTGTCGGCTGCGTAGATGATGATGGTGTTTTCCGCCTGCCCGGTCTGGCGGAGGGCTTTCAGGATGCGGCCGACTTGCCCATCGAGATGAGTGATCATGCCGAAGTATTCGGCCAACTGCTGCCGGATCATCGGCTCGGTGCGGGGCCAGGCGCCCAGGTTCTCGTCGCGGCCGCCTTGCATCATGCCATTGTCAAAGGGGAGCTGGGGCAGGAAGTTGGCGGGCAGGGGCGGCGGGCGGCGGTAGTAGGGCTTGCGAAACGCCTCGGGCGGCATCCGGGGATCGTGCGGCGCGGTGAAGGCCACGTAGGCGAAGAATGGTTTCTGGCCGTCATGGTGCCGGAGGAAATCAATCACGGAGTCGGCGAAGAGTTCGCTGGAGAACTTTTCCCCGATCCGCTCCGGTGTCAGCCTGCCATCCGGGCCGAGGTCGCGCACGGGCACCTTGCTGTGGTCCGACATGCCGCCGAACATGATGGTGCGGCCGCGCTGGAAGGCGCGCAGCCAGGAGGGCTGGCCGTTGTGCCACTTGCCGGTGCCAAACGTGGCGTAGCCATTTTCCCCGAGGAGTTCGGGCAGGAGCTTGGCGTCCTTGAGGTTGTGGTCCACGTGGAACCAGGATTTGCCGCTCATCAGCATGGCGCGGCTGGGCATGCAGACGGCGCCGCTGTTGCCGCCGAAGATGTAGTTGCCCCGGAAGCTGTACCCGGAGGCCACGAGGCGATCAATATTCGGGGTTTTGATGTGCGGGTTGCCGTGGGCGGCGATGGTGTCCGCCCGCTGATCATCGGCAAACAGGAACAGGATGTTCGGACGGGGGGCGGCCGGGGCGGTGACCGCCAGCAGGAGGATGGCGATACTCGCAAGGTGAAGTGCCAGGGAGCGGGAACGGATTGTCATAGATACGATGCACTAAGTGACCGTTATCCCGGGCGTTTGTCAAGGTTCGTCGGCCCGCCAATGGGCCACCGATGAACTCGGAGGTGACAAGCCATCCTCCCTTGGGTTATACCATGGGCGATGCAATTCTTCACGCGAATACCGTTGGTTTGCGGCTTGCTCCTGGCGGGCCTGGTGGCGGCTCGGGCTGCGGCTGCGCCGGGAACGGTCGAGGCGGTGGTGCCGGTGGCTTCCGTCTGGGCCGGTCACCCGGTGGGTTTTGCCCTCTGGACCGAGGGCACCAACCAGTGGGTGGCCTTTTACGACACCAATCGCCAGATGACGGTGGCCGGGCGGACCCTGCCCGGCACCGAATGGACTTTCCAGAAACTGCCCTCGCGGGTCGGCTGGGACAGCCACAACTACATCACCCTGGCGCTCGACGGGCAGGGCCAACTGCACGTGGCGGGTAACATGCACGTGCATCCGCTCGATTACTACCGCACCCGGCGGGCGCGGGAGATCGCCAGCCTGGAGAAAATTCCGGCCATGGTGGGGGAGCGGGAGGACCGCTGCACCTACCCGAAGTTCCTCCGGCCGCCGCAGGGCGACCTGGTCTTCACCTACCGGGATGGGCGGAGCGGCAGCGGCGATCAGCTGCTCAATGTCTATGATGCTGCGCGGGGCCAATGGCGGCGGCTGCTTTCCGCCCCGCTGTTTTCAGGCCGGGGCAAGATGAACGCCTACTATCACGGCCCGGTGCTGGGACCGGACGGCTACTACCACCTGTGCTGGATGTGGCGGGACACACCGGACTGCGCGAGCAACCACGATCTTTCCTACGCCCGTTCCCGGGATTTGCAGCGGTGGGAAAACCGCGCCGGCCAGCCCCTGACGCTGCCAATCACCCTGGAGACCGGCGAGCCCGTGGATCCCGTGCCGGCCGGGGGCGGCCTGCTGAACGTCAACCAGCAGATCGGCTTCGACTCCCGGGGCCGGGTGGTGGTCACCTACCACAAATACGACTCCCGGGGATTCCTTCAGGCCTACGCCGCGCGGCTGGAAGGTGGGCAGTGGAAAATCCACCAGGTCAGCGACTGGAATTACCGGTGGGAGTTTTCCGGGGGCGGCACCATTGCCACGGAGGTGCGGGTGGGGGCGGTGGAACGGGCGGCGGATGGGCAGCTGTTGCTCAACTATTCCCACGCGAAAGCCGGTGGGGGGACTTGGATCCTGGATGAGGAGCTGCTCAAGCCCAAGGGCCAGTTCCGGCGGCCCAACCTGCTGGCAGAAACGGACCGCCGCCTGGCGTCGCCCACCCCGGGGCTGCAATGGAACAGCGCGGGGGATGTCGGCCACCCGCCGCCCGGTCACCGCTACCAGTTGCGCTGGCAGACGTTGCCGGTCAACCGGGACCGGCCGCGGCCGCAGCCCTGGCCGGCGCCGACCATGCTGTACCTGCTCGAACTGGCCGCGCCCTGACCGCTGGCCAACAAAAACGCGCGACCGGAAAACCGGTCGCGCGCGGTAAAAACAGACCACCTCGGGTGGTGGGCGCTTACTTCTTTTTCTTCTGGGCGCCGTGCACTTGGGAGGCAACCTTCAGGCGCAGGCCCTGCAGGCGGATGAAGCCGGTGGCGTCGTCCTGGTTGTAAGCCTTGGTCGGATCCGCCTCCATCGTGGCAATGTCCGGGTTGTAGAGGCTGACGGGGGACTTGCGTCCTGCCACCATGATGTTGCCCTTGTAGAGCTTCACCTTGACGGTGCCGGTCACGTTCTTCTGGCTTTCCGTCACGAGGGCCTGGAGGGCCAGGCGTTCCGGGGCGTACCAGAACCCGTAATAAACCAGCTCGGCATACTTCGGGATCAGGGAGTCGCGCAGGTGCATCACCTCGCGGTCCATGGTGAGGGTCTCCATCTGGCGATGGGCAAAGTAGAGGATGGCGCCGCCCGGGGTCTCGTACACGCCGCGGGACTTCATGCCCACGAAGCGGTTTTCCACCATGTCCACGCGCCCGACCCCGTGCTTGCCGCCCAGCTTGTTCAGCGCCTGCATCACGCCGAGCGGGCTGAGGCGCTTGCCGTTGACCGCCACGCAATCGCCCTGCACGAAATCCAGGGTGACGTATTCCGGCTTGTCCGGGGCGTCCTCCGGGGAGACGCTCAGCTTGAACATCGCCTTGTTCTCGGGGGCGAAGGCGTCCATCCACGGATCTTCCATCACGCCGGCCTCGTAGGAGATGTGGAGCAGGTTGCGATCCATGGAATAGGGCTTCTTGGCGGAGGCCTCCACGGGGATCTTCTTGTCGGCGCAGTACTGGATCATCTCGGCGCGGCCCGGAAACTCCGCGCGGAAGGCGGCGTCGCGCCAGGGGGCGATGATCTGGAGTTCGGGGGCCAGGGCGGCGGCGGTGAGTTCAAAGCGCACCTGGTCATTGCCTTTGCCGGTGGCACCGTGGGCGACGGCATCGGCCTTTTCCTTGCGGGCGATGTCGATCATGGCCTTGGCGATGAGCGGGCGGGCGATGCTGGTGCCGAGGAAATACTGGCTCTCATAGATGGCCCCGGCCTGCATCATGGGGAAGATGAAATCCGTGGCGAACTCCTCGCGCAGATCCTCAATGTAAACCTTGGAGGCTCCGGTTTTTTTGGCCTTGGCATTGAGGCCCTTGAGTTCCTCCTCCTGGCCGACATCCGCGCAGAAGGCGATCATTTCCGCCTGGTACTTGTCCTTGATCCAGGAAAGGAGCACCGAAGTATCCAGGCCGCCCGAATAAGCTAGCACTATTTTCATGGGCGAAATCTAGCGGCAAATTGTCCCGAAAACCAAGAAGAAAATAGCCGATGGGAAACGGCATGCCGGAGTGCTCTGAAGCGGGCGTGACCCAAGCCGGTTGGACCGTGTGGGTGCGCGACACCCTGATCTGTTCCTGGTTGGTTCCTCCCGGGGTGGCGGCTGGCTGGTCATGGCTGGCCGCCGCCCCTGGCGAGGAGGAAAACCCCCATTGAATTCAGGGCTTTTTTGCCCGCAGCAGCTCCAGGAGTTCGACCGGTCGGCTGAAGCCGGCATTCACCGCTATGTCACGCAGCGTTTGGTCAGGGGTGGCCACTAGGCCCTGGGATTTCAGCCGGGCCAGTGCATCTTTGAGTTCCAAACCCTCTTCTGCACAGAATTGGGTCAGGGTTTTCCAGCCCATGCCGCCACCCGCACCGCCCTGTGCAGGGCGGTGCGCGGATTCGCCACCGGCCGGCAGGGTATTCAGAATTTCATAGATCTGCTGCGCTGAGCGCTGGTTTTGGTCCGCCAGCTTCTGAACCACCATGTCAGGTGGGCAGTTTGAAATGCCCCGGGCGTGCAGACGGTTGGTTGCGTCAGCCAGCGCCACACCAGCCTTCTCCGCTAATTCGGCCAGCGTGAGCAGTTCGGCGTGCGGAATCGGGGCGCGTTCCCGAGGTTGCTCCCAGCTTTCCTTCACCTGCTCGTTAAAGGCAAGAAAAGTTGAGAACGGCGGTATCTCTGCACGGGTTCCGGCATAAACACCACCGCAGACAGCCAGTGCTATGAGCCATTCCAGGCGAAAGCCGATCTGGCGTGTGAGGCGGTCTTTGAAATAACTGACCAGCGGACGCCAATTGAAGACCAGATGGAAGACCGCTGCCAGCAGGAACAGGGTGCTGAACCAGATGTGGAGACCGGTCCAATCATGCTTGGTCAGGCTGAGCAGGTTCCAATTGGTCCAGTTTGCGACGCGGCCAGGCGGCGACACGAAGAGAATCACGCCGCTCAAGATCAGGACCGCACAAGAGATGGTGATGAGGACGGAGGTCAGGGCGCGCCAGGAGAAACGCGGCTTAGGCGTTTGCTTATCAGGATCGTTTTTCTGCATATGGACAAGATAGAGACATTATCGGTAAAAAGGATACAGGATACGGAATAGTATTTAGTGGAGCCCGCTCGCTTCCTGCGGGCAGCCGGTCATTTGCATCCCTTCTGGAAAACCCGGGACTTTAGCCTTCTCAACGGCGACCGTGAAATGCAAGAGTTCGAAAAGCAGTCGGAAGATTGACCGGTCCTGGCGGCACTGGTTAAAATAAACTCTGCTGCGCCAAGTGAACAACGGACTGAGCACATGAAGCAAAACAACATGAATCTGGCCGGGATGGATCTCCTGTTGGTTGAGGACGACCCATTGCTGCGCCGACAGATGGCAGTCACGCTGGAGCAACTGGGCGGGGAGGTGTTCGTTGCCGTTGATCTGAAAACGGCGAGAGAACTGCGTCGGCAAATGGATTTCGACATCGTCCTGCTGGACATGAACCTGCCGGACGGCCTCGGCATGGATCTGCTGCGCGAGGAGCTGTTTGCACCAAGCACAGGGGTCGTCATCATGACGGCCAACAGCAATGTCCAGCATGCGGTGGAGGCGATGCGGCTGGGGGCTTTGGACTATTTGGTTAAACCGTTCAATCCGCTTGAATTGCCCCTGGTGTTGGCCCGTGCCCAGCGGGCGCGGCAATCGAACCGCCGAGAGGATCACCGGCGAACCGAGGCGGGCCAGGAAGCATTCCAGTTTGGTGACGCGTTGGGAGACCTTAAGTCCCGGCTGGACAAGATCATCGCCGCCGACCAACGGATTGCCGGCACTCCTCCACCGGTCCTCATCGAGGGGGAGACAGGCACAGGCAAAACCACGATTGCAAGATGGATTCACCACCATGGGGCGCGCTCCGGCAATGCGCTGGTGGAGGTGAACTGCTCGGCTTTGCCGGAGGCTCTGGCAGAAGCCGAACTATTCGGTCACGAGCGCGGGGCCTTTACAGACGCGCACGCGGCCCGCATGGGCCTGTTTGAGGCCGCCCATGAGGGGACGCTTTTTCTGGATGAGCTGCCGAGCCTTTCACTGGCGCTGCAGGCCAAAGTGCTGACGGCCATCGAGGACCAGATGATTCGTCGCGTAGGGGCGAGAAAACCAATCGCCATGGATGTGCGGATTATTGCCGCCACCAGCCAGGACCTGAAGCAGCTGGCGGCCAGCGGAGCCTTCCGGGAGGATTTGTATCATCGGCTGGATTTGTACCGCTTGCGCTTGCCGCCGTTGCGGGAACGAGGGCAAGACATCCTCCGGCTGGCGGAAGACCTACTGGGACGCCTGTACCGCAAACACCGACAGGTGGCGAGGCGGATCTCCAGGGCCGGCCAGGAACGTCTGCTGACCTATCCCTGGCCGGGCAACGTGCGCGAACTGGCCCATGAGCTTGAGCGCGCGCTGGTGTTTGAGGAGGGGGGAGAATTGGACTTCAGGCAACTGCTCGTCAATGTCCCCGGTTCCGGCAAGGAGGGGGATGGCAACCAGGATTGGTTCAACGAGCGGTTTCTATTCCCGGACCAGGGTTTCCACATTGAAAAGGCTGTCTTGCGAATGATACGGCACGCGCTGAAGCAGAGCCGGGACAATATGGCTGGGGCCGCACGGCTCTTGGGGGTGCCAAGGGACTACTTGCGTTACCGGCTGGAAAAGCCTGTCGAAGAGCAAGGGAGCGGAACGGAACGACCGGGTCGATGCGACCCGGAACAGCAATAGGGAATAGTACCAAACCGCGCTGCGCCGACCGCATCCGGATTTGGGAATATTTCCAAATCCAGTTTGGCCAGGGAGTAGAAGGGTGAAGTTGGTAATGTGTATAGTATTCACATTAAAGCATATACAGATCTGAATATGGTCTGGCATGGGCTTTGCTTTTAGGAGGTCATCGGTGCGAAATAACTCGCACCAAAAACTGAAAGAAAAAACATGAAGACCAAAACAGCAGCTACCATCGCGGGAGCCTTGTGCATCCTGATCACCAGCGCCATGGCCCAATCCGGCCCGGCCAACAACGGGGGGAGCGCAGCGGGGACGAACGTAATTGCCACCGGCACCGGCACAGGTACTGGAGTGGGAACGGGTGCCGGTTCCGGTCCGCAATACAAGCGGCAGGCCACCCCGGCAGAAGTGCAGGCGCAGTTGAAGCAATTCAAGCAGGAGCGGGATGCGTTTATGGCCAAGCAAGCCACTCTGGAGCAGAAGCTCAAAACCGCCAGCGAGGCGGATCGCGACGCAATTCGTCAGCAGTTGCACGATCAGATGGAACAGTTCAAGCAGGATCAGGCCCGGGTGCAGGATCAGATGTGTGATCAGTCTGATCGTCAGCGCACCCAACTGCGCGACCACACGCGCATTCTTGACCGGACAGCAAGCCCGAGCACCACGGGCACGGCAGCCAGTCAGACCACCAGGTCTCGCGGCCGTTAACCAATTCTGCCATGCTGCCACTATGGCATCAGGCTAAACGAGGACACCGGGTGCAGCATGCACGCCCGGTGTCTTTGATTGCGTTTAGCGCCGCAGGTTCCGCTCAGCGCTCTGCTTTGGGCTTGGGTTTGGGCTTGGCAATCCTGGCCGCAGCGGTGCCCCTGTCCAAGGTGATGGGTGCGGAGCCTCTCACGGGCGGGAGCGGCAAGGGGGGAACGAACAGTGCTGTGTCTATCCGCAAACCAGTCTTCGACTTGGGGCCTGACATCCAGCTGTGGCATCCCTCAATGACGCTGCGTGCCGGGGCGGGATACCGGGACAACGTGATGCTGAGCCATTATGCCCCGCAGGGAAGCGGCTTTGAGACCCTGGGTGCCGATGCGACAATCATGCGGTTGCCGTGGAATGACTGGCAGTTTCACTCGATGGGCACCTTCAATGACACCCGGTTTCTGGATCGTGGTTGTGGCGTGGATCAGGAACAAAACGCGCTGATCTCCGCCCAGGCATCCTGGTTTCCCAAAGCGACCTGGAGAACCATAAGCACATTGGAGTACAGCTTCATTGATCAGATGATGGACCTGTCCACTGACTATGGGATTGCCGGGCAGCAGAAGGTGCAGGGCTGGGGGCTGACCGGAAAACAAGGACTGCGGGGCGATTGGGGGAGGTACTACGCGGAGGCGGGTTTGAGCCTTTCACGCCAATACTATCGTGCGCCGCTGGATGACTACTGGCAATGGGGCCCATGGGTGACAGCGGGTTTTTATTATGGCCGATCATCCACCCTGTCCTTGACGTACAACCATCTGCCGATGTTGTACGACACCCGTACGCAGACTGGTTTGGACGGGCTGAGCGTGGAGGGGACACGGCTGAGTTTGCAGCCGCATCATGCGGAAGTTGTTTGCCAACATTACTGGGACGATCCGCAGCACTGGCGATCAACCATGCGCGTCGGGCTGGAACGTAATGACGACAACGGCACCGGCTACTACGACTACTGGCAGTACCGCGCAGGACTGCAGTTGCGCTATCGCAGTGAAAAATGGGAGATCACCCTTGGCAGCACCCTGGCGGAATACGTGTTTGACCGGCAGCCCATCAGCGCCGCAGACCCGGGGCATCGCCGTCGCACATCGTTCGAGACGGGAGTGCGGGCCGAGCGGAGCCTTTCCAAACATTGGAAGACTTTTTTGGCGTACTCCTGGGAGCGGTCATATTCGAACCTTGAGGCGGAGCGGTATATCGGCAATACCGGCAGCGGCGGCATTGAATTCACTTTCTAATCAATATTGGACTTATGGAACAGATTCTTCCTTTGGCCAGGCAAATCGCCCGGGCGCGGTGGCTACCGCGATTGGCGGTGGCTCTGGTCATGCTGGTGCTCGCGGGCATCGTTACCCTGGGGACCCTTGAGCTGAGGAAGAACATATTCCTCCGGATGGTGGAGCGCAATGCGGAGATCCTGGATGCGGCCGCCTCCCTTGAAATGTTGGGGGTCGATACGCCGGCGGACCTCATGCGCCAGATCGATGACGCCACCGGGCAGCTAACGCTGGCGCTGCGGTTGTCTCGATTGCAGGAGGATGTGCTGGCCGTTCGCATTTACGATGCGCAGGGGCGTTTTGTGGTTTCCATGCCCAATGCGGTGCGTCCCCACGCGCTGCCTGAGGCGAGTCTGCGCAAATTACAGGGCCTGACCCCGGTGAGCGATTACCAACCCGAGGCGTCTTTGGACGGCATTTTCCTGTCGGGAGAGGCTGAAAGCGACTCGGTGGCAAGGCAGGCGGCCATCCTCTCGGTCTTTCTGCCTCTGCACGATAGGAATCAGCACCGTCTGTTGGCAGTGGCTGAATTGGTGCAGGACGCCAGCGTCCTTCGATCCAGGTTCCAGGGGCTGGATCGGCAGTTGTTTCGCCAGGCAATCCTTGCGTTTGTTACCGCCGGCGGGATTGTGGGCTTGGTGCTGACCTGGTCTTTTCATCGGCTGGGCAGGCTTACCGGCCGCCTGGAGCAGCAGGCCAATGACCTGCGCCGCGCCAACATGGAGCTGACGCTGGCCGCCAAAACTTCCGCGCTGGGGGGGGTGGCTGCACACTTGGTACACGGCCTTGCCAGCCCCCTGAATGGCCTCCAGATGTTCATGGCCGAGCGGGCCGGGCAGGGGGACAACGGGTGGCAACATGCCATGCAGGGGACTGAGCGCATGCAAGCCCTCCTGGACGATGTGGTCCGGGTTCTGGCTGAGGATGGCCGTGATGCGATTTATGAAATGCCCCTGGGGGAGGCTGTTCAGGTTGCTGCCGGGCGCATTGCCCCGCTGGCCCAGGCCGGTGGCGTGAAATTCGAATACAGCTGCCTGGCCGACGGGCAGATGACCAATCGCGATACCAACCTGGTGCTGCTGATACTGGAAAACCTGCTTCAAAACGCCGTGCAGGCCACGCCGAGCGGTCGCACGGTCAAATTGCTTTGCCTGCCAGGTCCGCAAGGTCCGCTGTTTGAGGTGTGGGATGAAGGTGCCGGTATTCCCGCCAAGGTGGTGGAGCAGTTGTTTGTGCCAACCCGCTCCAGCAGGCCTGGGGGAAATGGCCTGGGGCTGGCCATCAGCCACCATCTGGCCCGGCATCTGGGGGCGGAGCTCAAACTGAAACAAACCAGTCAGAGCGGAAGTGTGTTTGTCTTGGAACTGGTTGCAGCACCGGCCAACACCATGGAAACGGCGGCTGGCGTAGGGGCCACTGCTTGAATCATCACAACTGCATTTATGTTCAAATCAACAATTCGGATGCTCCTGATCGGTCTGGGCCTGGCATCCCTCGGCCTGTCCACCGTCGGAACACGTGTGGCAGCCGCGCCCATGGCCTGGCGGTTTTCCAATCCGCTGCCTCACGGTGCGGATATTTTCGATATGGCGTGGAACACCAATTGGCTGGCTGTCCAGGTGGGTGAGCGGGGCCAGCTCTTCACCAGCAGCGACTTTGAAACCTGGACGCCCCGGGAGTCACACACCACCCGGGCACTCCGAAGCGTGGCATTCCAGGGGCCTCGCACCGTGGTGACTGGCGAAAACGGAACGGTGCTGTACTCCGAGAACGGCGAGGATTTCCAGCTGGTGGATCTGGGGACGACCGATTGGCTGGAAGGGGTGGCAACCTCGACCAGTCGGGTGGTGGCGGTGGGCGACAATGGGGCCATTTACACGAGTACAAATGGAACCGGCTGGCAACGTCTGCCGGTGGCTTTCAACACGTGGCTGAGGGGGGTTGCCTGGGGGGGAGCCGGGTTTGTGGTGGTGGGCGAAGAGGGGTTCATCGCGAGCAGCAGCAATGGGACAGATTGGATCATCCGTACCAGCGGCGTTGCACAAAACCTCAACCGGGTGGCCTGGGTGGCAGACCGGTATTGGGTGGTGGGTGATGGGGGAAAGGTGCTGAGCAGCGTGAACGGGTCGAGTTGGCAGAGCCAGTCCAGCGGAGCCACCAACACCCTCGCAGTCGTCACCGGCACCACCAATACCCTGGTGTTGGCAGGGGATCGTGAGGTGCGCCTTCGCCAGGGCACCGCCTGGACAAACGAGTTGCGGGCGGATCACCCCTGGCCGCCGCCCATCTGGAGCTACTACGCGGGGTGCTGGAACGAGTTTTCCCATTGGCTCGTGGGTGAAAGCGGGATGATCGTCCAAGGAGTGAAAATGGATGGAGCAGCCGAAATGTCATGGGTTGTGCCCACCAATTCCGTGCGCAACTGGCTTTGGAGCGTGATGCGCAATCCGGGCTATTATTTGGCGGTGGGAGATCGCGGGACCATCATGGCCAGCAATGACGGCTTTGAATGGGAGGTTGATCTGGTTCCAAGTGCCGCAACCAACGTGATTTTCCTGGGCGTTGGAGGACGTTCAAACCTGGTGCTGGCGGTTGGCTCTGGAGGGACAATTCTGCATGGAACAAACGGGGTTACCTGGGAGCTGGCATCGCCGTCCGTGACGACCAACGATCTTCAGGCGGTGACGGAATGGGCCGGCTTGTTGGTGGTGGCAGGGGCCAAGGGTACGCTGCTGATCAGCACCAACGGCGTCAATTGGGCTTTGCGGCCGGTCCCCACAGCGAACTTTTTGTCGGGCTTGGCGTCCCATCCGAATGGGTTAGTGGCCGTGGGGGATGGTGGCGTGATCCTTGGCAGTCCGGATGGCAAGAGCTGGAACTCCCGGCCTGCCTCCACCACCAACTGGCTCTGGCAGGTCCGCTGGCTTAATGGCACCCTGTTAGCCGTGGGTGAGAATGGCACAATTGTCACCAGCCCGGACGGCCAGACCTGGACCAGGCAAAATTCAGGCACCAGCGAGTGGCTGACGGATGCCGCGTTCATCGGCAACACTTGGTACGTGGTGGGAACGTACGGAATCATTCTGACCAGCACGAACCTTACCCAATGGACCCCGCAGGCCGCCGCCACGCGCAAAACCCTGTTTGGTGCCACCTCCAATGGCGGCCAACTGCTTGCCGTGGGGGCGGCTGGGATTATCTTGCGGTGCCAGGTTGTGCCTGACCGTTCTCCCGTGCAGTTCGTGAACTACGGCCGCATAGGGAGCTACAACCTATTCCTGTTGGGTGGAAAACCCGGCCAGCAGTTCTGGCTGAAAGGCAGCCCGGATCTCCAGAATTGGCAGCCGAGCCACCTCTTGGAATTCCTGGATGGATCAGGCACCTTGATGTTCCTGGACGGCTCCGCCAGTACCTCACCGCGAGAATATTATGCGGCCCCGCTTAACCTGCAACGTTGAGTTCCTAAGCCTCTTGTGGCGGCCGGAGTCGCTGGCCAAAGGGCCGCACCAGGTGGAGGCGAGGCTGGGTGAGGGGGGCAGCCTCCGGCTGAGTGTGGATGGGAAAATCGAGGCCTATGGCCGGGCACCTGGCTTGATCGCTGGCCAGCCGGCCGACGGCTTGACGGTGGGTGAGAATGGTTCTTCCCCGGTGGGTGAGTACGAGACGCCCAATGCCCTGGCTGGAAAAGTGCGGAATGTGGTGGTTCGGGTGCTATGAATAGGTGGGTACCATCAGGCTTCATTGGCCATACCGGCACTTCCGGGATCGGAATTAGCCATAGGGCTATAAGCACTGGCATTTGATTGCGCCAACCAGCCAAAGCCAAGCGGGCGCAACCACCAGCCTAAAAGCAAATGCAATGGCCAGCCACCTAACTTGGTAGGTCTTTGCCGGTGCTGGTGACCGTCAGTTTGCCATGTTTCACGCCCTTGGCGGCAATGAGTTCATCGGCAATACGCTTGATGACCGTCGCTTTGCCTCGCACGGCGAGCAATTCCATGCAGTTGTGGTGGTCCAGATGAACGTGAAGTGTGGCGATGATCACCTCGTGGTGATCGTGCTGAATGTCGGTAAGTGCGGCCTGAACATGCTGCTTATGATGGTCGTAGAGCAGCGTTATGGTGCCGGCGATTTCCTTGTCACCGAACTGCTGCTGGTGCTCCACCAGCTGGGCGCGAATCATGTCCGCCACCGCCAGGGAGCGATTTGCATAGCTCTTCTCTTGAGCCATCCGGTCCAGTTGCTCCGCCAGTTCAGCCGGCAGGGAGATGCTGAACCGGGTCACGCCCTTGCTGTCTTTCGTTCTCATGCTCGGATACTACCAGACACACAAAGCACGTCAACGAACTGTGTCATGCCAAAGTAACCCGCCCTTGCCAGCAAACCTTCATGTCGGTTATCATTGCCTCAATGACTGGTACCAAATGCATGGCCGTGCTGAAAGCGCTGAGCGACCTCAACCGCCTGCGTATCACCCGTCTCTTGCTCAAAGAACAGTTGGGCGTTAATGAAATCGCCCGCCAGTTGGGTATGACGCAGTACAACGTTTCCAAGCACCTCCGCATCCTGCGCGAATCCGGCCTGTTGGAAATGGAAAAGAAGGGCCAGCAGCGCCTCTATGGCGTTGTCAGCCGTCTCAAAGACCATTTGGCCTCCAATGGCAATGTCCTCCAGTTGGACTGTTGCTCCTTCAGCTTCGACAAGCTTCCCAAGTAGTTTCAGCCGTCCGCTCGCGATGGTAAGGGTGGGTGAGAAAAGGGTTTGCAGGGTTGTCTTTAGTATGCCAATATGCGCATACATTCTATGAAACCGAAATCTAAAGCCGCACCGGTCAAGCCGGCAAAACGCTCCGTGAAGGCCCGCTAAGCTCCCATGCAAATAATCCCCAAATGGTTTACGGGAGAGTTCTTTGGCACTTTCCTCCTCGTGTTCTTCGGCTGCGGCAGCGTGTGCGCGGCGGTCCTCACCGGTGCCCAAGTCGGCGTGTTTCAGGTGGCCATCGTTTGGGGGTTGGGCATCGCCACGGCCATCTACCTCACCGGTGCCCTCAGCGGGGCCCACCTGAATCCCGCCGTGACTGTCAGCATGGCCGTCTGGTCGGATTTCCCCAAATCCCGCGTGGCCCCATACTTTGTCGCCCAGATGCTGGGGGCCTTTGTGGGCGCAGCGGTGCTCTACTTCATCTTTGGCGACGCTCTCGCCGCCTACGAAAAAGCCAACCACATCCTGCGCGGTCAGCCGGGCAGCGAAGCCAGCGCCATGATCTTCGGCGAATATTTTCCCAATCCGGGCGGCAAAGCCCTGACCGCTGAAGTTCGCGAGCGCATGTCGGCTCTCGCGGCGTTTGGCACGGAGGTCCTCGGCACGGCGATTCTGCTGCTCGTAATATTCTGCTCCACGGATCAACGCAACAAAGCGCGCCCGCAAATCCTCACCGCCGCCACCATCGGCCTGACCGTGACCCTGCTCATCTCCTTACTCGGTCCGCTGACCATGGCTTGCTTCAACCCGGCCCGCGATTTAGCCCCGCGCCTCTTTTCCTCGCTGGCCGGCTGGGGCGGTGTGCCGTTCCAGGTCAACGGACTTGGCTGGCTGACCGTTTACATCCTTGCCCCACTCGTAGGCGGCCTTCTCGGTGGTTTCTTCTACCGGTTCTTCTTCAAGCCGAGCTACGCGGTCTGACAGCGAACATGGCCCTGCTGGCGATTCGATGTTGGACATCTTCCGGCGTGCCGAAGTACTGCCGGAAGGTCGGAACAACGAAGAGGATGTCAGGTTGATCCGAGCCGATCCAGCGAGCAGTGTTGCTGAGGCGCAAGGCGGCCTAGCGAAGCCGCACGCGCAGGCCGTAGAAGCGCTGGGCTGAGGCGGCCGACGGTTGAGAATCGCGCATGGTGACTTGCTCGGTCGTGCCTTGGTCCTCGACGCCGAAAACATCCGTAAGCACCTGCCAGTTTGTGGCCGTCAGGGTGCTCGCCGCGACCAATTCATACAGGCAATCGGTGGCGGACTTGACGCGGGTGAACGTGAACGCCCCATACTTATGGGCGTTGGTGGTGACGATGCTCCCCGTCGGCCAACCTTCGGTGGTGATGAACTTTGGATTGGTGCCAAGAGCATATTCCATCGCGTTGACAGCGGCGTCGAAATCCGGATTGGCGCTGGCAGCGATGATATTGGAGCGGCATTCGCAGGGCCAGTTGGCGACTTGCCAGGTTTCAAACGGTTTCAGGGGTAGGACGTGGAAAGTGAACGGCGTCTCAGCGGAGTAGGTGTTGGTGGTTTGCCCAACGCGAACGCCGGATGCTTGGAAATAGACCCGATAGACTCCACTGGTGGTGAAGCCCCAGTTGTGGTGTTCGTGCCCACCGACGAAGGGCGTGAGCTTGTCGTCCGGCCCGATGCCGTTGCGGGTGTCCATCTTGATGTCGAACTCGCCCAACGTGGTTGATTGCCACACGATGAAATGTCCTGGCCCTTCCACACGTTTGAGTTGGATGGTGACCGGATCGTTGAAGGTGCCCGCAGCGATGGTCTCGGCCGACACGCCCACGTAAGGCACCCCGGCGTAGGGATTCTGCGGAAGAATCCAGAGCGAGTCGCCTGCATTGCCCAGCGGCGTGCCTGTGGGCAGAGTGAACTTCATGGATTCCGGGCAGAGGACGGTGCATTCGTTGCTGGCATAAAGCAGGCCGTGCGTGTCGTCGGATGCCATCAAGCTGAGTCGGCTGCTGGCGGAGTTCCACTGAAAGGAGAGCAGGTCCACGTGCTCTTGGGTGAACTGGAAGCATCGGGGGACAACATCGATAGTATAGGTCACCGGGCCGCTGGTGGTGAACTGGTTGCTTGTCACGAGCGTGCCGGCCGCCTCCAAGTCCACTTGGTAAGTGCCAGGAGAAGTAAAGGCCCAGTTCACATGGCGGTGACCGCCTGCCTGCAAAATCACGGAGTCAGCGGCGGTGATGCCGTCGCTGGAGGTCATGAGGACGTTTGGGGTGCCGAAAGCGCCCACGTCATAGACAGCAAATTGCCCAGGGCCGCGAACCGCCCGCAGAGTAAGCGTCACCTCGTCGTTGAGGAATAGGCCGGAAGGCAGTTCTTCAGTGCCGAAGCCAAGGAACAGGAGGGCTGGGTTCTCAACTTGAGGCAAGATATAAACCGGCGCGCCAACCGCGCCCAGGAAGGCGAAGGCGGGGTTGGCGGGCACGGTGGTTCGCGCGGCCAGGCCCACCTGCAGCACGGCCTCTCGGGGCGCATATTCGGCGGGCGGGTCGGCTTCGTGCTGGCCAATATGGAGATTCCAAGCGTCGTCTTCATAGACGATGCCGACATCCGTATGGCCGTTGGTCAGGACCGTTTGGGCGTTGAGGTTGAGTGCCACCGTGAGTAGGGCAGCCAGCCCAAGCTGGCCGAAGGAGGCAGGGGACAAGGACTTAAGGACGGAGTTTCTCATGTTTGTTTAGTTTGGATTTTGGTGATTAGTTGAGGTTGGCAGAACATTCATTTATGCGGCTTGGCGAAGTTGTCGCCCGCGTCAATGCGGGCTTTGAGTTTGGCGGCTTGGATGCTTTGGACGTGCGAGTCGGCAAATAGGTAATTGGCAGAAGTGCCGTGGCGGTCGGGCTGGATATCGGCGATGACGCTGCTCCAGCCAAGGTGCCAGTTCCGGGAATGCGTGTGGTCATTGAAGATGCTCACGCCCGCGGCATCAGAAATTTCAAAAGTGGTGATGGTGTCCGAGGGTCTGGGCAAGCCATCCAGCTTCCGAAAACTCTCCAAGGGGCGGCCGAAGGGGTCAACAAGGTCAACGGACGTGTATTCGTTCTGCGTGTAGCTGGCGGCTTTGGCCGCTACGCGCTGGTCAGCCTTAGGATCGGCGGGGCAGAGGCGGATGCGGTCCACGTTGCCGACGTATCCGGAAAACTGGTAAATCCACGAGGCGTTGGTGGCCCCACCGTGGGTGGTGGTGGGGAGCATGCCTTCGTTGTCATCAGCGTACATGCGCATGGCCAGGCCAATCTGGCGCATGTTGTTGATGCAGGCGGTCTGCTTGCCCTTGGCCTTGGCGCGGGATAGCGCGGGCAAGAGCAGAGCGGCCAGGATGGCGATGATGGCTATCACCACCAGGAGTTCGATCAAGGTGAACGCGCCGCGCGGGTGCGGTGCTACTGTAATTTTCATGGATGTCCTGTCTGCTAGTGGACTCGCGCAGGCGGTCCCAGGCGCAGACGGCCTGATGAGTTGTGGGGTTGAAGACCCTGTGGCCGGGGCAGTCCGCACGCTTAACGCGTACAGACCACTCCCTTACAGCGGCACAAGTCGGAGAGGATTATGTGAGGTGGGAAGGCGGTGCACGCTCGGGTAGCAGCCGAAATTCGACTGCGACGACGAACGGCACAGGGGGCGATTGAAGCTCGCCGACGAAGAGAACTGGACGTGATACGCTGACATCTACCGGGGCCAGGCAAACTTGACCGTGGGCAAGCAACGTAGCGGCGCACTGGTGGCTGGGTTGGTCCGCGTCGCTGTGAATGAAATGATGGATGGCGGAAGACGCTGAGAGGGCCTGAACGAAAAGGAAAAACACCAGTGCCAAAAGCGAGGATACGCTCTTGCCCTGCCTCGTCCGCAGCGAGACGCATGACTGCACATTGAACACGTCGGGGACAATATAGGCAGAATCCACGATTCCCGCAACTGATTGTTTGTTACGAATCAGCACGCGGTTGTGACGGATTGCCGCCGCACTCTATTCCCATGGGTTGGGCCAGGGCCGTTTAGGACGGCAGGTCTTTGCCGGTGCTGGTGACCGTCAACTTGCCACGCTTCACGCTCTTGGCGGCAATGAGTTCATCGGCGATGCGCTTGAATGACCGTCGCCTTGCCTTGCACGGCGAGGAGTTCCATGCAGTTGTCGTGGTCCAGGTGGACGTGAAGAGTTGGGATGATCACCTTGTGTTGGTCGTGTTGGATGTCGGTAAGCGCGGCCTGAACATGATGCTTATGATGGTCGTAGAGCAGCGTTATGGTGCCGCTTGCTTTCGTGGCAGTATTACTTACAAATGGAGCGGGGACGTCAATGGATTGGGGCGCCCGGCGGCAGGTTTGGATCAGTTGCGATATTTCTTATGGCAGGCAGCACAGTTGTCGGTGATGCGACTGAAGGCCGCGTCCGCACTAGCGCTTTTGGGATCCGGCCCGGAAGTGGTGCCACGCAAGCACTGCCGCAATTCATCCGCAGCATTCGCTGTGGCACTGAGCCGATCACCGAATGAAGCGGGCTTGCCCTTGGCTTCCTTCGTGCGCCCCAATTCACAGAACTGTTCCCAGAGTTGAACCGCTTCATGGGCTGGCGAGACATCCGGATGTTCTGGCGGGGTACGCCAGCCAGCTTTTTGGCAGGCCCGCAGCCGTTCGACCAAGGTGTCAATGGCCACCATGGATTGCACGAGCCCAGGCGTGGCGGCAGCCTCGGGAAAGGAATTGCCCACCGCTGCCAGCGCTCCCCTCTCAGGCGGATGGAACTCGCGCACGCTGCGATAGAGGCCCGGATAATCTGGAGAGGTCCCAGCCTGTTTGATAAAAGCCTCAGCCTCGGCGGCAGACCATTTTTCCGCTGCTTCGCATAACACAGCGGCGGCGGCCGGGCCGCGATGTTTCCCATGATGACAATGCACGTAGAAAGGTCCCGGCAGGGCGCCTGCCAGCTTGGCCAACTCGGCGACCCGATTCGTGGAAATGCCGTCGTAGCCAACCGGCAAATGCACGTAGCGCAGCCCATGGCGGCGTGCGGCTTCGACGTCCGGGCGGGCACCATCCACGCTCACAATGGTCTTGATGCCCTGGCTGGCCAACCAGGCGAAGGCGGCGGCGCCTTCCGGTTGCGACCCGGAAAAGACGCGCGGCGTCACGCGGAAGACGTTGTGGATGGCTGGCGGGGTGTTGGTGATGGCAACCGGCGCGGCATTCACTCGAACCGCCACCAAGGCGGCGACCAGCAGCGCCAGCGATGCAAACATGAGTCGCGGTTTCATGCGGGCCAGATTACCCCGGTTACTTCCGAGGCGGCAAGTTGATAGGGGATGGTTCATGGTTTTCTGGCCGCATCGGCAACGGCCTCCGCGAGCTGTTGCGCTGTCCATTCGTTTCCGTCGAATTGCTTGAAGATGCGGCCTTGCGGGTCAAGGACGACGGTGCGGAGGTTGTGCGAGAAACTGCCGGCTTCGCGGGCAACTTTGAGATCCAGGCGCGGGGCGAGTTCGGCTAGCACGTCCGGCGAGGCGGCGGCAAAGAGCCAGCGGTCGGGGTTGGCGCCGCGGAACATTTTGGAATAGCCCGCCAACATCGCGGGTTGGTCGAATTCCGCGTCGAAGGAGACACAGAGGAACTGCCAGTTGGTGGGCGAGTTCGGCTGCTTGTAAAGAATTTCGCGCGCCTCGCTGAAATTCTTGTTCATGCGCGGGCAATAGTCGGGCAGTGGGCAGCGCGTGAAGAAGAAGGTGAAGGCCAGCGCCCGACCGCGAAAGGCCGAGAAGCGCATGCGGCGTCCGGTTTCGCTGAGGAACTCCTGATCGGGCACCGCGTCACCGAGGTTCAGTTCGGGCGCGGCTTTCGGGATGAAGAGCGGCTGGAACACTCCTGTTTCCGGCTTGGCCAGACCCACGCGGCGAATAGTGTCGATCCAATGCGTGTCGGCGGTGGCGTGGAGGCGGAAGGTGATTTCGTCACCGATGGCGATGCCAACCATCTCGTTCGTGTCGCGCACGGTGAGTTCCATGACCATGCGCGGCATGTAGCCGGGGATTTCCTCATGGCGGATGACAGCCTTGCGACGACTGGCCGCGATGTCCCGCACCACACCGCGAGTATCGAAGACGCGCTCGCCTTGGCTTGTTGGAGCCGGGGCGGGAGGCGATGAGCGGTCGCAACCGACCGAGCCGGCGAGGAGGTGGCAGATGAGTGACCAGAGTAGAATGTTCTTCATGGCTTGAGCTTCTCGTTGCGCAGGGAGGCGATGGTGTTGGCCACGTCGTGGGGCGTGCCGCTCTTCATGCCGTCGAAGAAGGCCCGCACCTGGCCGCGCGGATCTACGACAGCAATTTGATCCGCGTGCATGAAGCCGCCCGGCATGGCTCCCCCGACCGGATCGGTCTTGCGATCGAGAAAGCAGGTTTTAATGACTGAGTGAACAACCGCCTTGTCGCCGGTGAGCAGGAGCCAGCGGTTGGTGTCCGCGCCGAGCCTCGCGCCGAATTTCGCTAGCACGCTGGGTGTATCGGTGCGCGGGTCCACAGTGAACGACACTAGCCGCACGTCGTTTTGGCCAGCGACCAACTCTTGAATTCGCGCCATGTGTCGGCTCACCTGGAGACAGGAGACGGAGCAGCTGGTGAACACGAAATTCACGACCAGAAACTGGTTCGTCAGATCGGCGCGAGTCACGCTGCGGCCTGTGCGGTCGGTGAGGGCGAAGTCGATCAGATAGCGCGGAGAACCGGAAACCGATGGCGGACAAAACCTCTTCGCCGCCCAAAAGCCGCCCCCCAGTCCCACCAGCGCCGCGACGGTTATCACGGCGAGGGTCACTCGGTCCCAGCTGGAATTGTTCCCGGAGTGGCTCATGGTGAAATGGGCTTGCCCTCGAAGCCCGCCTCCTTAATGACCTTCAACAGTTGCGCCGCGTCCGTGCGGTTGGTTTCGCAGACCACCACCGCTTGGGCGGCTTTCAAATTGACTTCCGCGGACTTGACGCCTGCTGCCGCCAGCAACTCGGACCGAAGTCCACCGGTACAGCCTTCGCAGGTCATGCCGGTGATGGCGAAGCGAAAGGCCACCTGGCCCGGGGCGAGGTTGGTGGTCAGCAACACAGGTGTGTTTGTTGTTTGGGTGTGATTCGCTTCTGTTTTGCTCGCGCGCGAGCACCCCGCCACCACGATCAAGCTGGCGAGGAGGCAAAGAGAGTGAGTTTTCATATCAGTAACGAGTTCGGTTTAGAGGTGAGTTCACTGGGCCTTCATGGGATTCCAGGCATCCACGTTGCGCGCGGGATCGTAGATGGTCTTGAATTCGCGCGCCTTGGCGTGGCCGTCCACGAAGGTGTAATTCGCCCTTTTGCCGTGGCGGCGCGAGGCCACGTCCACGGCGTCCTGTGGTGCCGTCCAGAAGTTCGGCATGATGTGGTCGGCGCTCGAAGCGTTCTCGGCGAAGAGGACGGTTGCTGAAGGATTGGGAACAGCGCTGGTACGTCGCCAAGTTTGCGGTTTGCCTTCGAAGTCATCATCCGGCCCGAGTTCGAAATAGACGTTTAAACCATAACTCCACGGCGTTGTGCGGCGGTCGCTGGGACAGTGATAGACACCGGTAAGCAAATTCGTCCAGGTCGTGGTCGTGAAACCCAGTTGCGCGGCCACCGCGCGGCCCCACGTGAGTTGCCCGTGGCTGAAGGCCGAATGCTGGCTCCGAGGGAACTCATCTTCGTTGTCTTCGGCGTAAAGCCGGACCGCCAGCCCGATTTGCCGCATTTGGCTCAGGCATTGCGTCGCGCGGGCCGTTTCTTTGGCACGGCTCAAGGCGGGCAAGAGCAGCCCCGCGAGGATCGCAATAACGGCGATGATGACGAGCAGTTCGATGAGCGTGAAAGCGCCGCGCGCTCCCGGTTCGTGCGAACCGGGAGGCGCGGAAGTGTTGGGGTCTCTGCGGTTCACGGTGTTCGACGCATGCGGAAGAACTTCTTCCCGGCATTGCCATTGAGCACCACGCACGGCTTGCCGTCCACGGTTACCGGAGTATTGGTCACAGTGGTCCATTCTGTGGAGGGAACCACGTCTGCCATCTCCAACACCCAACCGGCCGCAGTGTCTGGCCAAGCTACGACGATCTTCTGAGTGAGACTGAGTGCCGGGCGGCCATCGGACACGTTGGTGAAGTTGAGCACCATCGGCCCCGTGCTGGAATTGGGCACTGCTTCACCAGTCTGGGTGTTCACTAGGTAGGCCTCGAAGGTGGCCGAGAGCGGATTGGTTCCCGGCGGAGCGCTGACCCCCGGATGGAACATCATGCCGTTCCAGTAGAGCGCGTTGGTTGTTCCCGCAGTGCCGAAGATGGGCTGCCAGGCCTTGGGCGCGGAACCGGAATACCGGTAAAATCCCAACTCCGGCGGCCCGGACAACTTTTGCAGCCAGATGGCCGTGTTCGCCGGCAGCGGGTCACTCATGGCGTCCATCACAAACCCGTAGCGACGGCTGAACGACAGCCCTTGCCGGCTGGGATCGAGGAAGTCATACCATGGGTCCCCCGGGTCGAAGTTGTCGCCGGTGTTGCTTACCAACAAGGGCGTGAGTTGAGGCACGTCTGCGGGCATCATCACGTGCAAATGTCCGTGATCGGCGTGGTAGGCGATCATGGGCATGGCCATGCCGCCCTGCATGGGGACGGCCGTCATAATGGCAGCCCGCGCCGATGAAGATCCGCACGTCAGAGCGACGGCGGCAGCGGCGGTCAAAAGGAATCTATTGGTCTGCATAAAATACTTTGGATCAATTGGTTAATACAAATATTAAGTCTTAAGGCGGTGCCGTGTCCGGGAGTGAACCTCCGGCGCGCAACGGCGATCAAAAGGACCGCCCTGCGTCACCGCCAGCCGGGTTTATAGGAGTAAAAGAGGGGGGGACAACCCACCGCCGGGCGGACACCTTGGGTCGGCCACAGCCTCAAGCCGTGCCAACGCGCAAGGTGACGCTCACCCGCGAGCGGAATCGTCCTTAACTGCGCTGCGTGGACGCGGTTTGGGGGGGGACTCAGCGCGGGCGAGCGCGCGAAATTCGCCCGCAACAGCAGGTGCCCGAGCACTGTCGAAGCGGAACTGCGCGGCGTGCCACACCAGGCCGAAATCCAATTTTGAACCGGGCTTCAATTGCTCTTGTGCCTGCTTTTTTTCCTCCGCGCGGCCCTTCTTAACCGCCTTGCAGAGCGGGCAGGGATGCTCGCCATCAAAGGTTCGAGTCACCGCCGACCTCAGCGAGGCGTTGCGCGAGTAGCTGATGAGCATGCCCGTCCAGGCGACCGACTGAAGCAACGCCCAGTGCAGCCCCAGCGCGAAAACCAGGATTGACACTGCGACCACTTTGACCAACGACTTCAAAGCCTCCCAAGCTACCCCAAGTCGAGAACGTGTCAACCGGACGATTTCATTTTGCGGGCCACCGCCGCAGGCGGCAGCGGAAGGGCGACGGACCTCGCCAAGCACTGTCAGCCATTTTCCAAAGTGAGGCTCGCCCTGCCGGGAGCCGGCCAGGTCATGCCTAACGAGCAGCCGAAGCACGCCGTGATGTTTTGCGGCTGGAGCACCTGCGGGACGGCTCCCCGGGCGAAAACGCTCCCCGCTTTGAGCAGCACCGCTTCCTCCACGAACAGGGGCGCTACCACGAGGTCATGGCACACCATCAGGACGGTGTAGCCTTCCGCCGCAAGTTCCCGTGCCAAATGGAATACTTCCAGTTGGTGCGCAATGTCCAGGTGGCTCGCCGGTTCATCGAGCAGGAGCACCCGTGTTTCCTGCGCCAGCGCCCGGGCGATGATGACCCGCTGACGCTCCCCGCCGCTGAGTTCATCGAAATGGCGGTCGGCCAGGTCCGCCGCTCCAACCCGCTCCAGGCTGGCCTGGACCGCCGCCTGGTCTTCCGGGGACTCTTGCCCCCACAGGTCCCAACGGGCAAACCGCCCCATCATCACCATCTCGCGCACCAGGAACGGCACGCTTGCCGAGGTTTCTTGCGGCACAACAGCAATTCGGGCGGCAATTTCTCGCGGCGTCAGCTTGTCCAGCCGGTGCCCCTCGTGCAGCACCGCGCCGGATTGCGGATGCAGCGCCCCGTTTAGGCAGCGCAGCAAGGTGCTTTTCCCGCAGCCATTCGGCCCGAATAAACCCGTCACTTGCCCGGCGCGGATTTCCAGGTTCAATCCGTTTAACACCGGATGGCCGGCGTAATATTCGAAGGAAAGATTTTCGACCCGCAGACTCATGCGGCCGGCCTCCCGGGCCGTTGGCTGAGCAGCCACAGAAACACCGGTGCACCCACGACGGCCGTCAGGATGCCCACCGGTATTTCCGCCGGTGAAGCGAGGGTGCGGGCCAGGGTGTCTGCCAGCAGGAGCAGCACCGCCCCGCCCAGGGCCGTGGCAGGCACCAGCCGCCGGTGGTCCGCCCCGATCACCAGCCGGAGCAAATGCGGCACCACCAGCCCGATGAAACCAATCACGCCCGTCAGGCTCACCGCCACCGCCGTCGTCACTGCAATGATGACCAGCAGTTGCCGCTGCAGGCGCGGCAGGTTAAGGCCAAGATCATGCGCGGAACGCTCGCCCATCAGCGCCACGTTCATGGCCGGTGCCAGCAGATACAGCCCCGCGCTGCTGCCCGCTGCCAGCGGCAGCATGAGCCAGGCATCGCCCCAGTTGGCCTGCCACAAACCACCCATCAGCCAGAACACAATCCCCTGCAACCGTTCGCCGGCCAGGTACAGCACGGCCGTGGTGAGTGCGGAACAGAGCGATCCAATGGCAATGCCCGCCAGCAGCAGCGCATGGCCAAAGAAGCTCCCGCGCCGCCCCAACGCAAACACCAGGGCCGTCACCGCCAGGCCGCTGGCCAGGCTGAACCCCGGCACCAGCGCCGGGGATGAATACCCCGCCCGCCCCGCCAGCAGCATCCCCAGCACCGCACCCAGCGCCGAACCGCTGGACACCCCGATGATGGAGGGCGTTGCGAGCGGGTTGCGGAAGAGGGTTTGCGCCGCCAGCCCGGCCAGCGCCAGGGCGCTCCCGACGGACGCCGCCAGCACCAGCCGTGGCAGCCGCGCCGCCAGCAAAACCTGGTCCGTCGGATCATGGGGGTTTTGCCCCAGCAGCGCGGCCCAAAGCCGCTTCACGATTTCTCCCGGCGCAATCGCCACACTGCCGGCCATCAATCCCGCCAGCCCGGCGAGCACCAGACCAGCCAGCAGGGCGGGCATCAGCCAACGGGCGCGGGATGGAGGGTGCGTGAACACTTCAAGCGATCTGTTTCACCGCGAAGCGATCATCGCGCACCGCATGGTTGCGCGCCTCTTCCGAGGTCAGATGCGACCTGCCGACTTGGTTCAGGTGGCGTTTGCAGCAAGCCACTGCTTCGGTCATCTGCTCCGCCGTCGGGCGTTCGTAAGGCTGCCCCGGTACCGGGATATAGCCCATGATATGGAACCGGATATCCCGGCTCAGGCTGCCCAGCCATGCCGCGATGGCCTCCACCTGGTCCACGTCCACCAGCCCCGGCACATAGACCACGTTCGCCTTAAGGTCCATCCCGGCCTCAAAGGCGCGCTGGAAATTGCCGAAGATCAGGTCCTTTTCTCGCCCCGTGTAGGCTCGATGCACTTGCGGATCCCAGGCCTTCAAGCCCACGTTCGCGCCGTCCAGGTTGGGCAGGTCGAGTTTCCACCCGTTGCAGTGACCCAGGAAGGTCCGCACGCCCATCGTGTTCTTCCCGAAGTCGAGCAGCTCGGCCAGGTTTCGCGCCATGGTGGGCTCGCCGCCCATGAAATACAGCGTCGCCAGGTCAACCGTGCGCAGCGCTTCCTTGATTTGCCCGGTCGTTAGGAAACCATCCGGCTTGGGCCACGCGTAGCCGGGCCGTCCCTCGGGGCCGCTGTGGAGTTTATAGCTGCACACCGGGCACCGGAACATGCAGCCGTAATTGTGCAGCGTGGCGAACCGATACTTGGCGTTGTGGGTGATGCTGTGGAACGACATGCCTAAGGTTTGGTTGAGGATTTTGGTTGGAACAGCTGACGCAGTGCGGCCACCCCCTCGGGCAGCCCCGCACCGGCCACCAGATGATAGCGGTCCAGGACGTGCACCCGGCCCGCCTTGACGGCGGCCAGGCTGCCCAACCCGCCGCGCCGGGAAAATTGCTCAGGCGTGCCGAAACCCGCCAGCAGCACGACCCATTCCGGATCTGCGGCCAGCAGTTGCTCGGAGGAAAGCAGCAACGCCCCGTTGCCTTTGGCGGCGATGTTGTGGCCGCCCGCCAGTTCGATCAGGTCATTCAGGTACGAGTCCGCGCCGCTGGTCTTGAACGGGCTGTAAAGCTCCAGGTAAACCCGTGGCCCGCCATTCGTGCGGGCCGGCGTCAGCCGTGTAAGCTTTTCCGTGACGCTTCGCGCCAGCGTCTCGGCCGCATTGGTGGCCCCCACGCAGTGCCCCACCAGCCGGATGGTATCCGGCACTTCGGAGGCCCGCCCGCAGCGCAACCGCACCACCGGCACCCGCAAATCCGTCAGCAGCCTCGCCGCGTCCTCCTGGAACCACCACACAAACGCCAGGTCAATCCCCCGCGCCAGCACTTGCTCCCGTGCAATCGCGCTCCCCTTGCCCAGCACCGTCAAGTTGGTGGCGCCGGCCACCACGCGGCTGTATTCATCAATCCCCGCCAGCCGCGCCCCCTCGCCCAACCGGAGCAGCGTGTCGGTCGCCGTGGTGCAAAGGCTCAGCACCCGTTGGGGATTCGCCGGAACCACCACCGTTTGTTTCGTGGAATCCATGACGGCGCGTCCGGCCGCACCCGCCAGCGGCGCTGTACGGCCGGTCAGGCTGGCCAGCATCATGACCGCCACCCAGCCGATGATAGATAAAAGTCGCGGCAACATATCGGCGTCAGTTCGTCTTCAAAAGCTGGTAAAACTGCTGCGCTGCGTCACGCGGCAGTAGGACGGCGTTCTGCCCGTTGATGACTGTTGACGCATGGGTCACATTGCTCCAGCTCCCGGCCTCCAGGCTGGGCCGGAACTGCAACTGATACGTATCCGCCGACACTGGCCAGGTGACGACCACATTCAACGCAATGCCCAGCGCAGGCGGGGCCGTCTGTGCCGGGCGCGTGACCGTGAGCGCCGCCACTTGCGGGCGTAGGCTTGTTTCCGGGGTTGGCACATCCGCGCCGAGCGAAAAGGTGACGTTGTTGGCCGCCGCCAGGCTGGCCAGCACATCGAAGCTCAAGACGGATGGCCCGTTGTTGACGACGCTGGTATCAAATTGCGCCACGTTGTCTCCGCCAATTCGCGCGCCATTAAAGTAGAGGCGGTCGTTGAGGGCATCGCCGTAGGTGTAGAGCACGTTGAGACTGGCGGCGGTGGCGTTGGTGGGGTTCACGCGGGCAAACGACACCGTGCGTTGCGCCACCTGCGTGCCGCTCGGCGACTTGTAAAGGTCTCCGCTCCCCTCCGCAATGGCGTAGTCGAAGGTGTTGTTCAACGCGGCGCGCTGATACACCGCGAGCAGCGTGACGTGTTGGACGCGGCCATCAAAATCGTTCGTGGTGTTTTGCGCGACCACGATCGTATTGGTCGCGCCGTTGGTGAAGAGCAGGGTGGCAGGCACCGGCAGCGAAATGAGCCAGACTCCCGAACCCGAGCCGTAGACATTCGCACTCGTGGGGCTGAAGACGGGGTTTGCGTCGGCCGTGGTGCCGAAAACCAGCGGACTGGCCCCCGGCAGGTTGATGCCGTTGATGGCGACCGAGCATTCGCTGACGTTGTTGGGTGTGCCGCCCCAGATCGTGACCACGATGCGCGCCACCGAAATGGAATCGCAAATCGGCAGCACATACTCATTGGTCACAGCATATGGCTTCGCGGGCGTGCTGTTGACCCAGTTCGACGTGCTTCGCCAGTAGAGCGCGCCGTTGGCGACGCTTCCGGAAAGAACGTTGGAAATGCCATGACCTGGCGAAGTGGACCCGGACGGCAGGGAGAATTCCGCCTGTGATGTTGGGGGCATCAGTCCAGCGGCCAGGACAAGGGTGAAAAACGCGTTCGTGGTTTTCGGTCTCATAGTGTTCCGCTCAATGTTTATTGGGAGGCGTCCCAGTCGGCTGGCCGGGTCTTGGTTTTGGTTTCGGCATGGCCGTCACAAAACACGGCCACAAAACTGCCCTTGGGATGGCGGTAGTCCACGTCCACCACCGGTTCCTTGAACGTGCTGCCCCCGCCGCAGTAATACTTGCCGGGTGTGCAATCAGCAAAAATGATCGTGCCCGAGGGCCGCACCACCGCATTGCCCTTCACCCCGTACCAGAAGCAATGCGCCTGATCGCCAAAGCGGAAGGTGTTTATCCCGTAGCTAAGGAAAATATTTGTGTCCCACGTTACCGGGATGCGCTGCAGATCCGCCGGGCACAAGTACACCCCTGACCGCTTGCTGAGGTAGGGCTGTATAAGGTCCATCCAGCGCGTGGTCGAGTTCACCCATGCGGCAGGATAGGCATCATGCTCATCAGCATACATCTGCGTTGCCAGCCCAATTTGTCGCAGATTGTTCAGGCACCCGGCGTTTTTTCCCCGCGCCTTGCCCTGCGCCAGCGCCGGCATCAGCAGCGCGGCCAGAATGGCGATAATGGCAATCACCACCAGCAACTCGACCAGCGTGAACCCGTCCCGGTCACGCCGGAACCGTCGCGCGATCAACACTCTCCAAGTGTTACGCATGTCAGATTCCGTGTTACCAGCTTGAAAAGTGTTACGCAATATCAATTTCGTATGAAACAATTGTTTTCCCAGCCGCAAATCCGTTTCCGGACGCCCCGCCCCATGCATCAACCATGACGGTTCGTGCCCTCCGCATGCTCTGAACCATGAGAGAGTTTGGACTTGTCTTACCCCGGACCGCTGACACAATTAGCCAATACCATGGGATCTGGCCGAGTGAGCCAGCTGTTAACTTGGTAAAATATTGACCAGCTACCGCAAGTGAATCCGATGTTAAATCGCCGTTCCTTCTTTTCGCGCTCCGGACTTCTGGCTGCCTCCGCTACCACCCTGGGTGCGCCGCATGTTGCCCGTTCCGCTGAGGAACTTCTGGGCAAACCGGGACAGAAGCCCAACCGCATCATCCACATTGTGAGCGACGGGATGAGCATGGGGACCCTGACGTGTGCGAATCTGTACTCGCAGGCCCAACGTCAGAAGCCGCTTTCCTGGGTGGAGCAATTTAACCGGCCGGAGGCGCGGGCCGCTCTGGTTAACACCCGGTCGTTGAACTCGGTCGTTACGGATAGCTCCGCCGCATCGTCCGCATGGGGAAGCGGTTCTCGCGTCCCTAATGGAGCCGTCAACGTCCTCCCCGATGGCCGGCTGCTGACGCCGCTTTACGCTCTGTTTGCCGATGCGGGTTGGAAAACGGGGTTGGTTACCACCGCTGAGATTACCCATGCCACCCCGGCAGGCTTCGCCGTTGCCATGAAGTCTCGCGGCAATTCCGATGGGATCGCTGTCGCCTACCTGAAGCGGAAGGTGGATGTTTTGCTGGGGGGCGGGCGCCCGTTCTTCAGTCCCAACCGGCGGAAAGACAAGCGCGACCTGCGGAAGGATTTTGCGGCCGAGGGATACACGGTGGTGCTGGATGCCGCCGCGTTGAAAAATGCCCCCGTGGACACTCGCCTGCTGGGCACGTTCGGCGATAGCCACTTGCCTTATAGCATCGACCACAAGTCCGATCCCAAGCTCCGCGACACCGTTCCCACCCTGGCTGACATGACCCGGGCCGCGCTGGCGAGGCTCGAACGGCATGACCGGTTTATCCTGCAGGTCGAAGGCGCTCGCATTGACCACGCGGCGCATAATTCCGATGCCCCGGCCGCCATCCAC
>CAIYYI010000405.1 GCA_903930345.1 uncultured Verrucomicrobiota bacterium
CATGGCGGGATGGGGTTACTTCTTGCCTTCTTTTTTCATCAGCCATTCGCCAAGCAGGTTGGTCACCTCTTCCTCCAGCAGGGAGCCAAACTGAGTGGTCTTGTGCTTGAAGACATGGTAGAGGGCCAGAAAGGGAATGGCGATCGCCAAACCGAGGCCGGTGGTCACCAGCGCCTCGGAGATGCCGGTCGCCAGTTGGGTGGCATCGCCCAGCGCACCCGCCAGAGCCACGGTTTCAAAGGTGGTGATCATGCCCAAGATCATGCCCAGCAGCCCCAGCAGGGGCTCCAGGGTGGCCACAATGCCCAGCGGATAGGCCTTCTGGTAATGACCGCTCAGATCCCGGCTCACGATGTCGCCGCAGATGGAGGAAACCTCCAGCATGGGTGAGTTGCGGTTTTTCGCGATGAAGGAAATGACCCGGCCCAGGGTGCAGGGCTCGGTTTCACCGAGCTTCTCCAACTCGTCAAACTTGCCCTGACGCCACAGCTCACGGGCGCGGTCGGCCAGGCCCTCGGGCACCAGGTATTTGCGGCGCAGCCGGAAAAACCGCTCAAAAATGAACCCGGCGCCAAAAATGGAGAGGGCGATCTGAACCAGTGCGGTGTTGCCACCCTCCTTGAGCTTCTGGCCCCAGCCGCTGGTGTATCGGACATTGTTGGTGCCGGTGCCGGCACCCGCAATGTTGGTGCCCGCGAGATTGGTGAGGGCCGGGGCCACATTGGTCAGGGTGCTGACCTGCTGGGTGGCGGCCCGGGTTTCGGCGGTCAGCAGAGCCCGTCCGGAGGCGGCGGTGGTGATGGCGGGGGGGGTATCCGCCCCATGTGCGACTGGGCCGCCCAAAGTCAACAGGGCAGCCAGCGCCAGCGAGTATCGAACAGTTCGGATCATGGATGGTTTTGAATGATTAAATCACCGGCAACCAAGCGGTTCCGGAAACAGACGCAAACACGCCCCACCTGTCCGAACGGGGGCAGGATACAGCCGGAAGGAAAGCCTTCCAGTTGGGGATGGCGCATGTGCGTTCGGGCATTTACCCAGAGACTGACGCCGCTGACCATGAAAATATTCGGGATTTTCATTTCCAGCCGGGCCGCGCCGACGCGAATCAGCGCACAACGGACGGCGTGAACACCAGGGAGCGGATGGACAGCCCCTCCCCGGGGCGCGGCTGGACCACCGGTTCCAAGGCCAAACCGATGATCAGGTCGCGGTATTGCGGAGAAGCGGCGAGGTTCAGCCGGTAGGTGTGGTACCGGCCATCGGGGTTCATCTCCAGGGTCTGGCTTTTGGCGACGTTCCATTGGGCATCGTCCCGTCGTTTCCACTGGACGCGGGCCGTGGTGGCCTTGCCCCGCCAGGCCAATTCCAGCTCCAGAACCGGTGCCTGGTCGGCCCGCCAGGCGAACACCGGGCTCTCCAAACGCGGCATTTTGTCGCCCAACTGCACGCGCCAATCGCCCCCCAGCGGAAAACCCTGATCGGTGGCGTTGCGCAGGGTCCAGTGCTGGCGATCACTGGCAAACCGCCAGGCAGGCGGGGTGCGGGTGGCCAGGGCGTTGAAGCGCCGCCGCAGGTCCGCCAGTTTGCCAACCATGTATTCGGTGCGGTGCTCATAGACGATGTTGTGGTCGAAATTCTCCATGTGGATCGGGGCGACATACGCCGTGGAGCCGTGCTGCGGATCTTCGGAACGACCCTCGCCATGAATGCCGCCATGGAATTCCCCGCCGTCATCCTTGAACACGCCCAGGCCCCAGTCCTGCTCATTGACCAGCGCGGCCCAGCGTTCCGTGGCGACGAAACGCGTCCACGGCCACGGTTTGTGCCAGTCGTTGGTGACGTGGGTCAGGGCGTCGTTGCTGAACGGTTTATCCCCGGTGTAGGCCATGAGACGGCTGAGCTTGGAGATGGTGTAAACGGCGGGCAGCTCCTGCGGACAGGGCCGGTACCAGGTTTTATCCTCCCGCTGGTTGGTACAACGGTAGCGCATGTGGATCATCGCCCCCTCCAGGGTGGTCCAGGTCTCGAACAGACAATCCCCGGGCACATTGTTGTGGGGCCACTGCATGGGGATGCACCGGATGTAAAGCTCGCGGCCATCGTTGCGGCATTCCAGCACCCGGGAGGGGTTCATGTAGCAATCCCCGGTCTGGATGGGGTTCCACCCCAGACCCGCCCAGTTCGGTGCGGGCTTCTTTTCCCCCGCGATGAAGGGCCAGGGGCCGGAGTAATGGGACATCTGGATCTGGCGGCCCAGGTCGGCGCTGTTGATGAGGTTGCCGGGGTGATCCCGGCTGGAGATGAAGGTGACAGCCCCGCCCAGGGCGAGGTCCATGCCGATGCGGACCTCGCCATTGTCAAGGAAGGTCATTTTGGCCGGAGGACGGGGGGGCAGCGCGGCCGGGGCGGACAGACCCAGACTTCCAACCAAAGCCAGAGCGAGCAGGACGATTTTCATGCAACGGAGTATGGAGGGCGGCAGCACAACGTCAACCCGGGTTGTGAGGGCTAATCCTCGTATGCGAAATCCTTTGATCCGGTGGCCCTGATGACAAACCCGCCGACAATTCCAGTCACCAAGGCCAGCGCGACGGTGATCGCGATGCCCGCCAGTTGGGCCTTGGCAATGCCCGGCACAACCAGGATGGCGGTCACCCCGCCAAACAATCCCGGCATGCCATGCAGGTTGTGTACCCCGCATGTGTCCACCAGACGCAGAGCCTTCTGCAGCTTGGGCTGGATGACGGCATAACCGGCCACACAGATGGCCCCCGCCACGGACCCGATGGCAAACGCGGCCAGCGGACTCACCTGGTTGCAGGTGGCGCCAATCGCCACCCCACCGGCCAGGGCGGCGTTGGCCATGTCGCCCGCCGCCAGCCGGCCCTGGCGAAAGAGGCGGCTGGTGAGATAGGTCACGATGGTGGCGCCACACAGGGCCATCAGGGTGTTGATCACCGTTCGGGGCATCTGGTCCGGCGGCACGACCGCGCTGCAAAAGCTGGGCCAGAAAATCCACAACACCATGGAGCCCAGCATGGAGAACTGGTCCGAGGTGTGGTCGCTTTCGATCGGGAAATCCTGATCATTGGCGCTGGTCAGGGCCACGGCCAGGCCCAGGCCAAAGTAGGAGCCAAAGGCGTGGATGACAATGGAGCCGGCCGCATCTGTGAAGCCCTTGGTGATCCCCAGTCCGCCATCCAGCACCAGCCATTCGTTCAACATGTAGGCCGGCACCGCCAGCACCGCCAGGATGCCATATTGGTACAGCCGCACCCGCCCCAGCACCGCCCCCATGGAGATCAGGGCCGCCGCCGTCGCAAACTCCGCCAGCAGGAGGGCTTTGATGGTTTCCGGGGCAATCGGTTCACCGGAGATTTTGCCGGTGGAACGTAAGAGCAGATACAGCGGCAGGCTGACAGCGACCACCAGATAAGTGCCGGTGGTGGCGCTGTAGCCGTAGTTGCGCACAAAAACCATCAGGAATCCGAAGCCCACTAGCAGCATCGCCAGAATATGGATCGAGAAATTGTACTGCTCCACCTGCCGCATGCCGGCCGCCGCCCCCTGCGTCGCTTCCTCTGCCGCAAGGGCACCCCCGGGCACCAACAGCCAGCCCAGGCCCACCAGGGCCAGCAGCTTGAGGATTGAGATTGTCCCTCCGGCCAGAACCCGTTCACCATTCCGACAGTCACCCATGTTTGTCATACAAGATTTGTTGCCGTTTGAACCGGAATCCCTTTGGGCACGGACCAGCCATGGCATGTCCCCAAACAATTGCCTTGTTCATTTTCGGTAAGCGGCCCAAAGACTTTCACAGTGGCTTTGCCAGTCAAGCACGATATCAACCCAAAACTTTGATCTTTGATCCCAGCCGACTTCGGTTTACCCTCGGGGGATGAATTCCATGCGACGTTTATCTGTCTGGGGTGTTTGTGTGCTGTTGACTGCCGGTTGGGCGGGGCGGGCGGCGGACACCCCCGTGACTCCGGGGACCACTCCGGCTTTTCAATCCATGTTCAATGGCCGGGATCTCACCGGTTGGGAGGGCCTGGCTGATTGGTGGCAGGTGCGCGAGGGGATTTTGACGGTGGAAAGCACGGCCGAACGGCCCTGCAAGAAGTCCCATTACCTCTATTGGCGGGGCGGGATGCCGGATGATTTTGAGATGCGCTGCCAATGGCGGATCACCGGGCCGGCGAACACTGGCGTCCAGTTCCGCAGCGAGGCCCGCCCGGAATTTGACACCTGGGGTTACCAGGCGGACATTGATGCCGCCGGACAATATGTGGGCTGCCTCTACCAGCACGGACGCGGACTGGTTGCCAAACGGGGCACCAAGGTGGTCTTTGATGCAGCAGGCAAGCCCACCATCTCCTCGTTCGCGGATGAAAAGGAGCTTTTGAAAGTGGTGAAGACGGGGGTTTGGAATTCGTACCGCATCACGGCCCAGGGATCCCGCATCAAGTTGTGGATCAATGAGGTGCTGATGTGCGAGGTGGAGGATCACGAACCCAAGTACGCCCTTAAAAAAGGGCTGATCGCCCTCCAGATGCACCAGGGTCCCCCCATGAAAGCCGAATTCAAGAACCTGGAAATCCGAGCCCTAACCGCTGAATAAACGCCTGGTTTAGCGCCCCCACCGGATATGAAATCGCGCCACACTTCATGGGCCGCGTTGCTCCTGGCCACGACCATCGGGATGGCGGCCGCACTGCCGGATTTGGAGAAGGGTTTCCAATCCCCGCCCGAGACAACGAAACCGTGGGTATATTGGTACTGGATCAGTGACAATATTTCCCGGGAGGGGATCACCAAGGATCTGGAGTCCATGGCGCGGGTGGGGATTGGCGAGGCGTTGATCGGCAACGTGGATGTCAACGAAAAGGCCCGTGGACCGGTGAAGGTGTTAAGCGAACAATGGTGGGGTCTGGTCGAGCATGCCATCCGGGAGGGACAGCGGGTGGGGGTGAACATTGGCATGTTCAATTGTCCCGGCTGGAGCCAATCCGGCGGTCCTTGGGTGAAGCCGGAACAGACCATGCGTTACCTGGCGCATTCCGAGACCCGGGTGGTTGGCCCGCTCAAGTTCAACGCTTTGCTGCCGTCTCCCAATGCCCAGTTCCAGGATGTGGCCGTGCTGGCTTTTCCCGCCCCGCCGGGTGATGCCGACACACTAGCCAGACACCATCCACGCCTGACGAGTTCCCTGCCCTCGCTGGCGTTGACCAATCTGTGCGATGACCGGATGGAGACTGCCTGCGCCTTTCCCGGCGGGGCCAATGCCAGACAGCCCTGGGTGGTCGATGTGGAGGTGACCGAGCCGTTCACCGCCCGCAGCCTGGTGCTGCACCCCGCCAAGGCCCTGACGGTGCAAGTGGAGCTGCTGGCGGAGGAGGCCCCCGGGCAGTTCCGCTCGGTGCGCACCGTGTCGCTGGACCGGCACAATGCCAGCATCGGGGTGGGGTTTCAGCCGCTGGGGCCCGTGGCCATCACCTTTCCGCCGGTGACCGCCCGCCATTTTCGTTGGGTATTCTCCGGGGCCTCGCAGGGCGGAGCACTGGCCGAGGTGGAACTGTTGGCGTCGCCCCGAGTGGAACGTTTCATCGAGAAGCAGCTCGCCAAAATGCACCCGACCCCGCTGCCCATGTGGGACACCTACCTGTGGCCCGCGCCGGCAGCATTGGACACGCCCGACCTGGCGGTGGCCCCGGGGCGGATCCTCAACCTTTCCAGCCAACTCAAGGCGGATGGGCGATTGGAGTGGGAGGCGCCAGCGGGGGAATGGGTGATTTTGCGGGTGGGCATGACCCCCACCGGGGTGCGCAACAGCCCGGCCTCACCCGAGGGAACCGGCCTGGAGATTGACAAGATGAGCCGCCCCGCCATCAGCGCGCATTTTGACGCGTTCATCGGCCAGTTGCTGCGCCGGATGCCCGCCAGGGATCGGCGCGCCCTCACCCGGGTGGTGGCGGACAGCTACGAGATGGGCTCCCAGAATTGGACGGATGGGTTGGCCCCCGTGTTCCAGCACACCTACGGGTACGATCCCCGACCGTGGCTGCCGGTGCTGACCGGGCGCGTGGTGGGGACAGCGGATCAATCAGAGCGTTTCCTCTGGGATCTGCGCCGCCTGGTGGCGGATCGGGTGGCGGGCGACTACGTGGGGGGCCTGCGCGAACTTTGCGCGCAAAACGGGCTCAAACTCTGGTTGGAGAATTACGGCCACTGGGGGTTTCCCGCCGAGTTCCTGCAATACGGTGGCCAGTCCGACCAGGTGGGCGGCGAATTTTGGGCCACGGGTGAACTGGGCAGCATCGAACTCCGGGCGGCCTCCTCGGCAGCGCACATCTACGGCAAACCGGTGGTCTCGGCGGAGGCGTTTACCGGGGGACCTCCGTTTGTCAGCCATCCCTGGTCCCTGAAGAAACGGGGGGATTGGGCCTGGTCCGAGGGGATCAATCACTTTGTCCTGCACGTGTACATCCACCAGCCAAATGAGCAGCGCCCCGGCATCAATGCCTGGTTCGGCACGGAGTTCAACCGGCACAACACCTGGTTTGAAGGAGGCAAGGCCTGGATTGATTACCTGCGGCGTTCCCATTTCCTGCTGCAACAGGGCCGGCATGTGGCCGATGTGGCCTACTTCATTGGCGAGGACACCCCCAAGATGACGGGGGCACGACGACCCGAGTTGCCCCCCGGTTACAACTTCGATTATGTGAACGCCGAGGTGATCCGCACCCGTCTGAACGTGCGGGATGGCTGCTGGGTGTTGCCGGACGGCACCAGTTACCGTTTGCTCGTGCTGCCGGAAGTGGACACGATGCGGCCGGAGGTGTTGCTGACCCTGAAGGGCCTGGTGGCCAAGGGAGGCGTGCTGCTGGGGGCCGCCCCCCAGCGCTCCCCCAGCCTGCAGGGCTTTCCCGAGGCTGATCAGCAGGTGCGGACCACCGCCCGCCAACTCTGGCCCGACAACACCGGCGACACGCGGGAACCGGCCAGCCATGGCCGGGGCCGGATTTACCCTGCCCAGCCGCTGGCCCCGGTGCTGCAGGCGCTGGGCTGCCCCCCGGACCTGAGCGGTTTGAATCCCAAGGAAGTCGTCTGGACACACCGGTCGCGGGCCGATGCGGAACTCTATTTCCTGGCCAACCAAACGGACCGGCCGCTGAAGCTGGCCCCGCTGTTCCGGGCGGGCGGCGGGCTGCCGGAATTGTGGAACCCGGAGACCAGCGGGGTGACACCCTGGGCGGCCAGCCGACCGGAGGGCACAGGGCGGCGGGTCTGGCTGAACCTCGGGCCGCGCGAATCGGTCTTCGTGGTTTTCCGTGCCGGACGGGAGCGGGTGCCGGGCATCGTGCGCCTGACCTCCCAGGGCTGGAATTTGCTGGCGGATCCCGCTGCGGTCACTGAATCCGGTGGCGGAGGCTTTGCCCCGGCCACCAACACCTTCACCCTGTCGGTCTGGGCGCGGCCCGGGCGGGAAATCGCGCTACCCCGGGAGTCGAGCGACGGCATCCACCTGCAACACACCCGCAACGATTTGGTGTGGGCGGCCCATGGACAGTCGGTTTTTGGCGATCCCGGCCAGGCCTGCGCGGGGCTTTCGGTGGGGCGCAACGGGCTGGTGGTTTACGAGCACAGCAGCTCCTATTTTGCCCCGCTGTTGGCGGTGACAGCCCCCTTGACGAACTGGACGCACCTCACCCTGGTGTATCAGGATGGGCAACCCTCGCTCTATCTGAATGGCCAGTTTGTTCGGCAAGGGCTCAAAAGCCGGTTTGTGGTCCACTCCACCTTGGGAACCGGCCAGGAATCCGGTGGAACGCCCTATCTGGGTGAACAGGGGGAATTCCAGCAATTCACCCGCGCCTTGACCCTGCCGGAAATCAGTCGCCTGGCTCAAAGCCCCCCGCCGCTGACACCGGAGGAAGGGTTGCCCTGCCTGGCCTTGGTCCGGGAGGGTAAACAGATTTTTGCGGAGGGTCTGGCCGATGGCCGCTATGAATGCACCCTGGCTGATGGGCGGGTCCGTGAGGTGACCGTCAATCCCACCGCACCCGCCTGGACTCTGCCAGGCGCGTGGGAGGTGAGTTTTGCCGATGACGCGGGGGAGCGGGTGCCCTGGCCGCACTTGATTTCGTGGACCACCCACACCAACCCCGCCATCCGGTATTATTCCGGCACCGCCACTTACACGCTCACGTTCGAGTTGCCCGCCGCCTTTGCCACGCTGGACACCCGGCGGCAACGCATCGGTTTGGATTTGGGACGCGTGGAGGTCATGGCCGAAGTGAGTTTGAACGGGCACTCCCTGGGCACCCTCTGGAAGCCGCCTTTCCGCGTGGATCTGGGGGATCATCTGCAACCCGGTCGCAATCGGTTGCAGGTCAAAGTCACCAATCCGTGGCGCAACCGGTTGGTGGGGGCGAAACAAACGGGGGTGGCAACCGGTCGGCCCGCACCCGCCCTGCAAGTGGATGTGGGCATCAAGGCCGACGACGAACTGCTCCCGGCCGGCCTGCTGGGTCCGGTGCGGTTGGCACCGGTGCCGAGGGTGCGGATGATTCCCTGATCCGCCCCAGAGTGAAGGCTCGGTTTTTCCAAATCTCCGCCTTTGCTTTGCGTCCCGGGATGGCGTAAGATAGGTTAAGCGTAATGGCTAAAGTGTTTCATAAGCGTAGCAAATGGCGTTTGCCGCAGGCCGTTCTGTTTCTGTCGTTGCTGGCCGTTTTCCGAGTGGGGGCGTGGGAACCCGCTCCGGAAACGCCGTCCCTCCGGTTCACCCCGGTGGCGCGCCTGGGATCTCCGCTGATAATCCCCGAGGCCTCTCTGGCCCAGCACAGCACCCAGGTTTCCTTCGGCACCAATTTCATCAACCTCTCCAGCCGCGAGACCAGTCGGCAGTTTTTCAACCTGGTGTACAATGCCTCCGAAGGGGCGACCATGGCTTGGACCGGCGATTATGCCACGGGCAATCCGGGCACCACTTCGCCCGCCTACGCACAGGCGGTGTTGCGGCGGGTTAACTTTTTCCGCACGATGGGCGGGGTTCCGGCGGACATTGTTTTCCTCCCGGAGTACAATGCCAAATGCCAGTCGGCCGCGTTGATGATGTCAGTCAATCACACCCTCAGTCATACCCCGCCCAACACCTGGTTGTTTTACACCGCCGCCGGAGCGGATGCCGCCGGTCACTCCAATCTCACCTTGGGATACGCGGGACCACGGGCCGTGGTCAGCCAGATGTCGGACCAGGGGGATAACAACGCCCCCATTGGCCACCGCCGCTGGTTGCTGTACCCGCAGAGCCGGGTCATGGGCACCGGGGATGTCCCGGGCCAGGGCAACCTGAGCGGCCAGGGTGCCAATTACAGCATGGCCAACGCGGTCTGGGTTTATGACCAGACCAATTATTTCAACGCCCGCCCCCCCACTCGCAACGCGTTTGTCAGTTGGCCGCCGCCCGGTTTTGTTCCGTACCCGGTGGTTTATCCGCGCTGGTCCTTTTCGTATCCCGGCGCCTCTTTCACCGGGTCCACCGTTTCCATGACCAGCAATGGAGTGCCCCTGACGGTCACGCTGGAAACGGTGACGGGAGGGATTGGCGACAACACCCTGGTCTGGGTGCCGGAGGGGCAGGATGCTTTGGCTCCAGACGCCCTGGATGCATACACCCGACCCGCCACAGATACGGTTTATCAAGTGACGTTGAACAATGTCACCATCAACGCCACACCACGAAGCTTCACCTATCAAGTCACGGTGTTTGATCCGGAAGTTCCCGGGCCGGATTATCAGCCCCCCATCATCACGGGAACCAACCGGGCCTCGGCGGGGGTGCCCACGCCTTTCCAGTTCTCATCCTCCAGCAATGCGGTGGCTTATGAGTGGCTGTCCACACTGCTGGTGCCACGACTGCTTGTGGATGGCGCAGAGGGTGGGCTGACCAATTTCCTGGTCACGGCCAGCACCAATGACTATGCGGTGGTGGACAGCGCCGTGCGTTTTGCCGGCAGTTCCTCCTTCCACCTCACCCATACCAACCCGGTCAGCCAGATACTTCAGTGGAAGCCAACCATGTTCCTGGAGACCAACAGCCAATTGCGATTCCGCAGCCGACTTGGATTCTCCGCCGAGGCCCAGACGGCCAAAGTTGAGCTGTCCTCCGATGGCGGACTGTCGTGGGTGGCCATCTACTCTCAGCAAGGATCGCAAGAGCTGGTGGAAAACAATTTCACCCTCCGCACCGTGGCCTTGGGCGCCTATGCGGGCCGTTCGGTCCTGCTGCGCTTCAATTACGACATCCTCCTGAATGCAGGCCTGCCCTAGTACCCGCAAACTGAATCGTACGTGGGCTGGCACCTTGATGACCTTGTCCTGACCAACGCGCAGGAGGCACTGACCCCGGTCCTGGCGGATGCTTCGGCCAACCGCACTTTCACGCTGACCGCCCCCTCGCCCGGCAATTACGTCCTGAGTGTGCGTCCAATCCTGTTTGGCGATTACGCGTCCGACTGGGGGCCGGTGCTGCGGGTGACGGTGGTGCAACCGACGCTTTTGGAAATGGCCACCCCGCGAAAGGTGGGAGGCAGCCAGTTGCAACTCGATTTCCTCATCCGCTCAGGCACCAACACCAACTTCAAACTCTGGTCGGCCCCGCTCGCTCCCGGCCCCTACACGCGCGAGGATGCCATCCCCGTCCAAACATTGGTCTCCGGCAGCCAGTACCGGGCAGTCGTTCCCCTGACCAACACCAACCGGTTTTACCGGGTGCTGGGCGATTAGGGCGGGCGGACAGCCTGACCCATGACTTTTGGCACATGACGAAGGTTGGGAATCCCGGTAGGGTGCGGCGGTGATGCAAACAGCAGAACAGCCGCAGGTGGCCGAAACAGGTTTGTCGGCCCGGTTGACAGATGCCGGCCAACGGGAGCGCAAACAACAGGCTGTGCGCGGCGGGCAGTTGGCCATGGTCATCCTGGTGCTGGCGGCGGTGGCGGGGGCGCTGGCGGCGGATGGGGAGCGTTTCGAGTGGTGGCGCACCCTGGCGTTGGCGGGATTGGGAATTCTCTACATTCTCTGGAATTTGCAGGGCACCCGGGACGTGGTGCGCCTCGTTCTGGAGGAGGCTGACACCCCCCAACCGGCGGCGGCCACCGGGGAATGCCTTCGGTATTTTGGCGTTCAATTCCTGCTGGCCGGCCTCATTTTCCACCTGGGAAACCTGGGGCACGCCAACACCCTGCTCTGGCTGGTGTTGCTGCCGCCGGTGGCGCATAGTATCATCCTGTTGTCCCGGGCCGGAATCATGGTGGTATGCCTGGCCTCCATCGCGCTCCTGGCGGCCAATGTGGTGCGCTGGGAAGGCTGGGCGGCGGTGCCCTATGGCACGCTGGCCTTTTCCTTTGCCGTGCTTTTCACCCTTGTTTTCACCCAATTGGCTGTCAGCGCCGAACGGGCGCGAAGCCAGGTGCAGCGGCTGGCCGAGGCGCTGGCCCGGGCCAACGCGAAATTGCGCGCCTATGCGGTCCAGGCCGAGGAACTGAGCGCCATCCGGGAACGCAACCGGCTGGCGCGCGAAATCCACGACTCGCTGGGCCATTATTTGACGGTGGTCAATGTGCAGTTGGAGGCCGCGCGGGCCCTGTGGGAAACCGATCCGGCCCGGGCGCGGACGGCGGTGCAGCAGGCCCAGACACTCAACCTGGAGGGGTTGCAGGGGATCCGCCGCTCCGTGGCGGCCCTGCGGGCTTCGCCGCTGGATGGCAAAACCCTGGGGCAGGCCCTGGAGCAGTTGGCGGGGGAAACCACCGGCGCCGGTTTGCGGGTGGATTGGCGGCTGCTGGGCACGGCCCGCCCGTTATCCCCGGCGGCGGAACTCACCTTTTTTCGCGCGGCCCAGGAGGGCCTGACTAATGTGCGCAAACATGCCCGGACGTCCGGTGCCTGCCTGCAATTGGACTTCTCCGCGGCCCGGTCCACACGGCTCACGGTGCGCGATGAGGGCGGCGGGGCCCCGGCCGACGTGGGCGGCGGGTTTGGTTTGCTGGGTTTGCGCGAGCGGGCGCTGTTGCTGGGGGGGGCGGCCACGGTGCAGACCGCGCCCGGCCAGGGGTTTACCCTGCAAGTGGAGGTTCCAGAATGAAACCGGTGCGCGTGCTGCTCGTGGATGATCAGTCCCTGTTCCGGGAGGGCCTGCGCACGCTGCTCTCCATCCATCCCGGCCTGGCCGTGGTGGGCGAGGCGGCCAACGGGGAGGAAACCCTGGCCCGGGTGAAAACGTTGCAGCCCCATGTCATCCTCATGGACCTGCGCATGCCGGTGATGGGCGGGGTGGAGACCACGCGGCGGCTGCGGGCCAGCCACCCGGAGTGCCGGGTGATCGTGCTGACCACGTTCGACGATGACGAGGAGGTGTTCGAGGCCCTGCGCGCCGGGGCCATCGGTTATCTGCTGAAAGACGCCCCCTCGGAAAAGCTGGTGGAGGCCATCCGGGCGGCCGCCTGTGGCCAATCCTTTTTGCAGCCCTCCATCACGGCCAAGGTGGTGGCGGAATTCAGCCGGCTTTCAGCGGCGCCGGGGCCGCGCGCCCCGACGCTGCGCGAACCGCTTTCCGAGCGGGAGGGCGAAGTGCTGCGGCAGTTGGCCCAGGGCATGAGCAACAAGGAGA
Source organism: uncultured Verrucomicrobiota bacterium (assembly GCA_903930345.1). Classification (GTDB taxonomy): domain Bacteria; phylum Verrucomicrobiota; class Verrucomicrobiia; order Limisphaerales; family CAIYYI01; genus CAIYYI01. Next base: position 12,680 of record CAIYYI010000405.1, read on the forward strand.
TTGCCGCCACCCTGCGCCTGGCCGAGGGCACGGTCAAAAACCACATGAGCAACATCCTCGGCAAGCTGGGAGTGCAGGATCGCACCCAGGCCGCCCTCAAGGCGCGGGAATGCGGGTTGATCTGATGGCCTGCGGGCCATGACCCCGACCATGACTTCTGGCACATCACAAGCCTGCCGCTTTCCGCTAAGGTGAGGGCATGAAAAGCAGTATGCATCAACCTCCGCCGGTTCGCCAGCGGTCACGTTTCCGCTGGTGGTGGAGCCTGGTCATTCTGGCTGGCCTGGCGGTCCTGCTGGCCGGTTTGTGGACCTGGCGTTTCCGCACCTACACCCCCAAGGAAGCCCTGCTGGATTTGCGGGCCGCCGCCCGTTCGCGGCATGCCCCCCGGCCGGTGGAACGCTTTCTGGAGCTGCGTTACGGCCCCCTGACCGAGGCCACCAACCGGCAGCATGCCTTCCTGGACTTCTTCAACCAGGGCCACATTGAAGGACTCTACATGATCAGCGGCCATCTGAAGGATGACCTGCGCCGGGCGCGCATCGCCGACATGGCCAAATGGCTGGGCCAGTACCGCCAAAGTCTGACCCCGGGGGAAAAAGCCGCCCTGCGGGCGCGTTTGGAGACCCCGGAGGGAAAGGTGATGTTGCAAAAGGCGACCTCGCTTTACCTGAGCCGCGACGTCGCTTATCGCGCGGCGACCGCACCGGTCATCACGGAACTGATGACCACCCTGGCGGAAATCAAAAAACCCTGAACCCCCATGAAACACATTTTTATGCATCCTGAACGACGCGGCTTTACCCTGATCGAGTTGCTGGTGGTGGTGGCGGTGATTGGCATTCTGGCGGGCTTGCTGTTGCCCGCCTTGGGGCGAAGCAAGCGCGCCGCCCTCTCCGTCGCCTGCCTCAGCAACCTGCACCAGATCGGACTGGGCCTGGAGATGTACGTCCAGGACAACGAACACCGACTGCCGACCTGCGCCCAGTTACCCACCCTGGATACCAACCAGCCCTCCATCACCACCGTCCTGAAGTCCTATGTGCCTCCGGGCAAGGCATATGAATGCCCGGCTGATCACACCATCTACCCAGCCAACGGCACCAGTTACGAATGGAACATCTACCTGAATGGGGCCTCCTATGACCGGCCTCAGGACTGGTCGAAGGTGACCCAATCCATCGTGGAAATCATTTTTGGCGGCCGTTTGAACACGCCGATTCTTGGGGATGCGGCAGCCCACCATGGCGCGGAAGGGAAATGGACCGGCAAAAACGCGCTGTTTTTTGAGGGGCGCGTGGCCAAAACGAGCAACAAGCTCTAACCACTATAACGATAATAGTCATTTAGTAAGAACCGACCCCTGGGGGTCGATTCTTACTATTTACATATAACACATATTGATCATACCAATTACGATTGTACATGCTGTCCCGGGCAAGGAAGCCCAGCCCGGCCAGAAGCCACTGCATGCCTGCGCCCTTGCGGTTTTGCAGGTCTCACTTTGCATTCCGCAGCCGGGATAAACCAAACTTGAACCGCACTGATTTTGAGCGGCCCGGCCCCGCAGGCCAGAGAATGCGTTTTTTCCTTTGGCAAACCGGCTGGTTTCTGGGACATTGCCACTGCTTTAACCAACATGAATCTAGCGGAAAAAGTCAGACTGGCCGGAGTGGTGGGCGCGGGCGGCGGCGGCTTCCCCACGCACATCAAACTGGGTGCCAAAGCCGACACGGTCATCGCCAACGGCGCGGAGTGCGAACCCCTGCTGCACAAGGACGCCGTGGTGATGGAGGAGTTTGCGTCCCGCATTGTGGCCGGCATGGAGCTGTCCATGGACGCCGTGGGGGCAACCACGGGCGTGGTGGCCATCAAGGCCAAAAACAAGCACGCGGTCGAATCCGTGGAAAAGGCCTGCAAAGGCACCCGTGTGAAGGTGCAACTGCTGGGCGACTATTACCCGGCCGGTGATGAGTATGACCTGGTTTACACCGTCACCGGACGCCTGATCCCCCCCGCCGGACTGCCCATCAACGTGGGCGTGGTGGTCAGCAACGTGGAAACCATGGCCAACCTGGCGGACGCCGCCGAGGGCAAGCCGGTCACCCACAAAATTTTAACCATCGCCGGAGCCGTCAAAAACCCGGTGACACTCCGGGTGCCCATTGGCACCAGCTACCGGGAATGTCTCGGACCGGCGGGCGGGTTGACCACCAACGATCCGGTGCTCTGCCTCGGCGGCCTGCTGATGGGGCAGACAACGGATGATCTCGACACCCCCATCACGAAGACCTCCACCGGGGTGGTGATCCTGCCCCGTGATCACCATATCATTGAGCGGAAACTCAAACCCGCCAAGGCCCAGGCGACCATTGGCAAGTCCGCCTGCGACCAGTGCCGCTACTGCACCGAGTACTGCCCCCGTTTCCTGCTGGGCTACGCGGTGGAACCTCACCAGGTCATGCGCAGCCTGGCCTTCACGGCCACGGGGGCGGATTATTGGAACCAATGGGCCTCCCTGTGCTGCGCCTGCGGTCTCTGCACGCTGTACGCCTGCCCGGAGGAACTCTTCCCCAAGGAGGCTTGCGACACCGCCAAGGCGGAGATGCGCAAGCTCGGCCAGAAATGGTCCGGATCCATGGATATCAAACCGCATCCCATGCGGGAAGGACGGCGGGTGCCGATCAAATCCCTGGTGCGCAAGCTGCACGTGGGAGCCTACGACCTGCCTGCACCCTATCAAGCCCCCACCCTGAACCCGGTGCAGGTGGTGCTGCCGCTCAAACAGAGCGCGGGGGTGGCCAATGTGCCCATCGTCAAGGTGGGTGACCAGGTCGGCTTTGGCCAACCGCTGGGCGAAGTGCCCGCCAAAGCCCTGGGAGCCATCCTGCATGCCCCCTTCAAGGGCACCATCACCGCCATCACCAACGACCGCATCCACCTTTCGAGGGCCAAATGAACGACAAATCCATCGGACTGATTGAACTTTCCAGCGTGGCCGCCGGCTTCCAGGTGGCCGACACCATGCTCAAGGCGGGCAACGTGCGCCTGATCCTCTCCCGCTCCATTTGCTCCGGCAAATACATGATCATGATCGGCGGCCCCACGGCGGCGGTGCAATCCGCCATCAACGCGGGAGCGGAGAACGCCAACGGCTGCCTGATTGACAAATTCTTTCTGCCCAACGTCCATCCCGACGTGTTCGTGGCGCTGGGCCGCACCCAGGTGGCGCAGCCCAACGGGGCGCTGGGCATCCTCGAATCCTTCAATGTGGCCACCCTGATCCTCGCGGCGGACGCCTCCGCCAAGGCGGCATCCGTGACGCTGCTGGAGATACGCCTGGCCATGGCGTTGGGTGGCAAGGCCTTTGTCACGATGACGGGCGATGTCGGCTCCGTGCAGACCGCCATCGCGGCGGGCAAGGCGATCATCAGCGAGGCGGGCGTGCTTGTGAACGCCGTGGTGCTTTCCCGTCCGCACCCGGATGTGTACCGTGAAGTGATCTGACCGCCGATAATATTATGCAGATTCCCTTGGTGATGACCGTGATTGGCCAGGACCGTCCGGGCCTGGTGGAAACCGTGGCGCGGATGGTGTCCGAGCATGGCGGCAACTGGCTGGAAAGCCGCATGTGCCGACTGGGCGGCGAGTTCGCCGGCCTCTTGCGCATCCATGTTCCCGCCGAGCGGGAGGCCGCCCTGGTGCAGGCCCTGGCGCAACTACACAACCAGGGGCTCACGGTCGTGGTCGTGCCCGACCGCACCGGGGTGCGCGCCGGGATTCGTCGGCTGGCCGCCTTGGAGATCGTGGGGCAGGACCGGCCCGGCATTGTCCGCCAGATCACCCAGGCCCTGGCCCGCCAGCAGGTCAACGTGGAGGAATTGCGCACCGAATGCTCCAGCGCGCCCATGACCGGAGAGCCCTTGTTCATGGCCAAGGCAACCTTGCGATTGCCGGAGAACTGCAACCTCGCAAACCTGCGCCAGGAGCTGGACAAAATCGCCGGTGAACTTCTGGTTGAAGCGGACCTGGCCGAGTTGCCGGTCAGCCCCTGAGGCTGGCTGGTGGGATCATTAGCCCGATTGAAGCCCGTCAGTAAACCGACAGTGGATTGCGCCCGCAGTCTGGTGTACCATATAGGCTGTTGCCATGAGTAATCCTCCGCATGTCTCCAGCACCGCCAAGTTTGCCTGGCGGGAAATCCCCCGCACCGACAGCCCCAAGCGCGCCGCCGCTGAGCGTGTGGCGGATTTCTTTGAGATCTACTCGAACCTGGACGAGGCCAGCGCCCGGGCGCAGGCGGAGCGGTGCATCCAATGCCCCCACCCCACCTGCGTGGATGGGTGCCCGCTGCACAACCAGATCCCCGACTGGCTGGCGCTGACCGCTGAGGGACATTACCTGGACGCCGCCCACCTCCTGCAAAACTCCGGCTGCATGGGGGAAATCTATTCCAATCTCTGCACCCGCCCGTGCGAGGGCAGTTGCATCCTGGAGGGCAAGGATGAGCCGGTGGCGATCTTCGCCATCGAACGGTTCCTCCACGAATACGTGTTCTCCCATGGCGGCCTGGCCACCACCCCGCCGGCACCTCTGGGACAAAAAGTGGCAGTCATGGACGCCGGCCCGTGCGGGCTGACCTGCGCCTTCGACCTGGTGCGCCAGGGCTATTCCGTGACGATTTTCGACACCCACGCCTTCCCCGGCGGCCTGCTCTCCCAGGGGGTGCCCGCCTTCAAAATGGACCAAACCCTGGTTCAGCGCCGCATCGAACTGCTCAAGCAGTTGGGGGTGAAGTTCCAGTTGGGCATCCATTACGGACCCGATTTCCCCCTGGCCCGACTGCGGCAGGATTTCGACGCGGTTTTCTTTGGCTCCTGCGCGGACGAGGCCCGCCCCCTGACCATCCCCGGGGCAGACCTGCCCGGGGTACACCAGGGGCTGACCCTGATCGTGCAGCGTTTTGGCCGGATCCCACTGGAAATACCCCCGATTGAATTGCAGGACCGCCGCGTGGTGGTGCTGGGCGCGGGAGACACGGCCATGGACTGCCTGCGCACCGCCATCCGCAGCGGTGCCCGGGAGGCCCTGTGCCTGTACCGGCAGGCTGAAACGGAGGTGCCAGCCAGCGAAATCGAGTACCGCAACGCCGCGGAGGAGGGGGCCAAATTCCGGTTTTTCACCAATACCACACGCCTGGAGGCCGGCCCGGATGGCCGGGTGGCCACCGTAGTCTGCGAACCGACGGCGGACGCCCCCGCCCCGGCGATGGCAGGCAGGGAATTCACGATTCCAGCCGATGTGGTGCTGGTGGCTTATGGCTTCACCAACCCGCCCTTCCCCACCGTGGCGGATTATCATGAGGTTCGCACCTCACCGGCAGGCCGGGTCTGCGTGGATCAGCACAGCATGACCAATCTGGCCGGGGTCTTTGCTGGCGGAACCCTGGTGCATGACCTGAACCGCGTGGTGGATGCCGTGCGCGACGCCCGGGATGCCGCCCGGGACATGCACCGCTACCTGAGCGCGAAAAGAGGCTGAGCCACCGATTCAGTTCCGGGCCGGTAGCCGACGACGGTATTCGTCTATCTGAACACCGATGCGCTCGACGGGAATCGGCTTGAAAGAAGGCAGCTCCCGCAAAAGGCGGGCATTGGGTTGCAGGGCGAAATCCCCCGCCGACCGATTTTTAAAGCCCAGCTCCACCGGAGCGTCGGGGGAGCCGGAGAGATCCCGGAACCCCTTGAGATCCTTCGCCAGCGCCACCCCCTTGTCGCCCTTGCTGTTGACGGCCAGGTTGTCCCTGATCTCCAGGCGATCCAGGATTTTCCGGACATTGCCATCAAAGTCGCAAACCTTTTTGGTGCAATCCACGAGCACATTGCCAAGGAACACATTGCCCAGCGGCTGCTGGGGATCCTCCTGCATGGTGCGGGCCAGTTTGGGATAGCGTTCGCTCCACGGGGGCTGGGTGTAGTTGTATTTCTGGGCTTTGGCCTCCAGGTGCCAACTGGGATCGGCGGGGCTGTTCCACTGTTTCCAAGTGGTGCCCCGGGAGTCCAGGTGGAGGCCGATAGGGCAATCCACCACCAGGTTGCCCGCCACCCGGTTGTCGCGCCCGCCGCCGATCATGATCGCCCGGCCGGCCCGATAGAAAACATTGCCCTCGATGGTGTCGCCGGAATCGCAATCATCCAGATACACTCCCATGGTGTTAACGTGGCTGGCATCGCCGCCGCCCAGGTCATGGATGTAATTATACCGCAAAACATTGCCCTGGCTGGTCCAGTCACGACCGGTATAGAACGCGCCGGCATCGCCGGTTTCCATGACCACCCGGTAAACCTCGTTGTATTCGAAAAGGTGTTCGTTGCCACCGTAAAGGACCGCATTGTGGGGGGCATCATGGATGCGGTTGTTGCGCACCACCTGACCGCAACCATTGGCGCCAATGCCCGGGGCATAGGTGCGCTGGAACAGCCCGTAATGGTGGATGTGGTTGTTGACCGCCAGGTTGTTCGCCGGGGTCAAGGTCTTGCGATCACCACCGCTCAGATTGATGCCCGCCTTGCCCAGATTGAACAAATCGCAGGACCGGATCACATTGTTGCGTCCATCCACGGAAATGCCACTGCCGGCCAGGTTGGCCACCCGGCACCCCGCAATCTCCACCGCCTCGCTGTTTTGCAGCACCACCCCCTCGCCATGGCTACACTCAAACGCCAGCCCGATGAACTGAATGAACTTGCCGCCATTCACCCGCACCAGGGGCTGGCTTAGGGTGGCCAGTGTGATGGAGGCGTTTTGCAGGGGGCCAGAAGGATACAGGTAGAGCCGCTTGCGTTCGCGGTCCAGGTACCACTCCCCGGGGGAATCCAGTTCCTCGAGCAAATTCATCGCGAAAAACCGGCGTTTGGAGGCCCCCCAGGTGCCGGCGGCGATGCCGTAGCCATGCGGCGCAGCCAGAGTGATGACCTTTTTCTCACGATCATAGGCCCCCACGCGCAGCACCTCATCCGACCAGTCGTGCGTCCAATATCCCAGCAGCCAGACCCCGGCATCAATCTGCCAGCGGGCCGGCCGGGGATCCTCCAGCACAAACGATCCCGGATGCGCCTTGCGCAAGGCCGGTTCTTCGGCGCTGGCCTGCGGCAACCCGGTGTCCACCGCCTTGGAAAACTCCGCCCAACTGCCACCCGGAGCATCCTGGTTGGGCCAGCGGGCCAGCGTCATGGGCTGCCCGTTGACATACAGCCAGGGCCCGGAGGGCACCCCGTGAAAAGCGGGTTTGAACGGCGCAAAGGTTTCGGCAACCGAAGCGGAAAGGTCGCTGACCAGCACCTTGCCCCGGACTTCCGGCGCGAACCGGGAAAGCACCGCCGGATCAGCCACGGGACGAAATGCCGACGGCGGCAGGATGACACCCCCATGGACGCGAACCGTGCCGGGCTGCTGCGCACGGAACACCACCGGTGCCTGGGCCGTGCCGCCATCCTCGGCCGACAGTTCAAACGTGGCATTCAACGCGTACTCCCCCGGAGCCAGCACCATGGTCACGGGGGTGCCGGGCGGCACAGTACCGGCCCGCCGGGCAGCCCGCAGGCCATCCCGGGCCTGCACCAGCGATTGAAACGGACGGGCATTGCTGCCATCGCCATTCGGCGCGGCTTTAGAGGAGATGAAAAAGCGCTGCTCAGCCCCCTGGCACCAGAGGACACCCAGGGACGCAAGCAACGACCAGACCAAGATTTGACGGGCAGAGTTCACCGAACGAAAATCCCCGACATGGGGGCGCGTGTCAATCCTGTGGTCACCGATAGAGTTGGGGGTCGGTTTTCCAATCCTTGTCGCGATTGTGCCCCAGCGTGGTCACCCGGGGCCGCCGCTCGCGCAGACGGATAGATTCCAACCCGCAGTAGTAACCCTGCGACTGGGGATTCCGACCCACACATTCCAGACGCAGCAGGTGTTGGCCCGGGTCGGGCCAGAAATCCAGCAGATGGACCTCCTCGGTGAGGATCTCGCGATTGAACAAATCAATGGGGCGCCCCAGCGGCACCCCGTCCAGGCTGGCCTGGTACCGCCCGAAATCATCCGCCTTGGTCACCTGCAACAGGAGGCGAAGTGGCTCCTTTTGTTTGACCTCAAAGGGGAACTCCAGCCAGGCGTTGGTGGTGGAGTGCGGCTGGTAGAGCAATTGTTTGCCGGGGTAGAGATCCAGTTGCTGCCGGATCACCCCACCCTCGCCGTAGTGGGCGGCACCGGTGAAATCCCGGGCATAGACCACCTGCCGCTCGAGGCTGGGCAGGACACGTTCCCGGGCTTCCGGCGCCCGGGCGGTGAAGGTGGAGGGTCCGGTCTGATACCAGAATGCCACGCTGGAAAAGTCATCCTCCCGCTCATTCCAACTATGCGATTTGTTTTCCGGGTTCTCATCGGGGGACATCCAGCCGAAATGCTCAAAGGTGACTTTGATCCCCTGCTTGAACACCAACGGATCCGTGAGGTGCCAGCGATAGGCGCTGGTGTGGCCACCCACAATGCCCCACTGATCGAAATAGGGCACCCCAAAGGTGGGCGTGCTGGTTTTCTTCAGCCCCCAGGCGGAAAGGAAATAATCCTCCGTGCCGGTGCCCCAGATGCTGGGTTTGGCCTCGCCATCCAGATAGATCTTCTCGTCCCCCTCGCCAAACCAAGCGGGGCTGCGGGTACGGACGGAAAGGAGAGTGCCCACGTAATGGCCTTTGCCCCGGGTATCCAACACCACATAGTCCTGCCCCGGACGCACCGGATATTCCTGCCGGTACTGGGCATGGAAGTAAGGGGTGCCGGATGGGAGGCGGTCCTTGCGCACCCAGTCAATGTTGTAGTAGAGCAGGCTGACGGGCTTTTCGCTCTGGTTCACAATCTCCACGCGGGCGGATTTGCGGAACGGCATGTGCCAATAACAGTTGTAGGAGTCACCATCCTCCACCACCACCGGCTGGCTGATGACCTCGTTGCGCCGACCGAAGGCGTTGGCAAAGAAGTCGCCCACGGGGGCCTCCACCGCCGGGCGGGGGTTGCCATCCCAGTAAATGCGCAGGAGCATTTCCTGATGGTTGGCGGAGCCCTGCGCGGCCCAGGCCTGGGGCTCGGGCCCCAGAAACGTGAACCACATGTGCGTGATCACGCCCGGCCCGCGCTCATCCATCACCACATGGGTGGCCCCGGGGGCGACGCGGAAATTATCCCAGTTGCTGGCTTCGTCGCGGTCCCCCCGCGGTTCCGCCTGCGGCAGCGGTTTCCGGTCGCCGCGCTGCTTCAGCTCGCCCACCCGCATCGTGGAGGTGGCCCGCATGGAGCGCCCCTCCTGGGGGCGGGCCAACTCCTCCAGGCCGCCCCGCACGGGCAGACAGGCCGCCACCAGCAGGAGCATGGAGACTGACACCGACCAGGGCACGGGGTTGAAGACCGCCTGCGCGAGGCCGGACCGGGGCCGAAAGTGCGATTGTTTCACGGGATAAAAATGGGCTGAGACACGATGTTAAAGGAAAATCGGACGGCTGTCCAAAAAAACCGTTTGACCTACGGATAAGGATTGGTTAGGGTATGTCCCAATGAATCTTGTGGCCAACGTGCTGCTGGTGAGCGTCGTCGTTAACGACTGACGCGGCCCGGCGCTTTGGCTCGACACACTGCCGCAGGCCGCCCGCGGTTCCGACAAGGAACGCGGGTTTTTGTTTTGGCGGCGATGACAACCGATAAAACGTATGCGACATACCATATCAGTGCTGGTGGAAAACAAGTTCGGGGTGCTCACCCGCATCGCCGGACTGTTCAGCGGCCGGGGATACAACATTGATTCGCTCAATGTGGCCCCGACCCAGAATGCCAAGTTTTCCCGGATGACCATCGTCACCCGGGGCGACGACGCCACCGTGGAACAAATAGTCAAGCAACTGCAGAAGCTGGTGAACGCCATCACCGTCACCGACTTCCGCGATGGCGAATATGTGGACCGGGAGCTGGTGCTGGTCAAGGTGGGGGTCGATTCCAAGAGCCGGGCCGAGGTGATGCAGATCACCGACATTTTCCGGGCCAAAATCGTGGATGTGCAGCCCAAGAGCCTGACCATCGAGATCACCGGCAATGAAAGCAAGGTGGACAAATTCGTGGAATTGATGGACACCTTCGGCATTTTGGAACTTACGCGGACGGGCAAAGTGGCCCTGCCGCGCAAATGATTTGGGTCGCACGGTCGTCGGCGGATGGGCGGCACCCCCCGGAAGGACGCCGTTTCGGCCGCAGATTTGGGTTTGACTGTGCAAGGTTGTGGGATAGGATTCCCAACCACTTGGCGGCAAAGTTGTAAACGAACGAAAACAGAAACAGTGCGCGGCTCAAAAACCGCGCGAAGACTAGGAACATAAAATGGCAATCATCAACTTCGGTGGAACGAACGAAGAAGTCATCACGCGGAAAGAATTCCCGATGGCAAAGGCGCGCAAAGTCCTCAAGAAAGAGGTCATCGCCATCATCGGCTACGGGGTGCAGGGCCCGGCGCAATCCCTGAACCTGCGCGACAACGGCTTCAATGTCATCATTGGCCAGTCCAGCAAGTTCAAGAAGGATTGGGACCGCGCCGTCAAAGATGGCTGGGTGCCCGGCAAGACCCTGTTCGAGATCGGCGAGGCCGTCACCCGCGGCACGATCATCCAACTGCTGGTCTCCGACGCCGCGCAGCGCGCCGTCTGGCCGGAAATCAAGTCCCACCTCAAGGATGGCGACGCCCTGTATTTCTCCCACGGCTTTTCGATCGCCTATAGCAAACAGACCAAGGTGATCCCGCCGAAGAACGTCGATGTGATCATGGTGGCCCCGAAGGGTTCCGGCACCTCCGTGCGCCGCAACTTCCTGACTGGCGCCGGCATCAACTCCAGCTTCGCCGTGTTCCAGGATGCGACCGGCCACGCGCAGGAGCGCTGCCTGGCGGTCGGCATCGGCATCGGCTCCGGCTACCTGTTCCCCACCACCTTCCAACACGAGGTGTTCAGCGATCTGACCGGTGAACGCGGCGTGCTGATGGGCGCCCTGGCCGGCATCATGGACGCCCAGTACGACGTGCTGCGCGCCGCCGGCCACTCGCCGAGCGAAGCCTTCAACGAGACGGTGGAAGAGCTGACCCAGAGCCTGATCCGCCTGGTGGACGAGAACGGCATGGACTGGATGTATGCCAACTGCTCCGC
>CAIYYI010000406.1 GCA_903930345.1 uncultured Verrucomicrobiota bacterium
GGCCTTTGTCCTTGTGCAGCACCTGGCGCCTGACCACAAGAGCATTCTCACCGACCTCATCCGGCGCTACACCCGCATGCAGGTCTACGAGGTAGAGGACGGGATGGAGGTGAGGCCCAACTGCGCCTATATCATCCCCCCGGGCCGCGACATGGCCTTCCTGAACGGCTCTCTCCATTTAATGGAACCCTCGGCCCCCCGCGGCCAGAGGCTGCCCATCGACTTCTTCTTCCGCTCCCTGGCCCAGGACCAGCACGAGCGCGCCATCGGCATCGTCCTCTCCGGCACCGGTAGCGATGGGACCCTGGGCGTGCGCGCCATCAAAGGCGAAGGCGGTATGGTCATGGCGCAAACCCCGGATACCACCGAGTACGAGGGCATGCCCCGCAGCGCCCTTGCCACCGGCCTCGTGGATTACGAGCTGCCGCCCGCTGGGATGCCTGCTCAGCTCATCGCCTACGCGGCCCACGCCTTTGGCCGTCCGCCCCAGCTCGCTGTCGTTCCGGCGCCCAGTACCGAGAACGCGACGAAGAAAATCTTCATCCTGCTGCGCGCCCAGACGGGGCATGGTTTTTCCGAGTACAAACCCAGCACCATCCACCGCCGCATCGAGCGGCGCATGGCTGTGCACCAGATTGAAACGATGGAGGCGTACGTCAAGTACCTGCAGCAGGCCCCGGCGGAAGTGGAAGCCCTCTTTCGCGACCTGCTGATCGGTGTCACCAGTTTCTTCCGCGACCCGGAGGCTTTCCGGGCGCTCGAGCACCAAGTCATCCCCAAGCTCTTTGCCGGCAAACCCGCCAGCGCCGTCATCCGGGCCTGGGTCCCGGGCTGCTCCACCGGGGAGGAAGCCTATTCCCTGGCCCTCCTCATCGCCGAACGGATGGAGGCCATGAAACAAGGCTTTAAAGTGCAGATCTTCGCCACGGATATTGATAGCCAGGCCATCGCCACGGCCCGCCAGGGCGTCTACCCCGCCAGCATCGCCACCGATCTCACCCCCGAGCGGCTGGCCCGCTTCTTCGCCCTGGAACCTGATGGCCTCACCTACCGCGTCCATAAAGGCATTCGCGACCTGATCGTTTTTTCCGAACAGGACATGATCAAGGATCCGCCCTTCTCCAAGCTTGACCTCATCAGTTGCCGCAACCTCATGATCTATCTGGGCGGCGATTTGCAGAAAAAAATTATCCCCCTGTTTCACTATGCGCTCAACCCGGACGGTCACCTTTTCCTCGGCACCTCGGAGACCGTGAGCGAGTTCCTGGACCTCTTCTCGGTGTTGGACCGCAAGCTCAAGCTCTACCAGCGAAAGCCCGATTTTCACAGCGCGCGCCTGGCCCTGGGCCGGTTCCTCCCGCCCATGACCGCCATGGAGGTGGCGCTCCCGCGCGTCCGGCCGGCAGCCGGTTGGCACCACCCTAATTTGCCCCTGCGCGAGCTGACCGAGCAAGCGCTCCTGCAACAAGTCATCTCCGCCGGTGCCCTCGTCAATCCCCAGGGCGACATCCTTTACCTGCACGGCCGCACCGGCCTGTACCTGGAGATGGCCCCTGGCGAAGCCAGCATCAATAACATTCTCAAGATGGCCCGCGAAGGGCTGCGACCTGCCCTCGCCACCGCCCTGCACCAAGTCGTGGCCACCCAGGAAACCGTGCGCTGTCCCGGCCTGCGCGTCAAAACCAACGGCCACTTCGCCCTCGTCAACCTCACCATCCGCCCCGTGCCAGCGGTTCCTCCCACCTCGCCTTCCGCCTCCAGCCCTCAGCCCCCGCTTTACCTGGTCATCCTGGAAGAAGCCGCCGCCGACCCCGCGAACAGCACTCCGCTAGCCGCCGGTCCGAAATCGTCCGCCGATACCGACACCCAAATCCTGGCTCTCAAACAAGAGCTCCGCGCCAAGGAAGAATACCTCCAGAGCACCAACGAAGAACTGGAAACCGCCAATGAAGAGCTGAAATCTTCCAACGAGGAAATGCAGTCCGTGAACGAGGAAATGCAGTCCACCAACGAAGAGTTGGAGACTTCCAAGGAAGAGCTCCAATCCGTGAACGAAGAGCTCGCCACCGTTAACAACGAGCTGCAAACCAAAGTCGCCGACCTGTCCCGCGCCAACAACGACATGAATAATCTGCTGGCTGGCACCGGCGTGGGCACCCTCTTTGTGGATCACCACCTGCGCATCCTGCGCTTCACCCCCGCCGCCACCCAGATCATCAACCTCATCAGCACCGACGTGGGCCGGCCCGTGGGCCACATCGTCTCCAACCTCGTCGGCTATGACCACCTGGTGGCCGACGTGCGCGAAGTCCTGGACCGCCTCGGCTCCAAAGAAGTGCAGGTGCAAACCCAGACCGGCGCCTGGTACCTCCTGCGCATCCGCCCCTATCGCACCTTGGACAACGTCATCGAAGGTGCCGTCATCACCTTTACCGACATTACCGACTATAAAAAAATGCAGGCCGAACTGCGGGAAAGCCAAGGCCTGCGCCGCCTGGCCGTCGTCGTGCACGACGCCACGGATGCCATCCTCGTGCAAGACCTGGAAGGCCGGCTCCTGGCCTGGAACCCGGCCGCCGAGCGCCAATACGGCTGGACGGAAGCCGAGGCGTTACAGAAAAAAATCTACGATCTCATCCCGGAAAACCAGTGCCAAGAAGCTCTGGAAATCACGCGCCACCTTAGCGGCGCGGAAATCCTGCGCCCCTACACCACCCAGCGCATCACCAAAGACCAACGGACCGTGGACGTACACATCACCGCCACCGCCCTGGTCAATGCCACCGGCAAAGTCTATGCCATCGCCACCACGGAACGGCTGGGCAAGTTGTTAGGCTGAAGCCCCAAGGAGCTGCTGTCGTGCGGCCGGGAGCGGGCGTACAGCCTATCTGCCCCTCACAGGGCTGGGGTAGTTTGTGGGGCTGGCAGCCCCTCTCTGCCGTACCGCAGACTTTCCAGTCTGCCGGGCAAGGGGGACCGCTGGCTGCAGGGGGGGATCAGGACCGAAAATAAAATTCTGACAATCTAATGCTTGTCAGCAACATGGATTAACCATAGGTTGCGGCCTCCAATATGGCTGTGAATACAAATAAAAAGACCTTTGCAGGTGGCCGTGGAGACACGGCCGCGCCGGAAAAAAAGTTCCTCCTCGTGGATGACCACGCCGCGGTGCGCCGCGGCGTGCGACATATTTTGGGGGAGGTTTTCCCGGATGCCTCCTTTGGCGAAGCCAGTAGCGCCGAGGAAGCTGAGAAAATCATCAACCATAAACCCTGGGATTTGGTTATCCTGGATATGTCCATGCCGGGCCGTAATGGTTTGGCATTTCTCAAGGATTTGAAGCGCACCCATCCCAAATTGCCCGTGCTCATGCTCAGCATGCATGCGGAGAATGAATATGCTCTGCGGTCCCTGAAGGCGGGCGCCTCCGGTTACCTGTCCAAGGTCACGGCGCCTGGCCAGCTGGTGGAGGCCGTCAATAAAGTGCTAAGCGGCCGGATGTTTGTGAGCGATGGCCTGGTCGAGCAGTTGGCTCTGGCACTGAATCCGGACCGCCCCCGCTCTTGGATGGATCAA
>CAIYYI010000407.1 GCA_903930345.1 uncultured Verrucomicrobiota bacterium
CTTGGTGTGTCTTGGTATGTCTTGGTATGTCTTGGTATCATAAAAATAGTTCAGAAAAAGCTTGCGTGGGGTTTTTGTGGGAGTTTTTAAGGATTTTTCTTAACCGCGAATGGATGCGAATTAACGCGAATAAGGGAGCGACTTGTGGTTGAGGAGGTTGCGCGGGCGACTTGGCGGGGGTGGATTTTGCGGGACAACCCAAATACAAAACCGGGTTTAGCCGCGAAAGAAACCAAGGAGCGCATAGATCGAAAACGGGGAGGATGGTTCGCGCGGAGGCGCTGAAATTGTTGATGGTTGATAGCTGATGGTTGATGGCAAAACACTGCAGGGAGTGAAGACGCAGCCAAAGTGACCACGGACCACTGACCATAGACTACTGACTTGCGGACAAGGGCTGCTGCGGTGGCCGCTGGGCGGCATCGGGTGTTGTCATTTGCATTCATAGTTTTATGTATTTGTTGGGGCGGGCCGAGCTGGAACTGCCAAGCTGAGTCCGCGTCGCGTCTCCTCTATACACCCGGTTTTGAAACGGGCCGGAACGGGGAATAGTTTTCATGTGCATTGAGGGTAAACGAAGGTATTTGAGGGAACTTGAGGGTACACATAAATATTTAAATAATTCTTGCGTAGCGTTTTTGTGGGGAAAAACGCGGGGAAAGCAGAAATAATGAAAGCACAAAGCAGAAATCATAAGTGCAGTGACTTTTAGCCCAATGGTTTGCACGGGTGACTTGGTGGGAGGGGATTTTGCGGGACAAACCAAATACAAGACGGAATATGTTCCGCGTCGCGTCTCCTCTAAACACCCAGTTTTGAAAGTGGGGCTGCGCGGGGATAGGCTTGAAAGTGCATTGAGGGGAAACGGGGGTCGTTGAGGGGATCGACCACGAATTAATCGAAGCACACGACTAGGGAGTCGGGCATTTGCGCGTCCGCCAGCTTTCATGCCATCTATCAGTCAGTTTGAGGGGAGCCCGATTTGACAATTCCGGACTCTAATGCAGATTATTCCTGGCATGCATCGGTTTGGTTCGCTGGCCGTGAATCTTGAATCACGACAACCCGGCGAGAAACGCGACGTAGCCACGGTTTGACCAAATTATGAAACGACCACTCATGACTCGTTTAATCTCCTGCGTCGCCGTTTGGGCGGCGCTCCTCATCGGCGCCGGGACGGCCTCCGCCGGAGTCGTCACCACGGGCGGCGGGTTGGCCCTGGTGGAGGAAAACGGCACCTTTGCCACGAACAATCTGGCCATCGGCAGGACAGCGTTCGCCCAGGATGTCATCGCCTCGGCACCCCCACGCCATTGCCAAGGTAAACGATGGGCTTTACGGGAACACCAACAGTTGGATTGGCGGCACGACGAACAGCTTCATCGGCCTCAATCTGGGCGCCACGCCGGTGGCCATCCATAAGGTGGCTTTTGGCCGGGACAATCTGGGGAGCTTCATCGATCGCACCCTCGGCACCTACACCTTGCAATACACCACCGTGACCAACCCCACGGCCGCGACGCCGGACGGGAGCTGGACGACCATCGGCACGCTGCAATATGTCTCGGCGGGAGGCGCGAACTTCGCCACCCCAAGCCGTCGTCATCTCTTCTCCTTCAATCCGGTGGCCGCAACCGGTTTCCGCATCAGGACCGACTCTGGTTCGACCAGTTCCGCGAACACGATTTGCCTTGATGAAATCGAGCTGTATGGGCCCGGCATTCCCGCCGTCACCACGCTTGCGGCCAGCGGCGTCACTGCGACTGGCGCCACGCTCAACGGCACAGTGAATCCGGGCAATGGCGTGACCACGGCGTATTTTCAATACGGCTTGGATGCCAGCTACGGCAGCTTCAGCGCCACGAACACGCTCGTGGCGACCAATGTCACCCTGTCCGACTCGAACCTCATCACCGACCTGTTTCCCGGCACGACCTATCATTTTCGGTTGGTGGCCACCAACCGCGCCGGGGCCAGCTACGGGGCCGACCAGGCCTTCACCACCGGCGGCTCGGCCACCCTTGCTTTCGCGGGCGGCGGCCTGGCCCTGCTGGAGGAAGGCGGCGCGTTTGCACCGGGCAATCTGGCCACGGGCAGGACGGCGTTTGCCCAGGATGAAATCGGCGTGGCACCCCATGCCATCGCCAAGGTGAACGACGGCGTTTATGGGAACAGCAACAGTTGGATTGGCGGCTCAGCGAGCACCTTTATCGCAATGAATCTCAGCCCCACGCCGCTGACGATCAGCATGGTGGCCTTTGGCCGGGACAATCTGGGCAGCTTCACGGATCGCACCCTCGGCACCTACACCTTGCAATACACCTCCGTCACCAACCCCACCGCCGCCACGCCGGACACGAATTGGAACATCCTTGGCGTGATTCAATATGCGGCGGCGGGCGCCACCAACTTCAGCTACCCGTCCCGGCGTCATCTGTTCGCCTTCAATCCGGTGGCCGCCACCGGTTTTCGCATTAAGGTGAATGCGGCCATGTGCCTGGATGAAATCGAGTTGTATGGCCCCGGCATCCCCGTCGTCACCACCCTTCCGGCCAGCGGCAGCATCACGACCAACGCCACGCTCGGCGGGACGGTGAATCCGAGCCTGGCCGCGACCGCGGCCTACTTCCAATACGGCACCACCACCAACTATGGCGCTTTCACCGCCACGAACAGCCTGCCCCCTGTCAATGCCACGCTGGCTGTGACCAGCCTCCTCACCGGTTTGTCTCCCGCCACGACCTATCATTTCCGATTGGTGGCCGGCAACAGTTGGGGCAGCGGCAATGGCGGCGACCAGACTTTCTACACCGGCGTCGTGGCTCCCGCTGTGGTCACGCTTTCGGCGGGCGGTATCACGGCGACGAACGCCGCGCTCAACGGCACAGTGGATCCGGGCAATGGGGCGACCGCCGCTTATTTCCAATACGGCCTCACGACCAACTACGGGAGCTTCTCCGCGACCAACAGCCTGCCCGCGTTGGTCGGCGCCATTCCCATCTCCAACCTGGCCGGCTTGTCTCCCGCTGCGACCTATCACTTCCGGTTAGTGGCCGCCAACAGTGCAGGGACGAACGTGGGCACAGATCAGGTGCTCACCACGCCCCGGCTGCCGGCCACCAACATCATCACCACGCTGGCGGATGCGGGCCCCGGCTCCTTGCGCGATGCCATTCTGAATTCCATCTCCGGAGACACAATTAACCTCACCACCAACGGCACCATCGTTCTGGCATCCGGCGAACTGTTAGTCACCAACAACCTGACCATCATTGGGCCGGGAGCCACGAACCTCTTCATCAGCGGCAACGGGTTCAACCGCCTGTTTACGTTCGCGGCTGGAACCACCAATAGCATCTCCGGTATTTCCCTGCCTGCCTATTTAGATGACTCCAGTACCCCCTATAGGTAGTGGTGGGCGGTCTGATTTGCCGCCCACCAAGGCTCGATAAGGCGCGGGTTCGACTTCCACTGCCTGTTGCAGCAGGCGGTAGAACAGTTTGCCTCGCACACGGCTGTTGCGCCGGTTGAACCGGAAGGTGAATTCGTCGAGATAGTAATCCAGGTGGCTGGGATGAACCGCTCCTTGGTGGGTGCCCAAAAGCCAGCGCTTGAGCAAGGAGGCAGCCAAGTGTACTCGCGGGAGCAATTCCGTCGCCGCGTCTTTCCCGTGGCCCTGGAGGACTTTCACCTCATGGTGGTAGCCTTGAACCCCCAAGCCCCCATAGCCATCCCAACCATCGGTGATGACTTGGCTGCCAGGTTCGATGGACTGCGCGATGAATTGCTCCAGGCTGGCGGCCGCAGCGTCGGGCACGCGGGCCAGACGAATACGACCGATTTTGCGTCCGTCGGCTTGGGCCGCGATCATGACCAACGCCTTGCTTTGGGCTCCCCGACCGCGCTTGCCCTCGGCGACGCCGCCCACATAATTCTAAGTTGCAATCAAGATGAGACTAATAGTAGATTGGGTGCATGGCCAGACCCCGAAGCCCCAAACCGGAATTAGTCCGCCAAGCGTGGGCGGTAGTGAAGCACACTCAGGATGTGAATCGCTTGCGCCAAGCCTTGGCGGTGTTGCTGCCCGCCGAATTGAACGCCACTCTGGAACAAACAGCCAAACTGCTCGGGGTGGGCCGTGCCACGGTCGTTCGTTGTCAGCGTGGGTTTGCCCAGCCGCCCGTGGTGCCGCCCGCCCGCAAAACCTGGGGCGGGCGGCGGCGGGCGTTGCTGGATGGGGAGGCGGAACGGGAATTTCTGCGGCCCTGGGCGGAACAAGCCAAGGACGGGGGATTGTTAGTGTTGTCCCCCATTCGCGCCGCGCTGGCGCAACAGTTGGGGCGGCCGGTAGACCGGTCGGTGGTTTGGCGGATGCTGGCGCGGCACGGGTGGCGCAAAATCGCCCCCGACACCCGCCACCCCAAGGGCGATCCCCAAGTCCAAGCGGACTGGAAAAAAAACTGCCGGAAGCGCTGGCGGATTTGTTGAAACCAGAAGAGGTTCGCGGCCGGCCGGTGCGCCTGATGTTTCAAGACGAGGCGCGCTTTGGGCGGATGGTGAGAATTCGCCGCTGCTGGTCGCCCGCGCCCCTGCGCCCCACGGTGGCCAATGGCTACGAGCGTCAATTTGTGTATGTCTATGGCGCGGTCAGCCCCGTGCAGGGGGAGCTGGATTGGAAAATCTGCCCGCAGATGAACACCGAGCAAATGAATGAGTTCCTGCACCAAGTCAGCCAGGCGCATCCCCAAGAGTTCATCCTCATGATTTGGGATGGAGCCAGCTCCCACCGCTCACAAGATTTGCGGATGCCCGAAAACATGCGCGGTTACCGTTTGCCTGGTTATTCGCCAGAACTCAATCCTCAAGAACATGTTTGGGACGAACTGCGGGAAAAGGAGTTTCCCAATCGCGTCTTTAACTCCATGGACGGGGTGCTGGCCCAACTGCAAGCGGGTCTGCCCCGCTTGGCCGCCAATACCCAAGGACTCCGCAGTCTAACGGCCTGGCCCAGGATTGTTAGTCTCAACATGATCGCAACTTAGAATAAGTTTCATCCACCTCGATGGTTCCGCGCAACCGATCCCGGCCAGGGCGCACCATCGCCCGGCGCAACTTGTGCATCCAACTCCAAGCCGTCACATAACTTCCCAAGCCAAGTTCCCGCTGCAACCCCAAGGCGCTGGCACCGTTTTTCTGACTGGTGATGTGCCAGATGGCCCGAAACCAAAGCCGCAGAGGTTTGCGGGTGTCCTGGAAAATCGTGCCTGCGGTGATGGAAGCCTGGTATTGGCAGGCTTGGCAAATCAACAGCCCCCGGCGTGACGCCCAAGCCCCTTTGCGCTGACAGCGGGGACAAACAAAACCGCCAGGCCAGCGCAAACTCACCAGATATCGCTCGCAAGCGCCTTCGGTGGTGAAGCGCTCCTCCAGTTCAATCAGGTTCGCCGGATAATCCTCATCCATACAGACCAACCACTACTGGTTGGGGTCACTGGAGTCAACTAAATAGGCAGTA
>CAIYYI010000408.1 GCA_903930345.1 uncultured Verrucomicrobiota bacterium
CCCGGTGGGTCCCGCTTTGCGGGACTGCCGAGCCGTTCCCGTCCCCATTCCGCCTTTCCAACCAATTTCATCTTCCAGTCACGTTTAGTCATCTTTGCCACCGCCTTCGACTGCCCCCCCCCAAATACGATGGCGGCGGGGAAACGCGGGGATTATGATGGCGAGAATGCAGCAATCAGGGACCAAATCTTCTTCCGAAACCATGAGGCCAACGAATTGGTAAATGCAAATAGGTAAATGCACATTGAGGTTTTTGGAAAAGGCCCTAGACTGTCTGTGACATTGATTGATTATGCCGATTTTTGAATTTTCCTGTGGCAAGTGTGGCAAGGACAGCGAACTCCTGGTGCGGTCCACCAATTGGAAGGGCGCGGCCTGTCCAAAGTGCGGCTCCAAACGGCTGCGCAAGAAGTTTTCGACCTTCGCCTCCCGGGGTACCAAGCCCGCCGGTGGGGGCAAAAAGTCGTGCGGTTCCTGCAAGGGGGGCTGCGGCTGCTGCTGAAACGCCGGTTTCCCAGCGACCGCTTACGCGCAGACGTCGGCGGCGCTGATTTCCCGCAGGTCGTTCACCAGCCACTCTGGTTGGTGGGCTGCCAGGTCTGCGCGGGAGGCTCCCCCGGTGCAGACAGCCAGCATGCGGGCCTGGATGGCTCGGCAGCAGCGGATGTCCAGCGGGGTGTCCCCCACTACCAGAATCTCCTCCCCGACCAGTTCCCGGCCCAGCAGGTGGCTGCCCCGGTCCCGGGCGGCCGCCGCGATCCGGCAACGGTCCTCGTGGTCATCCGCAAACCCTCCCGTGACAAAGGGTTCCCAAAGCTGGTAACGGCGGAGTTTGATTTCCGCGCCGAGGCGGATGTTGCCGGTGAGCAGGCCCAGCACGGGTGGTTGGGGTAGGGCCTGGAGCTGCGCCAGAAACGCGGTCACACCCGGGCAGGGGTGGCCGTGGGTTTTCTCCAGCAGGTGGTCGAGCCAGAAGACGTAGCAGTCAAAGAACCGCTGGAAGTTTTCCGGGGTGGGTTCAATGCCGCCCAAGTGGAAGATTTCGCGCACCAGGCCCGTGTCGGTGCGGCCGGCAAAGGAGAGCTTCTCCGCGAGGTGGCCCAGGCGGAATTCATTCGCCAGGGCGCGGCTAAAGGCCAGCACCCCCGCACCTCCGGTGCGGATCAGCGTGCCATCAATGTCGAACAGGGCCAGCCTAATCATGGGGTCGGGAAAATAGCCTCAGCCCGTCGGGCAGGCAAACATTTTCACCGTTTTGGCAGGTTGACATTGGACCGGGAGGGAACAAAGTTATGCGGCACATCGACGACGTATGCAATTCAACCGACGCAAGTTCCTGAAAGCCGCCGCAACGGCCGGGCTCGCCTGGTCCGCCGCCCCGTTGTGGGGGGCGGTTGCGACCGGCCGCAAATTCCGTACGGCGCTCATCGGCTGCGGCTGGTGGGGCAACAACATCTTGGGGGAGGCCATGGCCAGCGGGGCCTGCGAGATCACGGCCCTGTGTGATGTGGACCAGCGGTTTCTGGACCGGACCGTCCAGCGGGTGAAGCAGGAGACCGGGGCGGACGCCAAGCCGCACCGCGATTACCGCGAGCTCCTGGAGCGGGAGAAGCCGGAGATTGTGATCGTGGGCACCCCTGACCACTGGCATCCGCTGCAGACCATCGCGGCGGTGAAGGCGGGGGCGCATGTGTATGTGGAAAAGCCGATCAGCCACACCATCCTGGAGGGGCAGGCCATGGTGGAGGCCGCGCGCGCGACTGGCAAGGTGGTGCAGGTGGGGACCCATCGGCGCGTCAGCCCCCATAACGTGAGCGGGCGCGAGTTCATCCGGTCCGGCAAGCTGGGCAAGATCGGGATGGTGCGGGCCTTCGTGCATTCCGGGGGCGGCCCTGAGCGGCCCCGCCGCAACTCGGAGCCCCCGAAGGCTCTGGATTGGGACCTGTGGTGCGGCCCGGCCCCGCTGCGCCCATTCAATGGCGACCCGGACAACCCGTGGAGCGGCGGCATTCACCCGCGCGGATTCCGGAATTACCTGGATTACGCCAACGGGACGCTGGGCGACTGGGGCATCCACTGGCTGGACCAGATCCTGTGGATCACGGGGGAGAAGCACCCGAGCAAGGTGTTCTCCACGGGCGGGCGGGCAATCCGGGGGCCGGCGATCCTGAACGCCACGGAGCAGACCACCGACGCGCCCGACCATCAGTTGGCCACCTACCAGTTCAGTGGGTTTGATGTCTCGTGGGAGCACCGCCAGTTCGCCGGCAACAACGCCGAGAAGGGTGAGCATGTGGGCTGCTATTTTTACGGGGAGAAGGGGACCTTCCACCTGGGTTGGAAGATGGGCTGGACTTTTTACCCGACCAACTCTCAGGATCCTGTGGTGACTGAGGCCCCCCGCCTGAACAAGCCGGACGACCAGAATATCAGGGAGCTATGGGCGGATTTTCTGAACGCCATCCGGACCGGTGGCCGGCCAGTGAGCGACATCGGGGAGATTCAGCATGCCACCAACCTGGCCCTGCTGGGCATGCTCAGCTACAAGCTGGGGCGCAGCGTGGAATGGGACGGGCCGCGTCTGCAGTGCGTGGGGGACGCTGCCGCCAACCAGTTGCTGCGTCGTGAATACCGCAAGGGCTGGGAGTACCCCGCCGTCTGAATCCTGTGCGCACCTGCCTCTATCCGTTTTCCGCGCTGGTCGGCCAGGAGCCGATGAAGGCATCCCTGCTGCTCAATGCGGTGGACCCGGGCATCGGCGGGGTGCTGGTGCGCGGCCCCAAGGGGACCGGCAAATCCACCGCCGCCCGGGCGCTGGCCGGGCTGCTGCCGCCCATCCGGGTGGTGACAGGTTGCCCGTTCAACACCGATCCGGCAGGAGTGCCGTGGACCCCGGCGTTGCCGGTGGCGGGCAACCAGCGTCGCCCGGGCGAAATCAGCTTCCGCCCCATGCCCTTTGTGGAGCTGCCGCTGAACGCCACCGAGGACCGGGTGGCGGGGGCGTTGCAGCTGGAGCAGGCCCTGCAAACCGGGCAGCGCTGTTTTGAGCCCGGCCTGCTGGCCGCCGCCCATCGCGGGGTCCTGTACGTGGATGAGGTGAACCTGCTGGACGATCACCTCGTGGATTTGCTGCTGGATGCCGCGGCCTCCGGCGTGAACGTGGTGGAGCGCGAGGGGCTCTCCTTCGCGCATCCCGCCCGGTTCCTGCTCATCGGCACCATGAACCCGGAGGAGGGGGAGCTGCGCCCCCAGTTTCTCGACCGGTTCGGCTTGTGCGTGACGGCGGGGCAGATTGCGGTCATGGCCGAGCGCCAGGAGGTGATCCGGCGGCGGCTCGCCTTTGACCAGGACCCGGAAGCGATGCGGGAATCGTGGCGGGCGGCCGACGAGGTTTTGGCCGCCCAGGTTTCGCAGGCGCGTGGCCGGCTGCTGCAGGTCGGGATTCCCGAGGCCATCATCGCGCAGGCGGCGGAGTTGGGCTACCGCCTCGGCGCGCAGGGGCACCGGGCGGATCTGACGGTGGTGAAGGCGGCCCGGGCCCA
>CAIYYI010000409.1 GCA_903930345.1 uncultured Verrucomicrobiota bacterium
GTTCTTTGGGCCGCTGGCGTTGTTGCTCGCTCGTTACAGATCGCTGCGGATATGCGCCTCGCTCGCGCCTAGCCAGCGGCCCAAAACCCGGCGCGCCTTAGTCTCATCTTGAAAGCTCGTTGGAATTAGTCCCCTGTCGCCGGGGGAGTTATCCGACCGGAGTTCAACTCCGGCAATGGGTTACGCGAAATCATTTTCCCCCATTTGACAAACCTCCAACCCGGGCTACATTGGGCACATATAACATATTCAAATACTTAATATGAGCCAGAAAGTAGCCAGTGAACCGATAGTGACCATCACCGACAAGGCCGCCCGCCAGATCAGGCAGCTGATTGATGGCGATCCGGCCAACCAAGGCAAGGGATTGCGCATTTATGTCGAGGGGGGCGGCTGTTCCGGCATGCAATACGGCATGTTGTTCGATCAAAAGCAGACGGAGGATCTGTCGAGCGAGGCCGGGGGAGTTTCGGTGATTGTGGATCCGACCAGCGCGGAGAATCTGCGGGGGGCGGTGATCGATTTTTCCGATGGGCTGACCAACGCGGGCTTCAAGATATCCAACCCGAACGCCCGCCAGAGCTGCGGTTGCGGCAAGTCTTTCAGTTGTTAGTGTTGAGTTGTGTGTTGGGGTAGTCTGGGCCGCTCCTGAGTGGGGGCGGCCTTTTTATTGGTATTTGAGCCCGAGCCCTTGACGGAGCCGCCGGATGGCATCATGTTTATGGCGGTTTTGGGGAGCCAACCTGTTCCGCCCGGCGGAACCAAGGCTGAGAGGGTGCCGCTGGAGCGGTGCCGACCCGTTGAACCTGATCCAGGTAATGCTGGCGAAGGGACGCTTCGACCTCCTTTCCTGGAATCCCCTTCACCGCCAGCCAATGGCGCGAAGGCTCGCGTGGCCAAACCCAACGAAGACGCATTATGACGGCAGACCAGAACAGCAAGAGCGGCCCGGCAGGGCAGATCGAAAGCAGCAGCCGACGGGTGTATTTGCCCGGGCGGCTCCATGCCACCGTGCAGGTCCCCATGCGGGAAATCACCCTGGCCCCCACCCGCCTGCCCAACGGAGCCACCCAGGCCAACGCACCGGTGCTGGTCTATGATTGCAGCGGTCCCTGGGGCGACCCGGAGTTTCACGGGGATTGCACCCTGGGGCTGCCGCCGGCCCGCCAGGCCTGGATCCAGGCCCGGGGCGACGTGGAGGAATACGAGGGCCGCACCGTCATTCAGGAGTCGGGCGATGTGGAGGGCAAATACCGGTCCACCGGCACGCTTTCGCGGCGCCGCCCCCTGCGGGCCAGTCAGGGGCATCCGGTCACCCAGCTGTGGTACGCCCGCCAGGGCATCATCACCCCGGAGATGGAGTATGTGGCCATCCGTGAAAACCAGGGGTTGGAGCGGCTGCGCGACCAGTTCAGCGACCAGCGCCACCGCAACGATCTCCTGCACCAGCACCCGGGCGATTCGCTGGGGGCCAGCCTGCCCAAAAGCATCACGCCTGAATTTGTGCGGGAGGAGGTGGCGCGCGGCCGGGCCCTGATTCCGGCGAACATCAACCACCCGGAGCTGGAGCCGATGATCATCGGGCGCAACTTCCTGGTGAAGATCAACGCCAACATTGGCAATTCTGCGGTGGCCTCCAACATTGAGGAGGAGGTGGAGAAGATGCGCTGGTCCACCCGCTGGGGGGCTGACACCGTCATGGACCTATCCACGGGCCGCAACATCCACACCACCCGCGAATGGATTCTGCGCAACTCCCCGGTGCCGATCGGCACGGTGCCCATCTACCAGGCGCTGGAGAAGGTGGGCGGCAAGCCGGAGGATCTCACCTGGGAGATTTTCCGTGAGACGTTGCTGGAGCAGTGCGAGCAAGGGGTGGATTATTTCACCATCCACGCCGGGGTGCTTCTGCGCTTCATCCCCCTGACGGCGCGGCGCGCCACCGGCATTGTGAGCCGGGGGGGCAGCATCCTGGCCAAGTGGTGCCTGGCCCATCATCAGGAGAACTTCCTGTACACGCGGTGGGACGATATCTGCGACATCATGGCCGCCTACGATGTGTCGTTCAGCATCGGGGACGGCCTGCGGCCGGGCTCGATTGCGGACGCCAACGACGAGGCGCAGTTTGCCGAACTCAAGGCGCAAGGGGACCTGACCCGCCGGGCCTGGGATCGGGGCGTGCAGGTGATGAACGAGGGGCCCGGCCACGTGCCCATGCACATGATCCGCGAAAACATGCTCAAGCAACTGGAGTGGTGCCACGAGGCGCCGTTCTACACTCTGGGGCCGCTCACCACCGATGTCGCCCCCGGGTACGATCACATCACCTCGGCCATCGGGGCGGCCATGATCGGATGGTATGGGACCGCGCTGCTTTGTTACGTCACGCCCAAGGAACACCTGGGATTGCCCAACCGCAAGGATGTCAAGGATGGCGTGATCGCGTACAAGATCGCCGCCCACGCGGCGGATCTGGCCAAAGGCCACCCCGGCGCGCAGCACCGCGATAACGCGCTGAGCAAGGCCCGGTTTGAGTTTCGCTGGGAGGACCAGTTCAACCTCTCGCTCGACCCCGAAACCGCCCGGGAGTTCCACGATGAGACCCTGCCGCAGGATAACGCCAAGACCTCCCACTTTTGCAGCATGTGCG
Source organism: uncultured Verrucomicrobiota bacterium (assembly GCA_903930345.1). Classification (GTDB taxonomy): domain Bacteria; phylum Verrucomicrobiota; class Verrucomicrobiia; order Limisphaerales; family CAIYYI01; genus CAIYYI01. Next base: position 2,651 of record CAIYYI010000409.1, read on the forward strand.
GACCGCATTTCTGCTCGATGAAAATCACGGAGGACGTGCGCAAATTCGCGGCGGAACAGGGCGTGCCGGAGGAGCAATCCGTCGAGGTGGGGCTCCAGGAAAAAGCCCGGGAGTTTCGCGACACGGGCGCGGAGATTTATCACTGACCCCGCATGGACGGTGTCAGAAGGACGGCCAGCAAGGCGGCGGGAGTGGTGGCTGTCAGCAGCGGCCGGCCATGGGTTTCCCGCACCAGGCCGCACTGGCGGGCGCGTTCCACTTGGGCGAGCAGGGGATCATAGAACCCCTGGAGGTTCAGCAGCCCCGCCGGTTTTTGGTGGAACCCCACCTCAGATGCCGCGGTGGATCAGCTCCAGGGCGATCAGCGAATAGGCGGTGACGAGGTTGGGATCCTTCTCCATCCAGCGGTTGTTCTCATTGGCCCAGGAGCCATCCCGCTGTTGCAAGTTGATGATTTTCATCGCCAGATCCTTGCGCCAGTTGAGGGCGCGGCCGTCCTTCGTGACCAGCTCATCCCGGCCATACGCGGTGAGGGCCTTGGACATCATAAGATAATAGTAGAACATCCCCTGCGGGCCCATGCCGGGATTCTCCTCCAGGGTGAAATTGCCGCGCAGCCAGTCATAGACGGCCAGCACCCGGGGA